>JAESQH010000223.1 GCA_016765235.1 Paracoccaceae bacterium
ACGAAAGACGAAGTATCCAGCGGGGTGGCAAAATGATCCCGGTGTCCTGGTATTTTATCCTCGCGGCCATATTGTTTGTCACCGGCGCGGCAGGCGTTTTGCTAAGGCGCAATGTTTTGATTGTGCTGATGTCGCTCGAACTCATGTTGAACAGTGTAAATATTAATCTGTTGGCCTTTGGTCACCAGTTGCAAGACCTACGCGGCCAGATAATTGCCATATTCGTCATCGCCATAACAGCAGCAGAGGTTGCAGTTGCGCTGGGTATTCTAGTGGCGCTTTTAAGAAACAAACATTCGTTGGAAGTGGAAGATTTAGCTATTTTGAAGGGTTGAAGGTTGGATTATTTGTTATCCATAAGACCGGTTCTGGCCATTGCTACTTCGCTCGTGGCAGCGGTATTGATATTATACATGCACAATCGCCCGAATTTACGCGACGCCACTTCTGTTATAGCTGCAATTCTGAAATTCTTTATCGTGATTTCCATGGCGCCACTGGTACTGGCTGGAAGCACGCTTGATCTGACCCTCTTCGAAATCCTGCCGGGCGTAGATTTCGCCTTTCGCGTTGATGCCCTTGGCATGGTTTTCGCGTCCGTATCGAGCCTGCTGTGGATACTCGCCGCCATATATTCCATCGGCTATATGCGAAATCAGAAGGAACGTTCCCAGACCCGGTTTTTCGCGTCTTTCGCCGTATCGCTGTCTGCCGCCATTGGCGGAGCATTCGCTGCAAACCTGTTCACGCTGGTGATCTTTTACGAGGTGTTAAGTCTCGTTACCTACCCGCTGGTCTACCACAAGGAAAACAAAGAGAGCTGGAAAGGCAGCCGGCGCTATATCGTATATCTGGTCGGAGCATCCAAATCCTTCCTGTTGGCGGCTCTCGCGCTCACGTATCAAGTGGCCGGTTCAATGGATTTCATGCCCGAAGGATTACTGAAAGGTTCAGATGCGTCCGACTTCATTCTTATCGCAATCTATTTCAGCTACCTAATCGGGTTTGCCAAATCCGCAATCATGCCCTTTCACGCGTGGCTACCCGCCGCGATGGTTGCCCCGACCCCCGTCAGTGCGCTTCTTCACGCAGTGGCTGTGGTCAAAATGGGGGTTTTTTGCGTCCTCCGTGTCATTTTTCATGTCATGGGTATTGATGTTATGGGCAATCTAGGGCTGGGAATTGCGACGGCCTATCTTGTCTCGTTCACTATCATCACAGCGTCGATCTACGCGTTAACCCGTGATGACCTGAAGGCTCGTCTTGCCTACTCAACAATCAGCCAATTGTCCTACATCATCCTTGGTGCTGCCATGCTGACCCCGCTGGCTGTAATCGGGGGCATAACCCATATCGCTGCTCACGCGTTTTCCAAGATTACATTGTTTTTCTGTGCTGGCTCCATTTATTGCGCATCACATCGTCGCAATATCAGCGACCTCGCCGGAATCGGCAAGCGATTACCATGGACCATGGCGGCATTCTTTATCGGGTCGCTCGGCATGATCGGAATCCCGCCAACCGGAGGTTTTATCAGCAAGTGGTATCTGGTTACAGGTGCCGTTGAAGCCAAAGAAATGGTGTTCCTCGCAGTGCTTCTAGTCAGTGCCATCTTGAACGCGGCTTATTTTCTGCCCGTCACTTACACAGCGTTTTTCGAGAAGGAGGCGCAATCCTCCAACCCCGAACTGGTCGCGATGGAAAGCGTGAAGGAAGTTCCGATGGTCGCAATTCCGCTAGTTATCACTGCGATACTGTCGCTGATATTGGGCCTGTATCCAGACTACTTCCTTGAACTGGCGCGTGCAGTTATGCGTGGGACAGGTATGTCATGATCGCAAAACTTGTTAACTTTTTCGGAGATTCAAAATACACCCGCATACGTTGGCGGCTGTTGCTCGTGATTTTGGCATTGATCGTTATTGCAGACTTTCTGATCGATCGCCACGAAACCGAAAACTTCTGGGATGCCATTCCCGGCTGGGGCGCTGCTTTTGGTTTTGCCAGTTGCGCCGCAATCATATTCATCAGCAAGTTTATCGGCCATAAAGGCGGTATTATGAAAGATGAGGACTATTATGATTGAATGGTTCCATCCTGCACTATTGATGATCGTCGGGGGGCTGGTACTGCCCTTGTTCAAAGGCGCATGGCAAAAGTCCTTGTCTTTGATTGTCCCGTTGCTGGTTATTCTTGAAGTATCGCAACTTACCCCGGGCGTGAACGGAACCATCAATTTCGCTGGCATCGAGTTGGTGTTGTTCAAGGTCGACAAACTCTCACTTGTATTTGGCTGGGTCTTTGCGTTCATGGCGTTTATCGGAAACCTCTACAGCCTGCACATTACAGACACAGGGCAAAGGGTCTCGGCATTCTTGTATATCGGCAGCGCGTTCGGAGTCATTTTCGCGGGCGATTGGTTCACACTTCTGGTTTCTTGGGAAATAATGGCCTTTGCGTCGGCTTACCTAATTTTTGCCTCGAAAACGCAGCCCGCGATCAAGGCAGGATTTCGCTATCTTATGGTCCATGTAACCGGTGGTGTGATGTTGTTTGGCGGAATCGTACTGCACGGCATTCAGACGGGATCGTTCCTGTTCGGGCCGCTGGAATACGGACAGGGCGGCAGCCTCGCCTATACGCTGATCCTGGTGTCATTCATGTTGAACGCCGCCGTCCCACCACTGAACGCATGGCTTACAGATGCCTATCCCGAGGCCACCGTAACAGGTGCCGTATTTCTAAGCGCATTCACAACCAAAACTGCGGTTTACGTACTGCTCCGAACGTATCCGGGTGCCGAAATACTGGTGTGGTTCGGTGTTGGGATGGCGATATACGGCGTGGTTTTTGCGGTGCTCGAGAACGACAGTAGACGCCTGTTGGGATATCACATTGTCAGTCAGGTAGGATACATGATCGCCGGTATTGGCATCGGCACCGAGATGGCGATCAATGGTGTTGCCTCCCACGCATTCGCCCACATCCTTTACAAAGGGCTTTTGTTTATGGGGGCCGGCGCGGTTATCCACATGACAGGCCGGCGAAAACTCACCGAGCTCGGCGGATTGTATCGAACGATGCCGTGGACGGTCGCCCTTTATATGGTTGGCGCACTGGCGATTTCCGCGTTTCCATTCTTCAGCGGCTTCGTGAGCAAAAGCATGATTATTGCCGCGGCGGCGGGGGATTATTCGGCAACGGCTGCGTTATTGTTAACGGTCGCATCTTCAGGCACGTTCCTGCACACAGGGCTGAAACTGCCTTACTACATGTTCTTTGGCAAAGACTGTGGCCTACGACCATCTGAACCACCCAAAAACATGCTTTTCGCGATGGGTATCGCGGCCATTTTCTGCGTCGGCATCGGCGTATTTCCAGGGCTTCTGTATAATCTGTTGCCGTACCCGGTCGAATTCGAACCCTACACTGCCACGCATATAACCGAGACACTTGGTGTTCTGATGTTCACGTTGTTGGCGTTTGTGCTGTTCCTCAAATACCTCGATCCTGAAAACACTATTAGCGTTGATACAGACTGGTTCTATCGTCGCGGGGCAAAATGGTTTGTCTGGTTCGCAAATAAACCGGTTCTTCGATGGGAGCAGTTTTTGATCACACTAGGCGACGGACCCGCCCTTAGAACATTACACCGGTGGTCGAAACGAAGTTTGCGCCTCGATACAAATATAGTGGATGCCGCGGTTAACGGTGTCGCAAATACAGCGCGCAGAAGCGGCGAAGGATTTCGGCGTTTACAAACCGGAATTGTATCTCATTACGGGTTGGCCATAATTCTCGGGTTGATCGCCATGGTCGGCATTTTCATGCTATTCGGAACCGGGGGGGTGTGATGGAACTGCCCATTCTCAGTGTTCTGATATTCCTCCCTGCAATCGCAGTCATTATATTGCCGTTCCTGCGTACCAACGCTGTTGTACGCTGGTTCACATTAATAGTGTTGTTCGTTGATTTCCTGATTGCCGTCTGGCTTCTAGTCGCCTTTGACACCTCAACCGCCGATATGCAATTTCGCGAGAGCCGTGAATGGGTGCCCTCGTTAGGCATCGGGTATCGGTTGGGGATTGACGGGGTTAGCGTCTGGTTCATTTTCCTGACCGCCCTGCTGGGCTGGATTTGCGTGCTGGCCTCGTGGAATTCGATCAAGCACCGCGTCAAAGAGTTCATGGCCAGCTTACTTGCAATCCAAAGCATGATGATCGGGGTTTTCTGCGCGCTCGATGTTTTCCTGTTTTACGTATTGTGGGAAGCGATGCTGATACCGATGTATTTGATCATCGGTATATGGGGCGGCAAAAATCGGATATATGCGGCTTTCAAGTTTTTCCTCTTTACGCTCGCCGGAAGCCTGCTGTTCCTGATTGGCATCCTTGTGCTTTATTTCGAGGGTGGGCGCACATTTGATATGTTGGCCCTTATGGCAGCAGAATATTCGTTCAAAGTGCAGGCCGGAGTATTCATCGCCTTCCTGATTGCCTTCGCCGTCAAAATACCGATGGTGCCATTCCACACATGGTTACCAGACGCCCATGTGCAAGCGCCAACCGCGGGTAGTATCATCCTCGCCGGGGTGCTTTTGAAAATGGGGGCTTACGGGTTTATCCGGTTTTCCCTGCCAATGCTGCCCGACGCCTCTCAGTATTTTGCGCCGATGATGATCGCACTTTCAGCGTTGGCGATTGTATATGGCGGCCTGCTGGCGCTTGCGCAAACGGACATCAAGAAACTGGTGGCCTATTCCAGCGTCAGCCACATGGGTTTCATCACGCTCGGGTTGTTTACGTTGAATGTGAACGGGATGTCCGGTGCGGTTATACAGATGTTCAATCACGGCATAACCACGGGCGCCTTATTCCTGTTTGTCGGGTTAATATACGAGCGCACCCATTCCCGCGAAATCCCCCAATACGGCGGCATGATCAAAGCTGTGCCCTTGTTCGGCATCCTGTTTGCAACGTTCCTACTGTCTTCTATGGCCGTTCCCGGCACCAACGGGTTTGTCGGCGAGATTCTGGTTTTGTCAGGAACATTTGCGGTGAACGGCTGGGCTGCGAGTGCCGGTGTTGTCGGCGCCTTGATCGGAGCGGCGTATTTGCTGGGGATATACAGACAAGTGCTTTTAGGACCGGTCAAAGTACCTGACGACAACAAAATCTGGGATTTGGACAATCGCGAAATCCTCTGCGCCGTTCCTTTGTTAATTTTCGTTTTCTGGATGGGGCTTTATCCGAAGTCGTTTCTGACTATTTTACAGCCCACATTAGAGAACCTCCTTTTACAGCTAGCCGTAACTGGTGCAGGCGGATGAGGGGAACACTATGGATATGACCCTGATCGCAGGCTCGGCGCTAGCGTCCGGCCCCGAGATCATCGTAATCATCGGCGCATGTGCGGCGCTGATGATCTCGTTGCTTCCAAACGCGCGGCAGGAAAACCTGCTAGCAAGCCTAAGTATTATCATCATCGCACTTGCTGCTGGCATGAGCTTTGCCCTTCCGGAAAGCTCGCAACGTGAGTATTCAGGCATGTTCGTCGTGGATAGTTTCTCAAAGTATTTCAAGATGGTGTTGTATCTGGCGACAGCTCTGACAGTTCTGATGTCCGGCAAATATCTGGTTAAAGAAGGCGTCGTAAAAGGCGAATATTACGTACTGCTGTTGTTTGCGCTTGTGGGCACGATGATTATGGTTTCGGGGACGGATCTGCTGATAATTTATGTCGGGATCGAACTACAGGCTATCTCGATTTATGTGTTGGTGGGATTCCTCAAAGCCGATGCGCGCTCGAATGAAGCGGCGCTGAAATATATCATCCTCGGCGCGTTTTCGTCGGGCATCCTGCTATATGGTATGTCGCTGTTTTATGGTTTGAGTGGAACCACTAACCTTGATGCTATCGCCGAAGCTTTATTCTCACCGGACTTTGATAATCCAATGCTGTTGATGGCGACATTATTCATGCTGGTTGGGCTTCTTTTCAAAGTAGGCGCTGTGCCCTTTCACATGTGGGTGCCAGATATTTACGAGGGTGCCCCTTCGCCGATCACCGCCTTTATGTCCGTCGCGGCTAAGGCGGCTGCGTTTGCAGTAATACTGCGCATTTTTCTGGACGAATTGTTTGTCCTCTCGCCCATCTGGCTGCTTGGCGTCTCTGGTATTGCGATACTGAGCATGGCGCTCGGTAGTTTGGCGGCGCTAGTGCAAACCAACATTAAACGTATGCTCGCTTATTCGTCGATTGCTCATGCAGGATTTTTATTGCTGGGGCTAATCGCGGGCGGGGCGAACGGTGTCGCCAGTATCATGCAATATGTGGTGGTGTTCACATTCATGAACCTTGGCATGTTCGCTATAATCATTCTGTTGAACAAAGGCGTGAAATTCGGCGAACCTATCGAGTCTTTCGCCGGATTGTCCAAAACACACCCGATGCTTGCACTGATGACCATGATCTTCCTGTTTTCGTTGGCGGGGATACCGCCAACTGGTGGTTTCTTTGTGAAGTTTTATGTCCTCTTGGCGTTAATAGAGACTGGTTACATCTGGCTTGCGGTTATCGCGGTGCTTCTAAGTGCAGTCGCGGCATGGTTCTACTTGCGCATAATCATGCTGATGTATGTGCATGAGCCAAGTGTTAAACCGGACATTCACATAACCCTGCCGATGCAGATTGTACTGGCGGTGACAGTTCTGGGAACTGTTCTGACAGGGATATTTCCGACTTGGTTGCTGGAAGCTGCGCGCAGTGCGGCTCTATTAGGAATGGGTTGAGGGGGAAAGAGTGCAATTTGGACTAAAATACTGTAGTATCGGTGAAAATGACAGATTCAACGTCATGATCGCTTTAATAATCACGCCTCCCAAGGAGGATGCAGGCTCTTAAAATAGGATGCTTTGCTATGCCTATTGATTTCTTACCGGTCTTCATCATGATCGCCCTCATCATCGGGTTGGCGGCGCTCATTCTTGCGGTCTCAAAACTTGTGCGGCCCGACAACCCTTATCCCGAAAAAAACCGCCCTTATGAATGTGGCGTCGACCACGTTGGCGAAGCTTCCGCAGGGCAATTCAAAGTCCAATATTTCGTCATTGCAATCCTGTTTGTCATCTTTGATGTTGAAACGATGTTCCTGTTTCCGTGGGCCGTCGTGCTACGCGACATGGGCTTGTTCGGTTACATTGAAATGTTCGTGTTTATCGTTCTGCTGCTGGTCGGGTTTATATACGCATGGGCAAAAGGAGCACTTGAATGGGAGTCCTGAACAACAGATTTCAAGACAACGTCTTTTTCACTTCGGCTGACAGGATCATCAACTGGAGTCGGAAATCCTCGCTTTGGCCAGAAACCTTTGGCATCGCCTGCTGCGCTATTGAGATGATCTCAGCGGGGTGTGCTCGCTATGATCTGGACCGGTTTGGCGTGGTGTTCCGCCCGTCGCCCAGACAATCAGACGTTATGATTGTGGCTGGCACGGTAACCAAAAAGATGGCCCCTATCGTGCGCCGCCTGTACGATCAAATGCCGGAGCCGCGCTACGTTATTGCAATGGGCACCTGTGCAATATCCGGCGGTGTTTATAATACTTATGCTGTGGTGCAGGGCGTTGAACGTATCATTCCCGTTGACATCCACGTGGCTGGCTGCCCGCCGCGACCAGAAGCATTGCTGCACGGATTTGTAATGCTGCAAGAAAAGATCACCGGTACACGTGTTTTGCGGGCTGAAAAGCCATCCGATGAAGCAGTTCTTTCGTGATGGCGCAAATATTACCAATCGATGATATTATTTCGCATTTTGATGGCAGAGTTTCGCTTGATACCACTGTAACCGACATGCCTTGCGTAAAAGTTGCGCCAAGCGATCTGGTGGAGTTGTGTTATTATCTACGCGACAGCGCTGAATACAAATTCAACTTTATGGCTGATATCTGTGGTGTCGACTTTCATCCAAAAACACCGCGCTTCCAGCTGGTCTATCATCTGTATTCCATTCCCTACAATTGGCGCATCCGTATAAAATGCACGCTGCCCGACCCCCCCGTTGCGCCCACAATTGTACCTGTCTGGACTACCGCAAATTGGCACGAACGCGAAGCCTATGACATGTACGGAATTGTGTTCGAGGGCCACCCTGACCTGCGACGTATTTATATGTGGGAGGAATTTGAAGGCTTTCCTATGCGTAAAGATTTTCCGCTGCGTGGATACAAGGATGAATACAACCCATTTGGCGCCGATCCCGAATCCGGTGGGGCACCCAAATGACCGATGTAACCGTAGTCGAGGAAATCAAAACCGAAGGAGGTTTATCACGCGAAGTCTTGATGAATCTTGGCCCGCAACACCCAAGCACGCACGGGGTTTTACGGCTCTTGCTACAAATGGATGGCGAGATTGTTGAACGCATCGAACCCCATATCGGCTTGCTCCATCGGGGCACCGAAAAACTGGCTGAACGGTTTACATACACACAGATATTTCCACTAACTGACCGGCTCGATTACCTTTGCCCGCCTTCTAATAACCTTGGATACGCACTGGCTGTCGAGGCGCTACTGGGCATCGAAGCACCAGTGCGCGCACAATACATAAGAGTTCTAATGGCGGAACTGTCACGCATTTCCGGCCACTTGCTCATCACCGGTGCGCTGCCATTGGATGTGGGTGCGATGACTGCATTGCTATACACCATGCGAGACCGCGAGATGGTTATGGACCTGATGGAAATGATCAGCGGCGTCAGAATGCACACATCGTATTGCCGTGTGGGCGGTGTACGCGAAGACCTACCCGACGGTTGCGGCGAACGTATTCTCGAATTTTGCGACATTTTTTTGGCCCGTATAACGGACTATGAAAAATTGTTGTTAAACAACAGGATATTTTTGGCACGCGTCGAAAACATCGGCAATATCACCGGCGAAGATGCGATTGCGCTGGGCTTAAGTGGCCCAAATCTGCGGGCTTCCGGCGTTGACTGGGACATTCGCCGCGATGCGCCTTACGAAATATACGACAAGCTGGATTTTGATGTGATCGTACGCAAAGATGGTGATTGCTACGATCGCTGGAAATGCCGCCTCGACGAGATGCGCGAAAGCGTAAAAATGATCAGACAATGTGTGCAACAAATGCCGACAGGTCCGATTCTGATCGACGACCCCAAGATAGCTTTTCCGGTCGACAAAGATTTACTTACCCGATCGATGGAAACCCATATTCACCATTTTGAACTGTCGGCCTTTGGCTTCAAAGTTCCAGCCGGCGAGGTATATACCGCAATAGAGGCCCCTAAAGGGGAGCTTGGCTATTACATCATATCGGACGGAAGCGAAAAACCGTTCCGCTTCAAGGTCCGCGCGCCGTCTTTCGTGAATTTACAATGTCTGACCGAACGCACCACAAATATCAAATACCTCGCAGACGTGATCGCCATGCTCGGCAGTCTTGATCCGGTTATGGCGGAGGTGGACAAATGACGACCGACAGGAATATCGCCTCGATCACCGCGGAAATGGCTGACGAAGTTAAAGAGGTCGCAAAGCGTTATCCCAGCAAGCGCAGTGCGATTATGCCAGCACTCTATCTGGCGCAGGACAAATACGGGACGGTGGACGAAGTAGTCTATCAAGCGATTTCGGAAATGCTGGACGTACCCGAGATATGGGTTTTCGAAGTTGCCAGTTTCTACTCGATGTATAATCGCAAAGAATTGGGCAAATACCACATCCAGTTTTGCACAAACGTGTCTTGCATGTTGCTTGGCGCGGATGAAGTGCTGGCAAACATTAAAAATCGTTTAGGCATTGAAACCGGCGAAACCACAGACGACAGATTGTTTACACTTTCCAGCGTGGAATGCATTGGCGCATGCGATGTAGCACCCGTGATGATTGTTAACGAAAAATACTACAACAATCTTACTGATGGACGGGTGGCTGAGATTCTCGACCAACTTGAAAACGACATCGAGGAGGTCGCAGGATGAACGAGCAAGTTCTGTTGAAAAATATCCGCAACCCCGATGCCTGCGATATCGCAGTTTACGAAAAATCCGGTGGCTACCAAGGGCTGCGAAAAGTGCTGGACACCTGCTCGCCTGACGAAGTTATCGAACAGGTGAAATCTTCCGGTTTGCGCGGTCGTGGCGGTGCCGGTTTCCCCACAGGTATGAAATGGAGTTTCGTGCCCAAAGACAGTGAAAAGCCCCACTACCTGTGTTGCAACGCAGACGAGGGTGAACCGGGCACCTTCAAGGACCGCCTACTGATGGAGCGGGACCCGCACCAGATGGTCGAAGGCATGATAATCGCGGCCTATGCGATTAATTCCAACGTTGCATATGTTTATATACGCGGTGAATACTACCTTTCCATTAGCAAGGTCGAAGAAGCGATCGCGGGTGCCTATGCCGCTGGGTATCTGGGTAAGAATATTCTGGGCAGCGGATTTTCATTGGACATGTACGTTCACATCGGTGCCGGTGCGTATATTTGTGGCGAGGAAACAGCACTTCTTGAATCTATCGAAGGCAAACGTGGTCAACCGAAGTTAAAACCACCTTTTCCCGCAGTTGCAGGGCTTTATGAGTGCCCGACCGTAGTAAATAATGTCGAAACTTTTGCCTGCCTTCCGCATATTTTCCGCCGAGGCGTTGACTGGTTTACCTCCATCGGTCCTGTAGATGCACCGGGGCCAAAATTGTATTGTTTAAGCGGTCATTTGAAAAAGCCGGGAGTTTACGAGCTGCCCATGGATATATCGCTGGGTGATTTGCTGGAAAACTACGGTCAAGGCGCGCGAACGGGAAAATTCAAGGCAGCGATTCCGGGAGGTGTATCGGCCCCGATGATCCCGCTAAGTGGCTTTGACGTGCAGATGGATTTTGCGTCTTTGGCAGCGATCGACAGCATGTTGGGCTCGGCGGGTGTAATCGCATTGGATGAAACCGCGTCGATCCCGTCTGTTGCCCGACGTATAACCGAATTTTTCAGTCATGAAAGTTGCGGTAAATGCGCTCCCTGCCGCGAAGGGCTTACTTGGGCAGCAAAAATCCTGAATCGCGTCGAAGCAGGTGATGGCGCACCTGACGACACCGCGCAACTCGAAGTCATATGCGGTGGGATTTTCGGCATGACCTTTTGTGCGCTTGGCGACGGGGCAGCGTGGGCGCTTAGGGCGACGTTGAAACATTTTCCACACGAGTATGACGCCTTAATTAAAAGTCGGTCGATATCCGCATAATACGAAAGCTGAACAAATGACTAAATTTGTGCTGGACGGAAAAGAAATCGAGGTTGCGCCCGGCACAACCATTCTGTCCGCTGCCCGCGCCATCGAAATTGAAATTCCGACATTTTGTTTTCAGGACAGACTAACAACACTTGCATCCTGTCGAATGTGCCTTATCGAAATCGAGGGGCGACGTAAGCTGGAGCCAGCCTGCGCGACCGTCGTTTCAGATGACATGGTGGTCCATACACGATCTGATAAAGTCGTCGGTGCCCGCGAAGATATGTTGGAAATTCTACTGGCCAACCATCCGCTGGATTGCCCGATTTGCGACAAGGGTGGCGAATGCGAACTTCAAGACACGGTGTTTGAATACGGCAAAGGGGATTCCCGTTTTTATGACGACAAACGTGTTTTCAGAACTGACGACATAAATCTGAATGATGTAATCGTGTTTAACGCTAACCGTTGTATCCAGTGTCAACGGTGCGTCAGCATGTGCGAAGAAGTTGTCGGTGACGTGGCCTTGGGCACCGCCGAGAAGGGTCTGGACTCCGAAATAACCGGCGTAGGCGACAGCCTGAAAGATTGCAGTCATTGCGGGAACTGTATCGAGGTCTGCCCGGTGGGCGCCCTGATGAGCATTCCGTACCGTTACAAAGCCCGCCCGTGGGATATGGTACAAACCGAAACCATCTGCGCTATGTGTGGCACTGGTTGCAGTTTGACGGCGGAAACACGAGACGGTCAGTTGATGCGAGTCAAAAGCAAATACGAAACCGGCCTGAACGGTGAGTTGCTGTGCGCTAAAGGTCGCTTTGGTTTTGACTTTATTGACGGTGGCCAACGTATTACTGAACCGATGATCCGCAAAAACGGCGCTTTATTGGCTGTGTCATGGGATGAAGCAATAGAATTTATTGCTAACGCGGCCAAGAATATCCACAACACGAACGGACATATCCATGGGCAAATATCGCCGCGCCAAACCAACGAAACAGCCTATATGTTTCAAAAATTGATGCGTGAAGTGTTTAAAACTAATGCCATTTATTCAAGTAGCCGTTTTGAAGACCTAGCATTTGGCAATCCGGACACAGTTGAGGCATTGCGAAATGTGATCACTCAACATTATAGCCGAAAACCATTGCAGGATATTCTAAACGCAGATTGCGTTATCGTGCTGGGATCAAACATCACAGACGAAAATCCAGTTTCAGGTTATCTGACCCGCACAACGCTTCGGGACAAAAAAAATACGCTGCTAATCGCTTCTTCCAGACCAAGCGGACTCGATGATATCGCCGGTGCAACATTGCGGCTTCTCCCCGGTTTGGAAGGAACTCTGATGGAAGCCTTAACGAAGGGCGAACTTGCAACCAGTGAAAATTTCACAGAGTTTGTCAACCATGCCCTACCACTGATCGTTGGCGCCAAAAGCGTCACGCTTTTGATTGGAACCGAGTTTCTCCGGACTAAAAATGCCCATTACTGCCTTGACTGGATTGATAAAGCTATACACCGCTTTGAAGCGGATGGGAAAACCGTCTCGGTGCAGTTTTTATTTGACCGCCCTAACCAATTGGGACTTTGGGATATGGGTTGCTTGCCAGAATTTTCGCCGGATGGTTCTGCATTCAATACCGAACCGGACATGGTCTATGTACTAGGCGCAGATCCAATTGGGGGAATTTCAACCGGTAAATGCTATGAAGCTGCAATGAACGCAAAATGCCTTGTAGTGCAAGATGCATTTTTTAGCCGAACCACTAAACGTGCAACAGTAATCCTGCCCGCGCCGTCTTACGGAGAGGAAGCGGGTACCTACACCAATAACGAAGGTCGCGTGCAAAAAGTTAAAGTAGTCAGACCGGCGCCGCCGAATGATAAAACTGCGATTGACGTGATGAATACAATTGCTTTGACGATGGGTAATATGTTTGGTCCACATACTCCCGACGACGTTTTAATCGAAATTACACAAACGGTAGAGGGGTATCAAAAGCTCAACCTGAAAGCTGAAGATGACATGGGCTTCACCTTCGGTTTGCCGAGTAAATCCGAACATATGGATAAAGGAGCAATAAAGTTTTACGCATCAGAAGCGCCGAAAGGATCGTATTTCCTGATAACCGGGGACGACAAATTTAGTTCAGGTACCATATCAACACGTTCGAAAATTCTGCCAAAGTTAGGTGGCGGTTCTTTTGCCGAAATGAATTTCGAAACGCAAAACGGACACGAATTTGACGACTACAAAGCCACAATAAGCAGCAACGGCGCATATGTAACCGTTCCACTGAAACTTAACAAATTCTTTCCCGAAAACGTTGTTTTTGTCCCGGAAAGCTTCCTTCAATTGCAGGTCGACAAACTGTTGAGCAGTTCTCGATATCCGGGGCTAGTTGAAGTAATGATATCGAACGATAAATTTTGAACTGATAACCTGTCGACGATGAGAGTGAAATTCGAACCAGAGACATCGAGTTTTTCTAAAACGGTGAGCAGTCAATTTTCTTATGGCGTTGATATCGTTGCGAACCACGTTATTGACGTAAGGTCCGCATAGCTAAAAAAACTATTCATATGGGCGCATCCGCAGCAAAGGGCAGTTTCCCGCCCTTTGTGCCATTCCCTATGAATATTCGGAAAAGTGGCCATGAACGACCGATGCCACTTCCGAGATTTGCTACGTTAAAAATGTCTGACGTCAGACACTCGATCTCCGGATGGTGGGCAGCAAAGTGGCGCAAGGCAGGTATCAACCCGTAGCACCAGCCGCAGAGCGGGTCGTGGCCATAAATCAGTTTGGATTTTTCCTGGCTCATATCGCCGCCTTTCCCCAGCTTTTAATATGCGTGGAAACCTTCGTTAGCGTGACACCAAATGTGGCCTCAAGCGCCGCGGTATCAATCGCCATGCCGTCGCTCCCCATTCTAGCCAAGGCGCTTGTGTTGGTCAGTTAGCGCAAAAGCCGCGCCCAGGCTGTTTATCGCACTGCCAATCCGTTGTCCAAACGCGGCAGGCGTGAGTAGTTCAAACGTAACAGGTCGCCCAAGGCACCCTGCCAGCAAGTCGGCCAGTTCCCCACAGGTCAGCGCATCAGGCGTGCCGATCTCATAGCTGTTCCCCGCCAGATAGGGGCGCGCAAGGGCGGGTAATCCAGTATGCCTTCGCTGCGCAAGTGCGGCATAAACAGTTAGGGCTTAAGGTCTTCAAGGTAGATCGTCGGTTGCAAGACAATCGTCGGGATACCGCAAGCAAGAGGCGCCGCGACGCCCGCCGTGGCGCCATCGGTTGTGATTGCCGACGGATACCGTGGGCCAGACGGTGCGCTGGTGGTGAATAAGTACTCCAGCTACCGGTGTGCCGATCTTGGTGAAGTAGCAACGCTTCTGGCTTCCGCTGCAGTGTAGGCGGGGAGGTGCGTTTCCAGCTGGATCTTTCGACCGTTGCTATAGGCTTCGAGAACGAGCAGCATGTCGATGTATCTGCACTCGATCACAGGAAATCCGTCAACGGGTTCATCTTTTGAATGAAAAACCCGGGCAGAGGAAAACGCGCGCGGTGAATCCGGTCCGGCTGGAAAGGCAAAGCAATTCGAAACAGTCTCGCTATCAAGGATTTTTATCAGAGACATCTGGTAATAGAGTTGTTTTACGATGTCTGGCCAGCCCGGGACACTGCCTTTACCCGTGGCATTATAGTATTTGGCATTGATGATCGTAAGGTGGTTACCTTCACGCGTAATAATGTCGGTCTGCATGCCTCGATCCAGAATCTCGACGACACCGTCATCGCGCCGGATATAGCCGGGTTTGGGCAACCGGCCATTCCAGCCTTCCTCGACACCGGGAATAACCTTTCGCAGCATGTGCTCCCAGACCGCCGAGAAATCCTCGACGCCGCAAATAAAACTTCCGTCGGAATTACCTGCTGTCTCTTCAAGGTATGCGATCAGGGCTTTGGCCAGAAACACGGGCCGGTTAGCATAGAGTGACGTCAACAGAGAACGAAGGCTGCCTGGCCAGAGGAGGCGAGGGGATATCGGTTGGCAAAACGAGCGGAGTTCTCCGGTGCGGGCCTCGATTCCGTCCAGCCACCACGAATGTTTTTCGATTATTTCGCTCATAACGGCGGCCTGAATTTGCGACAGCAGGTTCTCGTGCGAGTCCAGAGTTCTGGTCGTGCGGGTTTCCGGAAACACGGGAACACCACCCGATGTAAGAAAAGGCATTTCTCGTGCAATGGTTCGTTTCCAGTCCGGTTTGCCGCTGTTTCTGGATTCGTATCGTGCTCGCTCGGAATAAATGCCGTTGTCACGAAAATCCTGCGCCAGTTCTTCGATCAGTGCCGCCAGTGTGGCGTTGTCGGCGTCTGAACGGGTAATTCCCTTGCGGCTCTCCACTTCGCGTCCGTATCGCGCCAGTGCGCGCATTGCCAGGCCCGCTGTCTTCAAATCTGCGGTTGCATTTTTGTGGGCATGCCGCGGTAGGAAAAATACAGCATTTTCACCACTCGCATCTGCAAGTCCGCAAAAATGAACAGTTTGGTGCCGGTCAGTTTTACCTATGCCCCGATCGATCAGGAAGCTGACGATTTCAGGCTTCGCTTTTCGCAGTTGGTTGATCGCTACGCGGTCAACCAGAATTTCGGGACGCGAATTCATTTCAGGCTTCGGCCGCAGTAGGAGCCAGTAACGCCAGTTTGGCAAGAAAGGTGTCGGAGAATACAGGTTGGCCATCTGTTATTTTGAGAAAGAGGGCACCATAGATTTTGATGTTATCGTTGAATACGGCTTCTCGTCCGTGGTGACGCAGAAGGTCGTCCCAGAGGTAAATCAGAACCTTGCGCGGCAATGCTCCATCCGCGTCCAGTTCGGCAGCTTTGACAAACCACGGCCCAACCAGCCTGTCTTCAGCCGTGGAAAGCTCATCCGTCAGATGATCGTTAAGGGCTTTGACAAAGACCCTCCACTCGAGATTACTTTCACTACCGCCATTATGCATGACCTGGATGGTGCTGTCGGGTCCCGCGTCATAGTCGATAGGAACATAGTTTTGTATCCAGCGCCTCCGGAACGCGGTGTCGAGCGGGTATGTGCAGGCGCTCGTGGAAACGCCCGGGCCAAAGAAATTCAAACCCGATCATCGCCGGTTCGTTCATCCAGCGCACTAGCGATTTTCGTGTACCGTCTGTGATCTCAAACCGAACTGGTTTTTCCGTTTTGCTTTGCGTGATTGAAGCCCGCTCCTTCACTTGCCCGGCTACAAAAACGTCAACTACTTTCAGCTTGACCAGATCACATCCCCGAAGCTTGCTATCGATGGCGAGATTGAACAGAGCCAGATCGCGATGGTTGTGCACAATCTCAAATCGAACGCGGATTGCCCAAACGTGTTTGGGGAGTAGAGGCCTCTTCTGCCCAACAATACGACCCTTGTTCCAGGTTGGCCGACATGTACGAACGGCAGGTAAGTTTGGCGCTTGCATGATAGATCCTCCGAATCACCACTCCCGCCTTCATCGCCAACCCTCGCACCGCAACTTTCCTCTCATGGTTTGCACGCAAACCACTGCCAGACAGTGGATGCACCGCATCCCGTTTGAAATCTTCATTAAATCTTGCATTGCCCATGATGGCCTC
>JAESQH010000224.1 GCA_016765235.1 Paracoccaceae bacterium
CGGTGTGGAGCTAAAACTCGCAAAGGTACGCCATGTCGATTGCTGAGCGAAGCTGGAAGGCGGCGCTGCAAGTTTCATGGCGGTATGTCAACGGGGCCAAGAACGATTGAAGGGCGCGAACGGATTGCCACGGCACAGCGAAAACGATGGGCTTTGTGAAGAGGCAGAGCATGAAGGTAACACCAAAATAAATTGGATTTACGGTACTGGCGCACCTTTCACTGAAAACCTCCAGAGATAGGTTGTATCAAAATTGAAATGGCGGCCATAATGGGGGATGGTAGCGCGGCATGCCAACTTAAAGCCTCGTAATCAAACAACTAAATGATTTTAAGTGGCGGACAGACAGGGATTCGAACCCTGGAGACAGTTACCCGCCTACACGCTTTCCAGGCGTGCGCCTTCGACCACTCGGCCACCTGTCCGTTGGGGGTCTATATACCGCCCTTTGACGCCAGATCAAGGGGATAAGCGCAGATCGGGAATAAGATTTGTTGATCGTCGGGTCGAGCAAGTTTAAGGCGTCATATACGCCGTTCGGCATTACACGCTATCTGAACCAATTCCCTTTATCGCGGTACTAATCGCTGCCCCGATTTGATCGACATTTTTCAACGTAACGTCTTGCTGGTCAAACGGAATTTCGATGCCTTCTTGCGCGAAACGACGGGCGATCTCGAAATTAATATCTGATCGTACCGACAAGATGTTGCCTACATCGCGAATGAAAACACGCATTTCAAAATCCAGCGAACTGGCGCCGAAAGCCTTGAATATTACTGAAGGCGCCGGATATTTTAGCGCGGCCGGTTGTTCCGCTGCAATCGACAATAACACTGCTTTAACTTTTTCGGGGTCGGTTCCGTAAGCCACTCCGATGGGTACTTTTACGCGACCAGATAAATCCGGCGAGTTCCAGTTCAAAACACTGCCCGCGATCAGGTCGGAATTTGGAATAACCACCGCACAACGATCAAACGTGTCTACCAATGTTGCGCGAACCGAGATTTTGCGCACGATCCCCTCGTGTCCCCCTGCAATTATCCAGTCGCCTTCCTTGATCGGGCGCTCCACCAACAGGATGATGCCTGAGACGAAATTGGAAACAATCGCCTGGAGGCCAAAACCAATACCAACGGACAATGCGCCAGCGACAATTGCGAGGCTCGACAAATCAAGGCCTGTGGCCGATATCGCCGCCAATGCGGCAATGGTTATACCCGCATACCCCACACCTGTCAGAACCGCGGATTTACCGCCGATGTCCATCTTTGTACGCGGCAACACCGTTTTACGGATCGTCTTTTGGAGCAACCGCGTAATCGTATAGCCAATTCCGAAAACGAGAATGAACACCAACAGATCAGTCAGCGAAAAGCGACTTTCGCCAATCGAGACACCATCGCTTAACCACCCCCAGATTTCCCACAAATCACTTGGTCGAGCCCCCCAGATCAACGCCAGCAATGGCAAAGCACCAAGCGACAGCAGGAAACCAACGAATACAGGGATCAACCGCGTTTGATCACGCCGCAGTTCATGGTCATCGCCTTCAATCCAATAGTCCAGAAACGTGCGGATCATGCCGAACAGCACCAAAAGGGTGGCAAGTAGGCCAAGTGTTACGATCGAGGGAAACACGAGGAACCGAGCAGCAGCAAAATATCCGATTGCCGCGATAATCGGCGCGACAATCGCGAATATCAGCAGCAATCGTGACAGGATAGCCGAGAATACGAACTCCGATGTTTCAGTCTCGTCGTTTGAATTCAGGTCAGCGTTCCATCCGTTCTTAAGGATACCTGATAGTCGATAAAAAACGAACGCTGCGATGACCACCAGCGGGAAATTCAACACCGCTTGTGTTCCTGTTGAGAACTCTCCTTGGATGGTAAGTGCGGACAACAACACAGACGCCGCATACACGATCCCCAACAAGACACTCATTCGGTTGCCGGATCGGGCAACTGTGTCGCCTTCGTCTTTTTGCGCGGTCCCGAACACGCTGTGACCCAACCACGGCGCGGCGATCAACGCCAAGGCAATTTGCGGCAACACATCGATAATTGCGGTGCCCCAAATGCCTGCCAGTTCGGAGCTTCTAATGGCAAATATCACCGCCGCCGCGCCCACACTTGGAACCAATAATCGCGTCAGATCAGCTAACGAAGATTGCCACAACGTGGGTTCGCCACCCTGCGCAAAACCCCGTTTCACCAAGTCGGCAATTCTGCGCCGAGCCCCGATCAACATCCACAAACCCAATCCGGCAAACAACAAAGCCAACGGGGCTTTTTGCATCAACGAAGTCCGGCTTGCTTCCTGTGCAATCGTATCGCGCACTTCGCCGACTAATCGCGTGGTATAATGTGAAATCGCACCGAAGGCTTCAGGCCATAGTGATGGGTTCAGCGGAGACGGTCCCAGCTCCACCAACGTGTCGGAGAACCGCGTTCGGATAACGGCGTTAATATCACGGATCAGGCCGTCAGCGCGCCCATAGGCGGCTTGTGCCAACAGTAGTGGCACTGTTTCACGCACAATTTCTGCTTCAAGAACTGCTCTGCGTGCGGCGATTTCCGAAGCCTCCGCGATTCCGTCATCTGGCGGTGGTCCAAGCACATCAAGTTCTGTGCGAAGCGGTACGATGTTACTTTGAGTAACTACTTCCAGCCCCAAAGCCTCGCTTCGTTGCTCCACCAATTCTGCGCGCAGTGCTTCCATCGCAGGTGTTGAGGCCAGATTGGTTTCCAGCACATCTTCCGCACGCGTCGCTGTGGCGATCCACGTGTTAACCAATTCCGTATTGTTACTTTGTGCAAATCCGGCGCTCGACATAAACATGGCGATCAACGTGGCCTGCAAGGCGACAATCAGAAATTTCGTCACGTTAACCATTTACTCTCTAACATCCGGCATCGCAGCGCCATCAACGCTTAACCATTCAGGTACAGGTAAGCCTTTTTCGCGTAGGAAGGCAGGGTTAAACAATTTCGACTGATAACGCGTGCCATAATCCGCCAGCACGGTCACAATCGTCTTACCCGGCCCCATATCCTTGGCCATCCGCATCGCGCCCGCGACATTGATTCCGGAGGATCCACCAAGGCAAAGCCCCTCTTCCGCCAACATATCAAAAACTACGGGTAAAGCTTCGCTGTCCGGAATATTATAGGAAAAATCGACCGACAACCCTTCAATATTTTTGGTGATACGCCCTTGCCCGATCCCCTCCATTATCGAGGAACCCTCGCCTTTTAAAACACCATTAGTGTAGAAATTATGAAGCGCCGCGCCGTCGGGGTCGGCCAACCCTATCTTGATGTCCTTGTTGCGCTCATGCAAGCCAATGGCCACACCCGCGAGCGTACCGCCGGAGCCGATCGAACAGATGAATCCGTCAACCTTGCCGTCTGTTTGTTGGTAAATCTCAGGGGCAGTTGTATCGATATGCGCCTGCCTATTGGCAACATTGTCAAACTGGTTAGCCCAGATAACTCCGTTCGGATTACTTGCTGCCAGTTTTTTCGCCAGCCGTTCTGAATACCGCACAAAGTTGTTTGGATTGGAATATGGCGCCGCAGGAACTTCAACTAACTGCGCCCCTGCCAGCCTGATCATGTCCTTCTTTTCCGGACTTTGCGTCTCGGGAATTACAATAACCGTCTTGAAGCCCATCGCCGCACCGACAAGTGCCAAACCAATTCCCGTGTTCCCTGCCGTCCCTTCGACAATCGTACCACCGGGTTTCAAGTCACCCTTGGCGATAGCATCCTCGATGATGCTTAAGGCCGCGCGATCCTTGACAGACTGCCCCGGGTTCATAAATTCCGCTTTGCCGTAAATCTCGCACCCTGTCAGCGCCGAGGCTTTGTTCAGACGTATTAGCGGCGTGTTTCCAACTGCTTGGGGTAAATCTGCGTAACGGTTCATGGTAAATCCTTCGAAATTACTCTGCCAGACAGATTTATTAATCAAACCGGTTTGAAACAAGGCCCAAACTCGGTGAAATTACCTTCAATTCCAACGAGTATCTGCTGTTTTAGTCACTTTTCCGGATATGGCGGCCAAAACCACCATCGTACCGATAAGCGGGCCATTCAGAGCCATTTGCCCGAATCCAATCATACCGGCCGGAATAACCAACAGCGCTGTCATCGGTTGGTAGTACAAATTGTCCTGGATTCCCGCGATCATATTTTCCAACGCATAGAGGAAAATCACCCAGATAAACATTGCAACTCCGGATTTAAGCCCCGACATCATGCCGCTGCCCTCGTCTTCGCTAATTCTTTTGCCCAAACCACGCCAACCGACAATCAAACCGGTAAATATCGCCGTACTGGTTAACCCGACCGAACGGCGTGCGGCATCTGGATAAACATTCACCACGACTACAATCACGATGAACCCTGATATAGCTAGCATAATCGATGCAGCCAGTTTGGCAGCCGTTGGCATGATGTCTCTCCCGTTGTGCGTGTTTCCGATAGGGTAAACTCGGCGCGACAGGAATCAAGCTAAAACGTAATTGTTCCACAATAAGGATGAACGATTCACAGCGTTTGATCTAATGCTTTCATCAATTGTTCGACTTCTTGCGCGGTGGTATAATGCACAAAACTAAGCCGCAACACCCCATGTTCTGGGTTAATGCCAAGCCTTTCTATCAAGCGCCCAGCATAAAAATCACCGCCACCCGCCATAATGCCGTGCTTTGCCAAATCCCGCGCAACTTCTTCAGCAGCCCGTTTCAGACCGATCGCCACGGTTGAAACACGTTCTCCGACTTTGTCCGCTCCGATTAGGCGCACGTCATTTCGAGCGCGCAAGTATTCCAATAATGGCGCCATCAATTCGGCTTCGTGGGCCTGCTGCAATTTCAGCATCGCACGCGCCTTTTCCGCCAATGATTCATCCGCATCAAAATGATGATCGTGAACCGCCTCAATATAGTCCACCATCCCGGCCGAGGCTGCGATCTGCGCATGATCCGGCCCAGCCGGCGTAAAGCGTTTGTAAGGCGATCCCGCGTTAAAATGATGCGCTTGGTTTGGAAGACGCTTCGCCAGATAGGCATCAACGTACATAATTCCCTGATGCGGACCATAGGTTTTATAAGCCGAAAACAAATATATATCTGCGCCCAACGCTTTAATATCCGGCAATCCATGCGGCGCAAAACTGACGCCGTCGACGCAGGTAACGGCACCCGCCGCCTTCACAATTGCACAAATTTCGGCCACTGGATTGATTTGCCCAACAATGTTGGAGACATGCGGAAACGCCACCAACTTCACTTTGTCATCCAGCAAATTGGCTAAATCGGCCACGTCAAGGAAACCCGTATCTTTGTCCACCGCCCATTCGCGCACCAAAATGCCGCTGTCGGCCAATTTACGCCACGGGCCAGAGTTCGCTTCATGGTCCTGATTGGTAACAATTATCGCATCGCCAGCTTTCAATATCTGCCGGAACGCTTGCGCCAATACATAAATATTTTGCGTTGTTGACGGCCCAAAACTTAGATCATTTGTCGGAATGTTCAAAACACCCGCCAACCGCGTCCGACCCTCATCCATTTCCTCGCCCGCTATTTTCGAAGCACCATATGGCGCATAGGGCTGAACTTTACGTTGCGAATAATAGCAATGTAGTCGATCAATCACGAACTTGCTTGTATATGACCCTCCCGCATTTTCAAAAAACGCCTGCCCTTGCAGTGTAGGTTCCTTGAACGCAGGAAACTGCGCGCGGACGAATTCAATATCAAGTTTGCTCATACAATATTTGCCTTCTTTCTTTCAAAAATACTCAAAAAGCGCCTACGCGTTCACATCCACAACAACACGGCCTTTTACCTGCCCTTTAAGGATATCTTTACCCAACGCAGGCAAATCAATCAGCGTCGCAGGCTGAATCATGCTCTCAAGTTTGTCCATCGGCAGATCATATGCGATCCGCTGCCACGCGCGCACACGATTGTCGTAAGGCTGCATTACACTGTCGATACCCAGAAGGTTCACGGCGCGCAGAAGGAACGGGATCACAGTCGCCGGCAAGCCCATGCCACCTGCCAAACCAACAGCGGCAACAGACGTTCCATACTTCATCTGGCCCAGAACCCGCGCCAGCATGTCGCCGCCCACTGCGTCAATACAACCAGCCCAGCTTTCGCTTTCTAACGGGCGCTTCGTAGTTTCGTTAATCTCTTCACGCGCCACGATCTGCGTCGCCCCCAAAGATTTCAGATACTCCGCAGCTTCAGGCCGACCAGTTACCGCCGCAACTTCATAGCCAAGGTTCGCCAAAATCGCTGTTGCAACAGAACCAACGCCACCTGCTGCCCCCGTCACCAACACCGGACCATGATTTTTCTCAAGGCCGTGATCCTCAAGCGCCATAATCGCCAGCATCGCGGTGAAACCAGCCGTACCAACCGCCATCGCCTGACGCGTTGTCAGGCCATCCGGCAGTGGCACAAGCCAATCGGCCTTGACCGACGTTTTTTGAGAATAGCCCCCCCAATGCGCCTCGCCAACACGCCATCCGGTTAACACAACCTTGTCGCCAGCTTTATATCGCGGATCCTCGGAACTCTCGACGGTTCCGGCAAAATCAATCCCCGGTACATGCGGGTAGTTACGAACCAATCCGCCACCCGGGCCAATACACAAACCGTCTTTATAATTCACACAAGAATACTCGACAGCCACGATTACATCGCCGTGCGGCAGATCGCTGATTTCTAACTGTTTAATGGAGGCAGAAGTTTTCTTATCCTCGTCTCGCGTCACTACTAAAGCATTAAAACCCATTTTATTTCTCCCCATAACCTTTGGGCACCGGAATATCCGGCAGACCCTCGGCGCGTTTTTGCAAAGCTCGTCCTATAACTACACGGCTGACCTCGGTCGTGCCATCCACAATTCGCAGCATCTGGGATAAACGGCTAAGGCGATCCATGCCGTAGGATTGCAACAATCCCATGCCACCCATCACTTGCGTACAGGTGTTGGCAGCTTTTACAGCCGCATCCGGCACAAAGCGTTTGGCATGGGCGGCCATCAACGGCCCCTCTGGTGTGCCAAGTGCGTTCGCCGCCGCTTTGTACAGCAGGCGCGAGGTCACCAGATCCGTCGCCACATCCCCAAGCATCCACTGGATGCCTTCAAGATCAAGGTTAACGCCCTTAAACATCTTGCGGTTCTTGGAATAAGCCAACGCCGAATCCAGCGCGCTTTCAATCAACCCACAACATCCCGCAGCTATCGAGACCCGAGCAATGTCGATCGCCATAAGCGACCCCTGCAAACCCGTGCCAACACCCATAATGATGTTGTCTTCAGACACCGCCACATTGTCAAAATACATCTCGCCCAGAGGCAGGAATTCATATGATGGCGTGTCATAGCGCGGACCAAAGCTAACGCCCTTGGCATCTGCCGGAATGGCAATCATCGCCATATCCTTATGCCCCGACTCATCACTGGTTTTCACAACGGTAAAATAAATATCCGCTTCACCGGCCAGCGATACCCACGCCTTCGCGCCGTTGATCGTCCATGTTCCATCATCGTTGATAACCGCACGCGTATACATGTTTGCCGCATCGGAACCAGATTGCGGTTCGGTCAAAGCGAAATTTGCCAACTTCTTACCAGAGGTCAAATCCCGTGCCCATTTTTCTTTGAACGCATCGGTTCCAAATCCGCATGTGGCATACGTGCAGATGTTGTGCATCGACAGTGTGAACGCATAAGCGCCGTCGCCTTTGCCAAGCTCCTCATACACCTGAATGCCATCGCCCAGCGACAGGCCCTGCCCACCCCATTCTGTGGGCGCATAAAGCCCTGTTAAGCCCAACTCCCCCGCTTTGTCGGAGGCATCGCGTGGCCAAACGGCAGCGTCGTTCCATGCGTTTACGTTTGGTTTTATAACCTCGTCGGTGTGACGACGCGCTGCTGCCAGAATGCTATCGATATTGGAGCCCATGTCTGCCCCTCCCTACTGTTGATGTGCTGTAAACTTGTTCCCATCAACCTTATCGCAGCGGCAGCAGACGTCAATTATCTGAACGCGCGTTCACTGTTTTT
This sequence comes from Paracoccaceae bacterium, assembly GCA_016765235.1. Classification (GTDB taxonomy): domain Bacteria; phylum Pseudomonadota; class Alphaproteobacteria; order Rhodobacterales; family Rhodobacteraceae; genus NORP23. The sequence goes on from JAESQH010000224.1 coordinate 8,097, forward strand.
GACGCAACGTAAAACGCGCTTCCGGAAATTTTCCACAAATTTTACCATTTTTTAACCAATTTCCACAAATCTGAACGGACCGTTAATCATATCGAGGGTCCCCGTGAGAGAATTGACAAGGATAACCGCGATCGGCTCTTGCCGGATCAGCACCCCGTTCAAAGCGGCCCCTTTGGCGCAACCGGTGGTCAACAACACAGATCGTATCTACGGCTACACTCACACCAGCGCCGAAGCTTTGCAGCAAATCCGGTTCCTTCAGGGCGAATTTTCCCCACCACCGGAAATCTTGCCGCTGCTTATGCCAAACGCCGATATGGACGCCCTCGACGGCGCGACGCATCCCACGTCTGACATCTATTTTATCGAACTGTCCTCCGCCAAAGAATTACGGATCGCCGAAACGCAGGTTCAGCTCAATTACGTCACCCGTCACTTCACCGACTTCTTCGCTGACAAGCTGCGCGCGCGCGATTTCTGGCGCTTGGCGGATGGCGGGCAGGAAGAGGCAAAGCTGGTATTCTTGAACGAGCAAGAAAGTTACCATTCTCTTAACGAGAGTGACCAATGCTTGCAGCAAAACTTAACCCGCACCCTCGCGACACCCGAAACCCTGTCGCGCGATTTATCGGAAATCCGCGACCGTCTGCCAAACGTCATCTTCATTACTCATTGCAATGCTTTGGCCAAAAACCAAGAACCCATCGCCAGCCGTGCTGCATACATCGCGATGGTAGAAGGCGCGGCAAAAGCCCTAAACCTGCCCGTGTTCAACCCGACGGCGTCCATGATAGCTTTCGGGCAACAAGCAGCGATGTCAGACACTGAAACCAGCCTTTCGCATTACTCCGAGGATTTCGGTGCTTTCCTTTTCGAAGGGCTGTTTGAAACCTATATCGCGCCTGATCACACCCGCACGTTGACGCCGTCGGCAGCCCTGTCGCTGGCACTAGCACAGTTCCAGAACCGCTCCCCCATTGCGTCGATCTCGCCACATATCGGTGGGGTCGCGTTTATCACAGGCTCGCTCGGCGCAGGTGGCGCTGAACGCCAAATGACCCGTTTGGCCGTTGAAATGAAACGTAGCCAGACGATCACGAATTCAGACCAAATCGGCAACACCGGCCCCGTCGAGGTCTTCGTCTCAACCCTGTCCCCTGAACGCGGGCGTGATTTTTTCCTGCCAAAACTGCAAGACGCGGACATACCCGTATCCGTGATCAGCGAGCTACCGGCCGGCCCATCCAATGTACCGGAAAACCTGTTCCAGTTTTTGCCGCCACAAACAGCCGAGGCCGTTCGCCGCCTTACCCCCCACTTAACCGCCATGCGCCCAGAAGTTGCCTACATCTGGCAGGATGGCGCGGTACTGGCCACGGCACTTGCGGCGCTAAGCGCAAACATCCCGCATATCGTCATCTCACTGCGTGGCATGCCGCCAGATTTGCGCCCCGAAATGATGAAAGACGAATACTTCGAC
>JAESQH010000225.1 GCA_016765235.1 Paracoccaceae bacterium
CCATGCGTTTGTTATTCGGGACCGCGCCGACGGTTCGCCTGACGGCATCGCGGATGTGTATCTTGAAGGCACAGACCAACATCGTGGGTGGTTTCATTCGTCGTTGTTGCAATCCGTTGGCACCAAGGGCTGTGCGCCTTATCGCGGTGTGATTACGGCTGGATTTACACTGGATGCGAAGGGCATGAAAATGTCCAAATCCATCGGCAACACCATCGCGCCAGAGCAGGTTATCCGCCAATACGGCGCCGATATTCTGCGCCTTTGGGTGGCGCAGGTGGATTACACAAACGACCAGCGGATCGGCGATGAAATCCTGAAAGGCGTGGCGGATAGTTACCGCCGCCTTCGCAACTCCATGCGGTTTATTCTGGGCAATTTGAACGATTTCAACGATGCGGAACGGGTTGAGGCGACGGATATGCCGGAACTTGAACGCTGGGTTCTGCATCGGTTATCCGAGCTGGACGAGGTGGTGCGTGATGGCTATGCGTCCTACGATTTCCAAGGGGTTTTCCAGAAACTGTTCCAGTTCTGCACCGTCGATCTTAGCAGCTTTTATTTCGACGTTCGCAAGGATGTTTTATATTGCGACGGTAACTCGATTGAACGGCGCGCGGCGCGCACCGTGCTCGATATTCTGTTCCATCGCCTGACGACATGGCTTGCCCCGATGCTGACCTTCACGATGGAAGACGTGTGGTTGCAACGTTTCCCGGGGGCTGAAAGCTCCGTACATATGCTGGACTTTCCAGAGACCCCAGCGGCGTGGCGCGATGATGCGCTGGCGAGGAAATGGGAAGTTGTCCGACAGGTCCGCCGCGTTGTGACTGGCGCGATTGAGATCGAGCGGACAGCCAAGGTTATCGGCGCCTCGTTAGAGGCCGCACCTACCGTGCATATCCGTGATGCGGACATGTTGGCGATTGTGAAAAGTGTCGATTTCGCCGATGTTTGTATCACATCGGATGTGTCGCTGAGCAGCGATCCATTACCAGATCGCGCCTTCCGTTTACCGGAAGTTGCAGGCGTTGGCGTAGAGTTTGAAAAAGCCGAGGGCGAGAAATGCCTGCGTTGCTGGAAGGTTCTGCCAGATGTCGGCAAGCATGAACATGAAGGTGTTTGTGGTCGGTGTGACGAGGCGTTGACGTAAAATTGCGGTGCGTAGGAAACTACGCACCAACAATTGCCCTGTTCACGTCGCCGTAGCGATGAACATGTGGGTGCGTTGCGGAACAACCAGATTTTCACCGACCTGATATTTCGCACATGCATTTGCAATATCTTGCACAATTGCCTGCACGACAGTTTCGCCTGCATCCAGCACTTGCAGGCCCGCTGGATGCCCCAAAATTTCGTTTTTGATACTCGTGTCGGGGTTTCGAATTGTCCGGTCAACCATCAGAATTGTTCGCGTCACCGCGCCAAATCCGGCAGTGCCGAGCATCTCGGTCAGTTTATCAGCGTTTTTGTAGGAAAACGGCGTTAAAAACCTTTTCCCGACTTCCGGGCTGACATGTTTTGAAACGGAGTCGCTCATCGCAATGAAAAAGTCGCTGGCCCCGCCCCAGATAGTTGTAATTAGTTGCCCTCCTGCTTGCATAACGCGCCTGATTTCGATCAGGGCCGTGATCTCATTGGGGAAATACTGCATACCCTGCTGGCAAAAAACCTTTGTGAATTGACCAGTTGGCAGCGGTAAGTTTTCGATGTCAGCAACGTGCCATTCGAACGCCCCCGGTCTGTCGTGGGTCACATGGCGGGCCATCGCGATCATATCGGCGTTCAAATCGACGCCGTGGATTGGAAATGTTGGTGATATTTTGGCATGAATTTCGCGACTGACGATCCCTGTACCGCAAGCAACGTCAAGAATAACATCGGTTTCGGTAATTTCGACGGCGTCAAGTGTGGCGCAGGCGAGAGGTCGAAACATGGCGGCTACTTTTTGGTCTTCATACAAAGCGACCGCAGTTTCTTTCAGATGAAATGCATTTTTAACCATGTATCCGCCTTTGCCGAATTGTGACCGTAACAGAATATGGCAAATTTGAATCAAAGTCGAATGCACGAAAAAAGAGGCGTTCGGGTGAAGCCCGCGCCTTGATTTCGGTGTTTCGGGTTAGAAACCACCTGTACTTGTGAGGAAGATTTACCGCGCCAAGGCCCGAACCCTGAGGTGTGTCGCTGCCAAATACCGCTTGTCAGGCGGTGCAACGTCGGGCGGTTTATTGGTGTTGCAAATTGTGCAACGAATAGTCAAAGTTATTTGGCGCGATAAACCCACGGGTGGAAAGCCCGCCTCGCTCAGTGCTGCAACTTATACAGAAGAATGGTTAATAATTTATGAGCAACCGCCGAGCACAGCGAGGCCACGCCCAACCGAAGGGCGGGAGCGCCCCTTTTCACGGAGATAGGTAATGGAATTTCAGGTCTTTCTGGCAGTGCTGTTTGCTGCCGTCCTGCATGCCAGCTGGAACGCGGTTATTCGGCGGGGCAATGACCGGTTTCAAGGGATGTTATTGCTAACGCTATCCCAAGGAGTCATGGGGTTGGCGATGGCGTTATTCGTGCCGTTGCCAAGCGGAACTGTCTGGATCTGGGTGATCGGTTCTGGCGCGTTGCACACTGCGTATAAACTGTTTCTGGCGGCGGCCTATCAACATGGCGATCTTAGTCGGGTCTATCCGATCGCGCGGGGGACTGCGCCGATGATGGTCGTTCTGGTCGGGTGTTTCCTGCTGCCAGACAGTGTGCAAACCAAGGAATATCTCGGGATTGCGCTGATCGGCGTTGGTGTAATAATGATGGCGAACGGCGCGTTTAGATCAGGTGAGACGCGTAGGTTGATCCCGCTCGCACTTGGCTCGGCGGCTTGCACGGCGGGGTATTCGCTTGTCGATGGGATGGGCGCGCGCGTCGCTGGTGATGCGACGATGTTTACCGCTTGGCTGTTTGTGTTCGACGCGATGTTCTTCACGATTTTCACAGGTTCAACGCGCGGGCGGCGGGTGTTTGTCGCTTCGCGCAGAGCGTGGACTATCGGGACTGTGGCTGGTGCGTTGTCGTTGGTGACTTACTGGATTGCGGTGTGGGCGATGACTGTTGCGCCGATTGCACTGGTGGCGGCGGTGCGTGAAACATCAGTTTTGTTCGCTGTGATTATCGGCGTGGTGGTGTTGAAGGAAAAGACCAGTCTCGGGAAGTTCGTTGCCGCATCGGTGATCGTCTTCGGTATCGTAATAATACGGATTTAGCGTTTGGTGCGCGGGTGGGCCTTGTCGTAAACTTCCATCAGACGGGCTTGATTTACGGCAGTGTAGGCTTGCGTTGTCGATAGTGAAGCGTGACCGAGAAGTTCCTGGATCGAGCGCAAATCACCGCCAGCTTCCAACAGATGTGTCGCAAAGGAATGGCGTAGCGCGTGCGGAGTTGCCGTTGCGGGCAGGCCGAGCTGTAAGCGCGATTGCTCCATCGTTTTTTGTATCTGACGGGGGTTTAACCGCTTCCCTCGTAACCCCAAAAACAGCGGCCCGTCGGGGGGCATTTGGTAGGGGCAGTGTTTGATGTAGTCGGCCACAGCCGCACGGGCGGCGGGTAGGACGGGAACGATACGGGTCTTGTCGCCTTTGCCTTTTATGCGCAGAACCTCGGGCAAGGGGTGGTCGGAGCGGGACAGGGATAGGGCCTCGGATATCCGTAGGCCGCAACCATATAACAATGTGACCACGGCCACGTCGCGCGCGGCAATCCACGGAGTTTGGTGTTGAAGTTCGACCCGTTCGATCAGGGCTTTGGCGGCGGCGGGATCCACGGGGCGCGGCAGACGTTGTTTCAATTTGGGCGCGCGGGTGGCGGTGACGGCGGCGGCCTCAATTCCGAACACTTCACCTAGCCACCGATAGAAGCTTTTCACCGCAGATAAAGAGCGCGCTAATGACCGGGCAGAGAGGCCGCGGTTGCGTTCGGACGCCATCCAGGCGCGCATATCAGAAATGGTAACTGCGGCAAGCGCTGTCTTGCCAGCGGGACCGCCGAGATGGTTGCCAAGGAACCCGAGGAAACCGGAAACGTCGCGGCGGTAGGCCTCAACCGTTTTCTTGGACACGCCGCGCACGGCGCGCATTCTTTCCAACCATTGCTCCAGTAAGCGGAGCGCTTGATCGGAGCCTTCGGTCACGCCACCCAGCGGCGCAACATACGCTCCACCGTTTGGGCGAAAAAGGCCAACAGTTCAGTGCCTTGGTCAGCGGCAAATCGGTTTGGGTCGGTGGACCCGAAGACGACGAGGCCTTGTGGACCGTTGGATCCGAGATCGAGGCGCAGGATCGCCTCGGATTGCACAACATTGGATGCGCCGAAAATGGCGTCTTTGGCGTTACTCGCCGCACGAAGCGTTACCTGCGGCGCGGCCCTATTGCGGCCACCCGTAATGTAGGCTGATACACCGTTTACGGGGAGTGCGACGACGGTTTCCTTTAGTGGGCCTTCGGGACCAATTGCAGTGCCACCGTCGGCTTTGTCGCTTTCAAGGCACAGGCGAATAACGTCGACAGCAAGGATGTTTGCCGTGTCTTTTTTCATGGCTAGCAGGAAATCGTCAAAGGTTTCCGCATCCAGCAACGACAGGATCGCGCGGTGTATTTGGTTGGTTCCAGCCAAATTGTCATAGGCCGCCGCGATCACAGTGCGATGGGTGTCTTCCAGCCGGTTCAGCCGTTCCTCAAGGCGAGCAACGAAAGCGCCGCGCAGATCGACGACGTTCTGGCCTTTGGCCTCGTCATCCGAGATGAGGAGGGCGCGCATGACGTCTGGGTCGTCCAGAATTAAAGCGGGATCCTTGAGGATTTCGCCTTTGAGTTCATTCAGTCGATCGGTCATGCGCTCGCCTTCTTAAAGGATATTTTGACCGGTTTTAGCCCAGTCTTTCAGGAAACCTTCCAGACCGGCTGCGGTCAGCGGATGTTCGACCAGTTTTTTCAACACGGCTGGTGGAACGGTCACGACATCGGCGCCGATGATGGCGGCTTGTGTGACGTGGTTAACCGTGCGGATCGAAGCTACGAGGATTTCGGTATTAAACGCATAGTTGTCGTAGATTTGGCGGATTTCAGCAATCAGGTCCATGCCGTCGATGTTGATGTCGTCAAGGCGTCCAACGAACGGGCTGATGAAAGTCGCGCCCGCTTTGGCCGCCAGTAATGCTTGATTAGCCGAGAAACAGAGGGTGACATTAACTTTGAAACCCTCATCCGTAAGAGTCTTGCAGGCTTTTAGGCCGTCCCACGTTAACGGAACTTTAACGGCGATGTTGTCTGCTATGGCGGCGAGCTTGCGACCCTCGGCGATCATTTCGTCCGCTTTCAGGGAAACCACTTCGGCAGATACGGGACCGTCAACCAGATCACATATTTCTTTGGTAACTTCCAGAATGTCACGGCCCGATTTCATTATCAACGACGGGTTGGTGGTGACGCCGTCAACCAGTCCCAGATCGATAAGCTCCGCAATTTCGGAGATTTCAGCGGTGTCTACAAAAAATTTCATGTCGTTCTTTCAGTTTGCTGGAAAGCGCGCTCGCAATCCGTTCGCGGGCAACATACAATATGTCGCATGGCGATGAAACCACATATTCTACGGATTTTTGATGCGTGAGCGCGGGTTCTACATTGAGGGCGGCCTTGTTTCGGTTCTAACCGCCGAACCGCTGAACAGGTTTCTTGATTATAAGGCCCCTGAGGGCGGTGTGTTTGCGGGGGCGTTCGTGATGGTACCGCTTGGGCCGCGCCGTGTTTTGGGCGTGGTTTGGGGCGTAGGTGCAGGGGATTTCGATATCTCGAAAGTACGCACGATTGGGCGGGTGTTGGATGTACCGCCAATGCGTGCCGAGATGGTTGAATTTCTGACCAAGGCGGCGGAATACACGCTAACGCCGCTATCGTTGATGTTGCGACTGGCAACGCGCGCGCCGGGGTTGGCGCAACCTGCGAGTATGCGAAAAATATTGCGTAAGGGCTTGGTTGCTCCAGTGAAGATCACGGCGGCGCGGTCGCGGGTGTTAAAGGTGCTGGACGATCACGGCGGGGCAGGGTTTGCGCCCTCGGAATTATCCGCGCTGGCGGTGGTTTCCAGCAGTGTGATCAAAGCGTTGATCGCACAAGGGGCGGTTGTTGAAGAAGTGGCACCCCGGGATTTATCATACCCAAAGCTGGATGCGGAACATGTCGGGAAAACGCTGTCGGCAGATCAGGCGGTGGCGGCGAAAACGCTGCGCGAGGCGGTCCGATCAGGCGTTTATGGCACGACTTTGTTGAAAGGTGTGACGGGGTCTGGCAAGACGGAAGTGTACCTTGAAGCGGTGGCGGAGGCGTTGAAATCCGGGCGGCAAGCCTTGGTGTTGTTACCCGAAATCGCGCTGACGGTAGAGTTTCTGGATCGGGTCGAAAAACGCTTCGGGCAACGTCCAGCAGAATGGCACTCGGGTGCTTCGCAAGCGGAACGCCGTCGGTGCTGGAAAGCGGTGGCGGAGGGGGGGGCGCAGTTGGTTGTGGGTGCGCGGTCCTCGTTGTTTTTACCGTTCCGCGATCTGGGTTTGATCGTTGTGGATGAGGAACACGACGGGTCTTACAAGCAGGAAGAAGGGGTGCTTTATCACGCCCGCGATATGGCGGTTCTACGAGCCTCGCTTTGCTCGGCGACTGTGATTTTGGCCAGTGCGACGCCTAGTTTGGAAAGCTGGGCGAACGCTGAGGCGGGCAAGTATGCGCGGATTGATTTGCATGAGCGCTTCGGTACAGCAGAGCTGCCGAATATGGACAGCATCGACATGCGTAGCGAGGCGATGGAGGTGAACCGATGGCTGTCGCCTACGTTGGTTGGTGAGATGAAAATTCGGCTGGAAGCTGGCGAGCAGAGTTTGCTGTTCCTGAACCGTCGCGGTTTTGCACCGCTGACTTTGTGTCGGGCGTGTGGTGAACAAATCGGTTGTTCGGATTGCGATGCGCGGATGGTGGAACACCGGTTTTTGAAACGGCTGGTTTGTCATCAATGTGGGGCATCGAAACCCATTCCAGATACCTGCCCGTCTTGTGGTGTCGTGGGAAAACTGGCCGCGATCGGCCCCGGCGTTGAACGGTTGGCCGAAGAAGCGACGGAGCTGTTTCCTGATGCTCGGGTCGCAATCCTGTCGTCGGATTTGGCCGAAACGGCGCGGGCGTTGAAGCAGCGGATTGACGAGATTGCCGCAGGTGGGGCGGATATTATTATTGGCACGCAGATTGTCGCCAAGGGGCATAACTTTCCGCATCTGACGCTGGTGGGTGTGATTGATGCCGACCTTGGGCTGCAAGGTGGTGACCTTCGCGCGGCCGAGAAAAGCTTTCAACTTATCCGGCAGGTTGCCGGTCGTGCTGGGCGGGCCGAAAAACCAGGCACGGCGCTGTTGCAAACCCATCAGCCTGAACATCCGGTGATAAAAGCGATCCTGTCGGGCGACGAAGAAGGCTTCTGGAAAGCCGAGGCAGAGTCCCGCCAGCGTGCTGGCGCGCCTCCGTATGGGCGGATGGCGGGGATTGTGGTTTCAGGGGAAAAGGAGGCGACTGTGTTTGATCTGGCGCGATATCTGGCGCGTAACTCGCAAGCTATCAACCAGATTGATGCACAGCTTTTCGGGCCAGCGGCGGCGCCTGTGTCCAAGATCAGGGGGCGGTTTCGGGTTCGCCTGCTGGTTAAGGCCCCTAAGGGCGCGCCGATGCAAAAGGCGATCAAGGCATGGTTGGCAGGGGTGAAAGTACCGCCGAACATGCGGATTACGGTCGATATTGATCCGCAGAGTTTTTATTGAGTGCGGCTCGCCACCGCTTCGCGCCATAGCATGAACAAGCCACCGCCGATGATAAGCGAAATGCCAACCCACGCGCTTGCATCCGGCCATTCACCAAACAAAATGACCCCCCAGAAGATTGCCAGCACCATGGCTGTGTATTCAAAAGGGGCGGCAAGGCCTGCTTCGCACAATCGATAGGCTTGGTTGATGAAATATACTGCGAAGGTGCTGGAAACACCAAGCAATAGCAATATCCACCAGTCACCGTTTGAGGGCCAAATCCATCCACGCAACAGGAAATCAAGCGACGGGTCGCCATTGCCAGCGAAGCGTCCGTCACCAACAGTCAAGCCCATTAGCACGGCTGCAAAGAGGAGCATAATCTGTGCGTAAAACGTCAGGGTTCCTGCTTTCTCGGTTCCGCCGATTTTACGGGTAATGATATGAATACCTGCGTATGCAACGGCTGCGATCAGTGGAAGCAGTGCGGCGAGCTGGAAACTGGCACTGCCGGGGCGCACCATGATGATGACTCCGGCGAGGCCCATGATAACGGCCACCCAGCGGCGCGGGCCTACGGTTTCACCTAGGAACAACACGGAAAACATGGTTATCAATAAGGGACTGATGAAGAAAATCGCGACGGCATCGGCCAGCGGCATTGCGGCGAGGCCCAAAAAGAACGCCATGTTGGCCATAACCACCAATAGCCCTCGCAAGATATGTATAGGCAGTCGTTTGGTTCGAAGCACCGTCCAGCCACCTTCCAGAGGGACGATGATAGTCACCAAGACCGTCAATCCGATTATAGAGCGGATGAGGATGATTTCGTGAAGTGCGTAGTCGCCACTTAGCAACTTCACTGACATGTCAGTGAACGAAAAGAACACCGAAGCACCGACGGCTGACGATATTCCGATACGGTTATTACGAGCGCTGGGCGAGGAAATCATTTAGGACCGTCAATATGTGGGGCGTGTTTCCATACCATGAACCTAAATTTCGATTTGCCGCAACATATTTTTTATAGTGGGCAGATTTAGGGGTAGCGATGCGCTGGATTATCAGGCCCATGAATTTGTCGGGGGTTTTCGGCGGAAAATACGAAAGCGCGAATGCTGGTCGTTTACACAATACGTTTAGATTTGCCTTTGATACTGACAAGCGCAGACGAGGCGGATAGAAGGCACTGGAACACGAGGGAAATACCATGACCGAAGCACACCCTACAATACGCCCGCAGCCCGGTATTCTGGACATCGCACTTTACGTGGGCGGTGACAGCAAACTAGCGGGGACGGCAAATAAGGTCACGAAACTTAGCTCGAACGAGAACCCATACGGACCTAGCTTGGGGGCGATTGAGGCGTATAAGGCGGCCTCGGCTGGTTTGGCAACCTATCCCTCCACGGATCACGCGGATTTGCGTGCAGTGATCGGGCAAGTTCATGGCGTCGATCCGGCGCGGGTGATTTGCGGTGCGGGCTCCGACGAGATCATTGCGTTTTTGTGTCAAGTTTATGCGGGCGTGGGCGACGAGGTTTTGTATACCGAGCATGGGTTTGCCATGTACCGGATTTCCGCTTTAGCGGCGGGGGCGACGCCAGTGGAGGTTCGCGAAGACAACCGACGCACTGATGTGGATGCGCTGTTGGCGGCGTGCAACGAAAAGACCAAGCTGGTTTTTATCGCCAATCCCAACAACCCGACTGGCACGATGATTTCGGGCACGGAAGTCGCGCGCTTGGCGGAAGGTTTGCCCGAACAGGCGATCTTGGTGCTGGACGGGGCTTATGTGGAATACGTTGACGATGCGGATTTCGATGCGGGTCTGGCAGTGATCGAGGTGCGGGACAATGTTGTGATGACGCGAACGTTCTCGAAACTCTATGGGCTTGGCGGTTTGCGGATCGGGTGGGGATATGGCCCAGCGCATATTATCGATGCGTTGAACCGTGTGCGTGGGCCGTTCAATCTGTCAGGCGCGGCACTGGCGACGGCAGAGGTTGCCGTGCTGGACGTGGAATATGCCACAAAGTGCAAAGCGTTGAATACGCAATGGCGAGCATGGCTTACCGAAAAGTTAACGGCACTGGATCTGTCAATCGACGAAAGCCAAGGAAATTTCATTCTGGCGCGGTTTGCCACGCCCGAAATGGCCGAAGGCTGTGACGCGGCGTTGCGCAAACGCGGGTTGATTGTACGCAAAGTTGGTGGCTATGGTTTCCCTGAAGGATTACGAATTACCATTGGCGACGAAATTGCGTGCCGTCAGGTAGTGCAGTGCATGAAAGAATTTCTTGAGGGGCAGGGCGAATGAGCCAGCAGTTTGAACATGTAGCATTGATCGGGTTGGGGCTGATTGCCTCTTCCATCAGTCATGCGATGCGCCGTGCGAATATGGATGCGCGGATTACGGGATACGCGCGGACGTCTACGACACGTGGGAAAGCGCGAAAGCTGGGGCTTTGTGACAAGGTTTACGATTCCCTGGCCGATACGGTGCGCGGGGCGGATTTGGTTATTTTGGCCGTGCCGGTGGGCGCGATGGGCGCTGTCGCCAAGGAAATCTCACCGTTCTTGAAAGAGGGCGCAGTGGTCACCGATGTTGGCTCCGTTAAGCGCGCGGTGATCGAGGCTGTTGGCCCTGAGTTGCCAAAAACCGTGCATTTTGTGCCCGGTCATCCGTTGGCGGGAACCGAAAAGTCGGGGCCGGATGCCGGTTTTGCCAGCCTGTTTGATAATCGCTGGTGCTTGCTGACACCCGAGGAGGACACGGATAGAAAAGCAGTTACAAAACTTCGGGAATTCTGGGAAGCCCTAGGCGCGAACGTTGACGAGATGGAGCCCGACCACCACGATCTGGTGTTGATGGTGACATCGCACGCGCCGCACTTGATTGCTTACACAATGGTTGGTGTAGCAGATGATCTGAAACGCGTGACCGACACCGAAGTGATTAATTATTCCGCCGCGGGTTTCCGAGATTTCACCCGTATCGCGGCGTCTGACCCGACGATGTGGCGGGATGTGTTTTTGAACAACAAAGATGCCTCGCTTGAAATTCTGGGGCGGTTCACCGAAGAATTGTTCGCGCTGCAACGCGCCATTCGCATCGGTGACGGGGATTTTCTGTTCGACTATTTCACGCGAACCCGTGCCGTTCGTCGCAGCATTATTGAGGCGGGACAAGATACGGACGAGGCGAACTTTGGTCGGGGTGCTGCGGATACTGACAAGTGACGCCGACACCAATATTTCTGGCTTTGGTGATTGTTACAACGGTGGCTGCGTGTGGGCGACGCCAGTCCGCGCCGTCTATCCCAGATAATTTAGTCCAGCTTTGTGGTGATCCCGGTTTGGCGGGGATTGTCCTGCCTGCCATCACTGTTTCGGGCAGCGCGTGCGGAATCCGTCGCCCGGTCGAAGTGCATTTCGTTTCCGGTGTGGCGTTGAATGAAAAACCGATATTGAATTGTGATACAGCGCGGAGTTTACGTGAATGGGTGGATGGCGGTGCGCAGCCAGCGGTGCGGTCTTTGCGGGCGCGTATAACCGAACTGCGGGTGGTTTCTTCATATGCGTGCCGGACGCGCAACAGCCAGCCCGGCGCGAAAATCTCGGAACATGCCAAAGGCAACGCCATCGATATCGCTGGATTTACATTGGATAATGGTGAACGGGTTTCGGTTTTAGATGGTTGGGGGTCTAATAAATACGGGCTTGCATTGCGCCGCATGTATTCCGCCGCGTGCGGACGGTTTAGCACGACACTTGGGCCGGACTCTGACCGCTTTCATCAAGATAACCTACATTTTGATGTCGCTGACTATCGCGGTGGCACGTACTGCAGATAATGAACGGTGCGATAGCGTCCTTCACGACCCGTTGCGAAAATCAAAGTTTCGCAGTAACTTCCGCTACATAACGATTTATTGTGCGGGCGAGAGGGTCGGTTATGTGGGCATATACTTCAAGATATGTAGTAGTTGGTGCGGTGTTGTCGGTGATTACATCATCGGTATTTGCGGCGAATATCACGCTTCGCTCCCCAGATGGGGCGTTTTCGTTAAGCGGTGAATTGGTTGAATTCGACGGCATCGCTTACATTATGGATTCGGCGATCGGGCGGGTGCGTATCGAGGTGAATTTAGTCATTTGTGTCGGTGATGATTGCCCGGACCTGTCAGCCCTTAGTAACGATTTTATGGTGGTTATAACTAATGCGGTTGGCAAAAGTTTGTTGCCGATGCTGTTGGAAGATTTCGCGACGAGCGAAGGGCTTCGAAGCGTTATGGAGGGCACTACAGGTGTCGCTTTTGAGGACAGCGACGGCGAAGTGGCTGCAATGGTGACGCTGGCGAATGTAGATACCGGCGCTGGGCTTGGCGCCATTGCAGACGGCACTGCGTTACTGGCGATTGCCTTGCGCCAGGCGAGCAGGGACGAAGTTTCTGCAATCAGTGATGCCGGGTTTGGCGACATCACACGTGTTGCACAGCAAACAGTTTTGGCGATGGACGGATTGGTGATTCTGGTTTCCTCTGACAATCCAGTGAACTCGTTAACTATCCAGCAAGTAGGGGATATTTTTTCCGGCACGGTCACCAACTGGAATGAAATTGGCGGATTGGACGCCGCGATCAATGTGTATCGCCAGAACGTCGCGGCCAGCGATTCCGAATTTTTTCGCAGCGAGGTGTTGGCACAAACAGGGGGCGATTATACGCAAGCGGCTTCGATCATATCCAGCAACGGGAATATTTCGCAAAGCGTATCACAGGATGCATTTGGCATTGGATTTTCCAGTTTTGCAAACAAAGGCGCGGCGAAAACGGTTTCGCTTCAGGGCAGTTGTGGCATTCTTTCCGAGCCGACGAATTTTTCAATCAAGACCGAAGAGTATCTGCTTTCGCGCCGTCTTTTGGCTTACACACCGGATCGCGTATTGCCTGATCTGGCGGGTGGATTGATCGCGTATCTGGATTCCGATGCGGCTCAAATTCAGGTGGCGCAGGCGGGATACGTTAGTCTGAATGCGGAACTGAAATCCGTTAACGGTCAGGGGTTGCGGTTCGCTAATGCGATCTTGACGGATAGCAACGAAATTGACCTTTCCGATTTAAAGCGAATGGCCAGCCTGTTGGTTGATGCGAAACGGTTGTCGACTACTTTTCGGTTTGTTGATGGCTCCAGCACATTGGATGCACGGGCGGAGCGGGATGTTGAGCGATTGGTTGATTGGCTGATCGATCAAGATTTAACCAATAAGCAAATATTACTAGTGGGTTTTACCGATAATAATGGTAAATTAAATGTTAACATGGCATTGGCAGAGCAACGCGCCGAACAAGTGTTGGACGAAATGACCGCCATTGCGCCTGCTGGCATGATCGAGGGAATAAATGTTAAAATTGTCGGGCTCGGAGAGACCTCGCCCTTGGCATGTAGTACGGCCTCACGCGGGCGATTTATGAATAGAAGAGTCGAGGTTTGGATTGGTGATGAAAATTGAACATAAAATCATCGAAATTTTGCCATATTAATTGTATAGGTTTGTTGTGTCGGTCGAGGTGGGCTCTGACACCAAACCACTTAACCACTGGTTAAGTAGTTGTATATTGAGGTTAACAAGTGATGAAGACCGCATTGAGACAATCGCCCGCCGGACATCAAGGAGGCAAAATGCCTATTTGGAAAAGACTACTGAGCGCCCTTATTCCTGCCGCAGCGTTGTTGGCAGGTCCAGTTCAGGCGCAGGATGTCTGGATTACACCCGACCTACCTTTTTTCGAATTTGAATCAGGTGGTGAATTTTATCTGATCGAGCGGGATCAGGATAATGAAGCGGTTATCGTCGATATGTTTGCCAAGACTTCGCGGGCGTGCCCTCCGTTTTGTATTCAGCCATTCGTCGTAGCGGAAGGCGTTCAAACCGTTGGTGAAGTAGAGCTTCTGGATTTCATTGAGGACCATGTAGAACCGGGGCAATGGCTTTTTGGTCGACTCACGTGTTGAAAGTTTCTTCGTTATGGGAACCATTCCAGGCGCTGTGAACCTGCCATTCAATATGTTTGGATTTTCTTCCGCGAATCCGTTTCTTGATCAGTTGTTAATCTTGCTTGGTGCCAAGGCCAACGCTGCGGGCGATTGGAATTTCGACGATGCAGTGGAGCTGCTGCTGTTCTGTAACGGTCCATGGTGTGGTCAAGCACCGCGCGCGATTTTAAATCTGTTAGATCTCGGCTATCCAGCGGAGCGGTTGTCTTATTATCGCGGCGGGATGCAGGCATGGCGGTCGTTAGGACTGACTGTGATGGTTCCTGGGTAAAGACGCACGGCACGGGCAAGGGGTGTGTTTGTTAAATGTAAGTAATGTTCGGTTCACGTATGAAGCGAAACAGTAGGGGGTATGATGCAGAAATGGTTGATAGCAAGCGTGGCGGTTAACGCCTTTTTACTTGCCGGTACTATTGCGGCCAGCACAGTGCCGATGGATTATCGTGACGCTGGATTTGTAGTTCAAGGAACCCGTGTGGCACAGGCGGCGGAATTGCCGGAAATAGCCCCTTCATCTTTGCGCAGACTGACGTTTTATTCTGATAAAGCGATGTTGGCGCTGTTCGATTTGGTGAACGAGGATTTGGTCGCCGGAGAAGGCGGTACGATTTCCGCAAAAACCACCGACGCTTTCAGGAGCGCTATTGAACGGTTGATCGGGGCTGGTGACAAGGCCGGTCTGGACGTTGACCAGACGGCAGTCTTCTTCGGCCAAGAGGTTGCCGTGCGTTTTTCGGGGCCAATACCGCAACTATTGCAAGGCGGCGGCGGGGAAATTGACCCGCGCAGCCTGTTTAGCGGAATTGCTGGCAGCAACGCCACAAGCAGGACACGACAAGACAGCGAGGCCGCCTACCTACTGGCGTTGCAAGGCGAAATTCAAGCAATGAAGATGCCAGCCATGGAACCAGTCGTGGTTGTGCCAGTGGACGAAAACGTTGACCCGGAATTCGCGGCGCGTGTTGTTATTATTGATGGTAAACGAACTATTGCCGTGGAACTAGGCGATTCATTGGCCGATTATGCGACGGCATTTTACGGCGATACTTTGTTGTACCGAACGATTTATGCTGCCAATCGGGACATCCTGAACAACCCGAACCGTCTGAGTGTCGGGCAAGTGGTGACGATCCCTTATCTTCAGTAAACGCGCGGTGCCGGACCGATCGGGATTGGCCCGATGTAGGTCAACTTGTCTTTAAAGCGCAGTTCGATTTCGATGTCTTCGGGGTTGCCTGACAACGCTGCCACGAAAGACACGCCGCGATCCAGTGCGGTGGCTAAATCGGGGGTCAGTAGATTTGCCGCAACAATTACATCCAGCAGCGCACGCCATTTCTGGGCTTGCAGAGTGAAGCTGCCATTGACGTATCCATCGTCGCCAACATCAATGGAGCCACTTCCGTTCAGGTTTAACGCCCCCCAGAGAAACCGAATATCTCGAATCTTAATTGCGGTTACACGCGGATTGGTTTGTTCAATCGCGAACCTGTCCCATGGATTGTCGTAGGTGAGGGTCGCATCGAAGATCGCTTCGGGCAAAACGCCATTTTGATCAACAGATTCGCGCCATGTGGAAGGTAGTGAAAACTCTAGCGCCTTTATGTACAGGTCGTAGGAATTTGGCGGTATGTCAGGTGCGTTATGGGCAAAGAACGCAACGCTTGCTTCTTTTGCGGTGGCGCGCCAGTCGGTGGTTCCTGTCAAGACTAGATCAGCAGTTTCCAATTGCATTCGGTCCAGCGAAAGCGCCGTGTCGGGTTTGAAGATCAGCGATCCTCGAAACTGTGAACTGTTGATTGTGATGGTGTCGTTGCGCGTCGAATAGCTGTGGGTGCCGGGCCATACCGCAATCATGTGGTTGGGTTTGTAGGATAGTGCCAGTAGCTGGAATTGTGGGGCGTTCCAAGTCCAACCAGCTTGGGGGTTACTGAGGGTAAGGCCCGTGAACTTACTGTCGAAGCGGTTGGGATAACCGGTGACTTTGAAGTCTTCGACTTCGGCAATCCAGCCAGCATCGCGGCGCTGTTCCATCCACGTATCTATGGCGGTTTTTTGGGCGGTTGTACCGATAACCCACCATGTGCTCCACGCGACGGATAGTACCAATACCAAAGTAATTAGGCCGCGCATGAAATACCCTCTCCAGTTCCGCAAAAATGCAGGGTATACACTGGCCACAAATCGGAGGCAGATACAATGCAGCAAAACGACCTTTGGGTTTTCGGATACGGTTCGCTGCTTTGGC
>JAESQH010000226.1 GCA_016765235.1 Paracoccaceae bacterium
CCCCGAATTACGCAGCGCACGGTGGGTTCTGTTCGGTGAACATGGCGGCTGGCGGCATCTATACGATGGGCGGCGCGTTCTGGGAATTCGGTGCGCCGGATTGGGAACACACCAAGTTATTTATGATCTTTGGCGTGGCCGAGGATCACGACTCCAACCCGATCAAGATCGGTCTGGGTAAGTTGAAAAAGCGCGGCGCAAAAGTTATTGGCGTCAACCCGATCCGCACCGGCTATAATGCGATTGCCGATGAGTGGGTCGGCATTACGCCCGGCACCGATGGGCTGTTTATCCTGTCGATGATCCATGAGCTGTTAAAATCCGGCAACGTCGATCTGGACTATTTGATTCGCTACACGAACATGCCGTTTCTGGTTAATCAGGACGCGAATAGCGACGAGCACGGTCTGTTTGTCCGCGATACGGACGGCAAAGAGCTTGTGTGGGATCGCGTGAAAAACGAGGCTGTCGCATGGGATGCCAAAGGCGTTAAGCCCGAAATGAAGGGCAGTTACGAGGTCAACGGCGTGCCTTGCACCCCGTCTTTCATGCTGCTGGCTGACAAATATCTAGCCGATGAATACACCCCTGAAGCCGTCGCCGATCGCGTTGGTATTTCCGCCGACCGCATCAAAGGCATCGCTGCCGAACTGGCGCGTGTGGCCTTTGGTGAACAGATCGTTCTGGACCGTCTATGGACCGACTTCCGTGGTGAAAAACACGAGCAGATGATCGGGCGGCCAGTGTCCTTCCACGCGATGCGCGGAATTTCGGCGCACTCCAACGGGTTCCAGACTGCGCGGGCGTTGCACACATTGCAAATCATGCTCGGCTCGGTCGAGGTTCCGGGTGGTTTCCGCTTCAAGCCTTCCTATCCGAAGCCTGTTTCAGGTCACCCGAAACCGCACCACAAAGTCACCCCCGGCAAACCACTGGACGGCCCGCACCTTGGCTATCCGCGCGGTCCCGAAGACTTGGCGCTCGATTCCAACGGCAAAGCCAAACGTATTGATAAAGCCTTTACATGGGAAAACCCGCTGTCGGCCCACGGCTTGATGCACATGGTTATTTCTAACGCGCACGCAGGTGATCCTTACAAGATCGACACGCTGTTTATGTATATGGCGAACATGTCGTGGAACTCGTCCATGAACACGACAGGCGTGATGAAAATGCTGACGGATAAGGATGAAAACGGCGATTACGTGATACCACACATCATTTATTCCGATGCGTATTCATCCGAGATGGTGGCGTTTTCCGACCTGATTTTCCCCGATACCACATACCTTGAACGCCACGACTGTATCTCCCTGCTGGATCGCCCGATTTGCGAGCCTGACGCGATTGCCGACAGCATCCGCTGGCCAGTGGTGGAGCCTGACCGCGATGTTCGCGGCTTCCAGACAGCACTTATCCAGCTTGGCGCGAAACTCGGCCTGCCGGGGTTTGTGAACGAAGATGGTTCGGATAAATTCGAGGATTACGCAGACTACATCGTATCCCACGAACGCCGCCCGGGCGTTGGCCCACTGGCTGGGTTCCGTGGCAAAGATGGAAAAGGAAAAGGGCGCGGCGAGCCGAACCCGAACCAGATTCAAGCATATATTGATAACGGCGGTTTCTGGATTGATCACATCCCAGAAAGCGCATCATATTTCAAACCGTGGAATATGGATTACCAGAACTACGCAGTTGAACGCGGCCTATATGACGTCGTTCAACCCTATGTTTTCGACGTCTATCAAGAAACCTTGCAAAAATTCCGCCTCGCCGCCGAAGGTAAAGGCGACATTCAGCCGCCCGATCATCTGCGCGAACAAGTCCGCGCCAGCATGGACCCGCTGCCAACATGGTGGGAACCGTTTGAACAAACCCTCGTTGATAAAGACGAATACCCACACCACGCCCTGACACAACGCCCGATGGCGATGTACCACAGCTGGGGTTCGCAAAACGCATGGTTGCGCCAAATTCATGGCCATAACCCGATGTACATCCCAACCGACATCTGGGAAGCGAACGGCTTTAAGGATGGCGACTGGGCCAAAGTTTCCTCGCACCATGGTTCGATCACCGTACCAGTTGCCCTAATGGAAGCGCTCAATTCCAACACGATCTGGACATGGAACGCGATCGGCAAACGCAAGGGCGCGTGGGCGTTGCAGGATGATGCACCCGAAACGACCAAAGGCTTCTTGCTGAACCACATCATCCACGAACTGCTGCCCTCCAAAGGCGACGGGATGCGGTGGAATAATTCCGATCCAGTTACAGGTCAGGCAGCATGGTTTGATCTTCGCGTTAAGATCGAGAAAACTGCAACCCCGCCTGATCTACAGTCAGAACCAAACGTCGCCCCGCAGGAATCCCCTGTTGGGCGTGGCCCCAAAAACGTTGAATACGGGAAGGAGTGGTCATGACTACATTACCACAATCCACGCAGAAAAAGCTCGGTCTGGTCATTGATCTGGACACCT
Source organism: Paracoccaceae bacterium (assembly GCA_016765235.1). GTDB lineage: Bacteria > Pseudomonadota > Alphaproteobacteria > Rhodobacterales > Rhodobacteraceae > NORP23. The sequence continues at coordinate 2,481 of JAESQH010000226.1, forward strand.
GCGTCGGCTGCCACGCCTGTGTGATTTCGTGCAAAGAATGGAACACCAGCAACTACGGCGCGCCACTTTCCGATATGGACGCCTACGGCAAAGACCCCGAGGGAACATTCCTGAACCGCGTCCATACGTTCGAGGTTAAACAGGAAAACAAGCCTGCTCAGGTTACACACTTTCCAAAATCCTGCCTCCACTGCGAGGACGCCCCGTGCGTCACCGTTTGCCCAACAGGTGCTAGCTATAAACGTGTCGAAGACGGCATCGTTCTTGTGAATGAAAGCGATTGCATCGGTTGCGGCCTGTGCGCATGGGCCTGCCCCTACGGTGCCCGCGAAATGGATGCCGCCGAGGGGGTAATGAAGAAATGCACCCTTTGCGTTGACCGGATTTACAACGAGAACATCCCCGAAGAAGACCGCGAACCATCCTGCGTTCGCACCTGCCCCGCAGGCGCGCGCCACTTTGGTGATTTCGCAGATCCCGAAAGCAACGTGTCGATCCTGACAGCAGAACGTGGTGGGTTTGACTTGATGCCCGAACAAGGCACCAAACCGGTTAATCAATACCTGCCACCGCGTCCAAAAGCCGACATCGAGCAAGTCGATATCCTCGCCCCCCTACTCGCACGTCAACCCGAAGAAACCGGTGGTTTCCTAGGCTGGCTTGACCGTAAATTGGAGAAACTCTGATGCATCCAGCAGTTTCAGTAATTATCTTCACAGCACTTTCAGGTCTTGGTTTTGGCATGATGGTGTTTCTCGGGCTTGGCATGCTGGACGTGTCCGGCTGGGTAGCCTTCGTGTTTGTGGCCATGTCCTACGCATTGGCTGGCGGCGGGCTGCTATCTTCGCTCTTCCACCTCGGTCACCCAGAACGATTCTTGAAAGCGTTCTCGCAATGGCGCTCAAGCTGGTTGTCGCGCGAAGGCGTGCTTTCGATGGCAACAATGGGTATTTTCGGTGTCTATGCCTTACTGTGGATTTTCATGGATAACCGCATCGCTGCACTCGGTTACATCGCGGCATTTCTGTCGGTTTGGACTATTTTCAGTACCTCGATGATTTACGCGCAGATGAAATCGGTTCCACGTTGGCATTCACCGACAACTTCGGTTCTGTATCTTTTGTACGGGTTTGCAGGCGGTGCATTACTAACGACACAGGTGGTACTGGCTGGCTGGTTGATGCTCGCGCTGGCAGTGACGCAGATCGTAACATGGGTTATTGGCGACGGCGCATTTGCCAAAGCTGGATCAACAATGGAAACCGCCACGGGCCTCGGATTTCTTGGAAAAGTGCGCCTGTTGGAAAAACCACACTCCGGCACCAACTATTTGATGAGCGAAATGATCCACGTGATCGGGCGTAAACACATCCTGAAACTACGGATTATCGCGCTGGCTCTCGGCTCGCTTATCCCTGCCGTGATGCTGTTGGCATTGCCATCAGGCTACCTGCTTGCGCTGGTTGTGATCGCGATCCACCTAGTAGGCCTTTTCGCCCAACGCTGGTTGTTCTTCGCAGAAGCTGAACACGTCGTCGGGCTATATTACGGCCAACACTAAACTCTATTGCTGCTGCTTTATCTCCAAAGTAGCAGTAATAATATTCCGAGGCTGACAAGAAGTATTCCCCCAACCTCGCGCCCGCTAGACCGTTCCCTAAAAACCAGAACCGAGACGGCAAAGCTGAACAACAGCTCCACCTGTCCGACCGCTTTCACATAAGCCGCATTCTGCAACGTCATGGCAGAAAACCAGCCGAGTGACGCGATCCCTCCGGCAATTCCAACCCACATCGAAACTCGCCAACTTTTCAAAACACGCCCAATTTGTGCAGTGTCTTTCCACACCAACCACAACAGCATGACCGCCGTCTGAAAAACCAGCACGCAGGCCAAAGTAAACGCCGCCCGTATCAGAAAATCTCCACCGC
>JAESQH010000227.1 GCA_016765235.1 Paracoccaceae bacterium
GATGCCCGTAACGACCGAAACCCTTTCGCGAAGGCTCGCTAAAGCTTCATCGACGGGCGTCCAATGCACACCGGGGGGCAACGAAAAACAATCGTTGGAAAGTTTGGGAGGATTACTCAAGGCCAACCTCCTTTAGAATATAATTGGCGATAGCTTTAACATCATCCAGATCAAACTGCGGCACCGACAGGCCATCTACTACATAATTCGAGGCAACTGCGGTGACCGTCGGATCTTCCACAGCCAGCAATCCTTGTTTGGTTTCCGCACGGTGCGCCTCGATTTTAGCGTGGCCCTCACGCTTATAGCCCTCAATCAACACCAGATCGACAGGAGCCAGCTTTTCCAATAACGCACTCAACGATGGTTCAACATCCTCGCGGATTTCGTGCATCAATGCCCAGCGATTACGGCTTGCCAACAACACCTCCTGCGCCCCGGCGGCACGGTGGCGAAAACTGTCTTTCCCCTCATGGTCCACATCGAATGCATGATGCGCGTGTTTGACGGTTGAAACCGTAAAACCGCGAACCGTTATCTCTGTCACCAGTCGCTCCACCAGCGTAGTTTTACCCGAGTTCTTCCAGCCGACAATTCCGTAAACATTCACGCGTCGAACTCCTTCAACATGCTTTGTGCGGCCAACACATCTTCAGGCGTATTCACGTTGAAAAACGGATCACCGCCGTCATAATTAAACACCATTTTCGCGCACCCATGCGGTTCCGTCCATTGAACAACTTTGCGAACGCCACCCTCCAACGCCCCGCGCAAGTCGTCCCGCAAGCCAACTGACCAAAGTCCAAACGTCGGGTGCCGTGCAAATTTTCGAACAGGGTCCGGTGTCATAGCCATTGCTAAAGGTGCGTCCTCCGACTCTCGTGCCATTTGCAAGCCAACCAACAGATGATCCGGGAAAAACGGTGTGTCCGCCGCCACCGTCACAATATACTCGGACCCTTGCGCGTGCGCCCAGTCCATGCCCGCAAGCACGCCAGCCAACGGCCCTGCAAAACCTTCGATCGTATCGGCGACCACAGGCAAACCGTACTCCACAAACCTCTCCGGATTGCCGTTAGCATTCAGCGCCATACGTTCGACTTGCGGTGCCAACCGCGCGATCACCCGCGTCAAAATCGTTTGCCCACCAAGGTCCAGCAACGACTTGTCGCCACCGCCCATGCGCGAAGATTGGCCGCCCGCTAGTATAACTCCGGCAACTTTCATTTAACTGCACCCTTTCGCATGGATTTCTTCGGTTCGTCCTTTATCGAGCGCACATCAGCATCCCACTCCAACCGATCCTCGCCGCTAAGACAAATGAACCGCTTGCCGCGCATCCGCCCAATCAGCGTCAGCCCAACCTGCCGCGCAATTTCCACCCCCCAAGCCGTGAAACCGGACCGCGACGCCAACGCCGGTATCCCCATCATCGCCGTTTTAATCACCATCTCGGACGTCAATCGCCCTGTTGTGTACATGATCTTGTCGTCCGCCGTTTCGCCTTCCAGCATCATCCAGCCCGCGATCTTGTCCACCGCGTTGTGACGCCCGACATCTTCCATATAGACCAGCGGAATATCCTCCCGACAAAGCACTGATCCGTGGATCGCGCCAGCCTCAAGGTACAAACTCGGCATGGTGTTGATCTGGTGCGCTAACGAGTAAAGCCAACTCGTTTTCAATGGCGTTGCGGGCAGTTGCACATCTTCCAACCCCTCCATCATGTCACAAAAAACCGTACCAACCGCGCAACCGGAAGTCCGCGTTTTCTTCTTTAACTTTTCTTCATAATCCGTCTTGCGCGTCGTCCTGACCACAACGGTTTCAACTTCTTCGTCAAAATCTAGACTTGTGATTACGTCGTTCGGTAACAACATCGCCTGATTGCGCAGATATCCGACTGCCAGATATTCTGGATAATCCCCGATTGTCATCGCCGTCACTACTTCCTGAGAGTTCAGGTAAATCGTCAAAGGTCGTTCTTCGACGACGCGGATTTCCTGCGCCTCGCCATTGTGGTCAATCCCTGACACCCCGCGTGTCAGGCGTGGGTCGGCAGGGTTGGGTTTTATCAATAATTGTTCCGTCATGTCGCAAAACTCTTGATTGGTCAAAGGGATATCGCTGCGCTATACGCATGGGGGAATTTGCAACATGGGGCCGGATATGTCCAGAACTCGAAGCGTATATTGGCAAGGTGTTCGCGCCGGAGCCCCCTTTATACTGGTGATCGCCCCTTTCGGCATGCTTTTCGGCGTGGTCGCAACCGAGGCCGGGTTTACCCTGATCCAAACCATGGCAATGACAGCACTTGTTATTGCGGGTGCTGCTCAGTTCGCGTCCGTGCAATTGCTGGTCGACGGCGCCCCGGTGATCGTCGCGATCCTCACTGGGTTGGCCGTAAACTTACGCATGGTAATGTATTCGGCCTCTTTAACACCGCATCTGGGCAAGGCGTTACCATGGCAAAAAGTGTTGATTTCCTATTTCATGGTTGATCAGTCCTACGGCGTCGCGATAGAAAAATACACGCATTCCCCTGACATGCCACTGGGTGAAAAAATTGCCTATTTTTTCGGAGCCATCTCGGCGATAGCCCCGTTCTGGTATGGCTTTTCGCTGATCGGCGGGCTGGTCGGTTCCGCAATCCCACCCGAATACGCATTGGATTTTGCTATACCGATTACTTTTATCGCGATCGTCGCACCTAGCCTTCGCAGCGTGCCACATCTGGCCGCCGCAATCGTGTCGGTGATCGTCGCACTGGCCCTCTCGTGGATGCCCTATAACGCTTGGTTGATGATTGCGGCCGTCCTTGCAATGCTCACTGGCGCCCAACTCGAAAAATGGCTGGAGGCACGTAAATGAGTAATCTTGATATTTGGTTAACCATCGTTTTCCTCGGTATCGGAACCTTCCTGCTGCGGTTTTCGTTCATCGGCTTAGTGGGCGACCGGAAGTTGCCGGAATGGATGACGCGGCACCTGCGCTATGTTCCAGTCGCGGTCATGCCTGGCTTGATCGCCCCGCTAACCGTCTGGCCCCAAGCCACGGGCGGAGATCTTGACCCCGCGCGCCTGATCGCTGCCGCCGTAGCTCTACTGATCGGAAGTTTATTCCGCAGCGTTCTGGGCGCGATTTTCGGTGGAATGGCGACGTTGTACCTGATGTTATATTTTCTGGGCTAAAGCGGGATCGCGGTCGTCTTGAACACCGTCCGCAATGCAAAACTGGATTGCATCTGCGCCACGCCGGGAAGCCGTGCCAAGTATTGCCGATGGATACGGGCGAAATCATCCGTATCCCGCGCAACGACTTTCAACAGGTAATCCGCCGAGCCCGCCATAAGGTGACACTCCAACACATCTGGTACCAAGGCCACTTGGCGTTCAAACGCGTCCAGCAGTTCATCCGCCTGCCCTGACAGTGTTATTTCCACAAATACCGTGGATGGTTTGTCCACCGCGCGCGGATTTAGCAATGCCACATAATCGCGAATAACCCCTTCATCCTCCAACCTCTGAATCCTGCGGTGGCAGGCCGAGGGCGACAGGTTCACGTTTTCCGCCAGCTCCGCATTAGACATCCGCCCCTTGCGTTGCAGCGATTCGAGAATCTTGATATCGAGCGCATCCATTCGACTCACTGCAATAATCCTCCGATAAATTAACAATAAGCGCTGGTTTATTCGAATAATGACCCCGATGCCAGTGCAAATACGCAAAGCAATTGCAAACAACTTCGTCCACATATCAATCCAATTCAACTTCCAACAAACGAGGTCGTCATGCTTATCGGTTGCCCATCAGAAATCAAAAATCAGGAATATCGCGTAGGGATCACACCTGCCGCCGCACACGAGGCCGTAGCGAACGGCCACGACGTAATCATGCAAAAAGGCGCTGGCGCTGGTGCCGGCTTCCCGGATGAAGAATACGTCGCAGTTGGCGCGCGTATCATAGATACCGCCAAGGAAATTTTCGCAACTGCCGACATGATCGTGAAAGTTAAAGAACCACAGCCAGCCGAGCGCGCGCAGCTTCGCAAAGACCAGATCCTGTTCACGTACTTGCACCTCGCACCTGACGCAGAGCAAACCGCTGATCTTTTGGCCAGCGGCGTAACGGCGATTGCCTACGAGACAGTAACAGACAAAATGGGTGGCCTGCCATTGCTTGCCCCTATGTCCGAAGTTGCGGGCCGTTTAGCACCTCAAGTTGGTAGCTGGACATTGCAAAAAGCCAACGGCGGGCGCGGCATCCTCATGGGCGGCGTCCCAGGTGTTGCACCGGCGAGAGTCACAGTAATCGGCGGCGGTGTTGTTGGCACACACGCAGCCAAAATCGCGGCAGGCATGGGCGCGGATGTGACTGTGCTCGATATGTCCATCGCACGCATGCGCTACCTCGATGACACATACGGCGGCGTTTTCAAAACTCGTTATGCGTCCAAAGGGAACACTGCGGAACTGGTTGCTGAATCCGATATGGTTATCGGCGCGGTTCTTATACCGGGTGCTGCCGCACCGAAAGTCGTTACCCGCGCAATGCTTTCGACCATGAAACCAGGTGCCGCGATCGTTGACGTAGCGATCGACCAAGGTGGTTGCTTTGAGACGTCGCACGCAACGACGCACGACGATCCGATCTATGAAGTTGACGGTATCATGCACTACTGTGTTGCCAATATGCCTGGCGCTGTTGCCCGCACATCCACAATCGCACTTGGCAACGCAACAATGCCATTCATGATCGCATTGGCCAACAAAGGTTGGAAAAAGGCTTGCGCGGCAGACCCGCACTTGATGAACGGCCTAAACACACACGCCGGTAAATTGACGTATGCCGCCGTTGGTGAAGCCCTCGGGCTTGACTATATCTCCACCGACGAAGCGCTGGAAATCTAATACCTAAAGGCCCGCCGGATTACATTGGCGGGCCTTTTCACTAATGCACCAGAGTTAAATTATTGTTTACGAATCTCGAATTTCGATCGGAAATTCATTCTTTAGCAGCAGGCCTATCGGCACTATTGCAACCCCCAACGCCCGTCATCTTCGACTAGAAATTTGGCGTTGTCATCACCGTCAGATCGCTTGCCAATATTTTTCTTCTTCGATGAATTGATTGCGTCACAGGGAATGCCTACTTGGTCATAATAACAGTAATGAACAGGAACTTTTCAAATGGCAGATCTTTCGCAATTCCCCATCACAAAACGCTGGCCGGCAGAACATCCAGACCGCATTCAACTATATTCTTTGCCAACACCAAACGGCATTAAAGTTTCTGCTGCGTTAGAAGAACTGGGCCTGCCCTACGAAGCACACCTGGTATCTTTCGCAACAGATGATCAGATGACGCCAGAGTTCATTTCGCTTAGCCCGAACAACAAGATACCCGCCATCCTCGACCCCAACGGGCCTGACGGCGAACCAATTGCAGTTTTCGAAAGTGGCGCGATTCTGCTGTATTTGGCGGAAAAAACTGGCAAACTCATGCCGTCCGATCCCCGCGCGAAATCGGAGGTCACACAGTGGCTAATGTTCCAGATGGGTGGTGTTGGCCCCATGCTCGGACAACTTGGATTTTTTCATAAATTTGCGGGCGGCACGTTCGAAGACAAGCGGCCGTTAGATCGCTACGTTAACGAGGCCACCCGCTTGTTCGAAGTCATGGAAGCTCGCCTGACAGACCGCGAATATTTTGTCGGCAACGAGTACACCATCGCAGACCTCGCGCTCTGGCCATGGGTTCGTACAGTCGATGGATATTACGATGCCGGTGAACTGATCGGAACGGACGATTTCCCGAAACTCCGCGAATGGTACAAGCGCTGCGAAGCACGGCCTGCTTCGCAGATTGGCATCAAGACGCCTGCACGGAACTGATAATTCGGGGCGCTGGTGTTAACCCGGCAGCGTTCCGTTCAAAACATAGGTTAACATCTGCACAACCTGTGCCGGATGTTGCGCCACCGCCAATGCCGCCGCATCAACTTCTTTCAGCGGGTGCTGATGCGCTGGTCCATGCAAAACGATCAACGATTTACCCAATGCCGAAGCAACGCCAGCATCAAATGCCGCGTTCCATTGTTTGTATTTGTCGCCGAACCGCACAACGACAACATCTGCATCAGCAATCCCTTTGCGCGTGCGAATGGCGTTCAACTGCGCGCCCTTACGGTCGTGCCAAAACTTGTTTTCCTCTGCACCCATGATCGCCACGCCGCAATCGTCGGAGGCATCGTGATCCGTGACAGGGGCCGAAAATTGCACATCAAGGCCAGCCTTCGCGGCCCCGTCTATGATTTCCTCGCGCCAATTCGTGTGAATTTCACCCGATAGATATACTTTCAATGTCATAGCTTATCCTCTCAAAACACCGCCGGTGGCTTTAGTAACTTTGGCGATAACCTGATCGGATATCGCGTCGATTTCTTTGTCTGTCAACGTGCCAGCCGTCGGCTGAATACGCACCGAAATCGCCACGGATTTCTTGGCGCCGTCCATGTGGAAAACGTCGAACAGGCTAACCGCATCAATCAACTTTTTGTCAGCCCCGTTAGCGGCCTTCAGCAATGCTTCAACCTCGACATCCGCATCAACGACAAACGCGAAATCTCGCTCTACCGCTTGGAAGTCGGAGATCACCAACGCTGGGCGCGTCTTGGTCTTGGCTTTCGGGAATGGTGCGTTTTCGAGGAACGACGTGAACGCCACTACCGGACCCTTAACGTCCATCTCGGCCAAGACTTTTGGGTGCAACTCGCCAAATACCGCCAGCGGGTTCTTCGGCCCAAGGCTAAGAACAGCCGAGCGGCCGGGGTGGAACCAATCCGGTGCATTTCGCATAACCATCAGACGGTCCACGGGCGCACCCATTGCTGCCAACGCGGCCTCGGCGTCTGCCTTGGCGTCGTATAGATCAACACCGCGCGAAGTGCCAAAAGCGTTGCGCGGGGCGCGCTGGCCGATACGCACACCGCAGGCGAGCATTTTCTGGTCTTCCGGTTCGCCGCCTTCAAACCCTTGCCCAACTTCGAACAACGCCAGATCGATAAAGCCGCGCGCCTGGTTTTTCGCTGCCGCTTGCAGCAAGCTTGGCAGTAACGTCGGGCGCATGTGGCTCATTTCGCTGGAAATCGGATTGCCCAGCATTACCGCGTCAGACCCGCCACCAAACAGTTCCGCCGATTTCTTGTCGATAAAACTGTACGTCACGCATTCATTATACCCCAGCGTCGCGATTGTGCGGCGGACCATGCCTTGGCGTTTCTGCATCGGCGTCAACACCGCTTTCAACACACCCGTGGATGGTCGAGGCATCGGCACACCAACCAGCTTCGTTAGCGAAGCAACCCTTGCGATCTCCTCGATCAAATCCGCCTCGCCTTGCACATCTGGCCGCCAGCTTGGCACCGCGACTTCAAGATCATCACCAACGACAAACCCTAGGTCCGTCAAAATCCGCACCTGTTCAGCCTGCGCAATATCCATGCCTACCAGCGAGATCACACGGGCTGGGTCGAGCGTGTACGCACGGCTCGTGTCAGGGGTTTCACCCGCAACCACAACCTCGGACGCCTCACCACCGCACAGATCAAGCACCAACTGCGTGGCCATTTCCAGACCGTCGCCTGTGAACGCCGGATCAACCCCGCGCTCGAATCTATATCGCGCATCGGAGTTAATTTTTAGTTTACGGCCCGACATCGCGATGGTGATCGGGTCCCAATACGCACTTTCAATGAACACATCGGTGGTTTCCTCGGTACAGCCAGAGGCGACGCCGCCCATAATGCCGGCGATGCTTTCAACGCCGTTGTCATCGCTGATCGCCATCATGCCAGCGTCCAGCGTGTATTCTTTGTCGTCGAGCGCGACTAGGGTTTCGCCACCTTTCGCGTAATGCACACGCAAATCGCCGGAGACCTTGGCCACGTCAAACACATGCAGCGGGCGGTTGCGGTCGTACGTCATGAAGTTGGTGATATCCACCAATGCCGAGATAGGCCGCAAGCCAATTGCGCGCAGGCGGCCTTGTAGCCATTGCGGGGAAGGCCCGTTTTTCACGCCGCGCACCACGCGGCCATAGAAAACCGGACAACCTTTTTCCTGTACATCCGCGTCAATCGAGACTTTCACGGGGCTTGGGAAACAGCCGGAAACCGCCGTCACAGGAGCAGGTTTCAGCGTGCCTAAACCACGCGCCGCCAAATCGCGGGCGATGCCACGAACGCCTAGCGCGTCGGGGCGGTTGGGGGTTATGGCGATGTCGATCACGGGGTCGTTGCGCTCGGTATAATCAATGAACAATGCGCCCAAGGGCGCGTCAGAGGGCAGATCGATGATGCCGTCGTGTTCGTCCGAGACCATCAGCTCGCGTTCCGAACACAGCATGCCGTGGCTTTCAACGTCGCGAATAACGCCGGCCTTCAGGGTCATGTCGATGCCGGGCACGTAACTGCCAACGGGGGCGAAAACCCCGACCAAGCCGGTGCGGGCATTGGGGGCGCCACAAACCACCTGAACCTCGACGGTTTTCCCATCGGGGCCATCGGGATAGGTTTCGACGCGACACAGACGCAAGCGGTCAGCGTTGGGGTGCTGGACAGCCTCGATCACGCGACAAAGACGGAATGCGCCGAGCGTGTCGGCAGGGTTCTCCACCCCCTCAACCTCCAGACCGAGGTCGGTCAGGGCATAAGTAATCTCGTCGAGCGTAGCCTCGGTATCGAGGTGGGTTTTAAGCCAGGAGAGTGTGAATTTCATTCTAATTAGCCCCAAGTATCATCTGAAGTATAAGATAAATCGTCCCAACAAGTCCCGATGCCATAAGGTAACCCACAATAAAGTTTACCGGCTTTCCAAACTGCCTCAAAACTTGGAACCTAACTTCATTGGTCATCACATCTGGGCAGTTGACCGAAATAAGTTTTGGACCTTTGAGGTCGATATCAATAATGTCCACAATCAGTAATTCGTGAGGGGCAAGAGAGCTTATTTGTATAGCATATCCACCATTTTTTAAGGCCGTGGACGAATGGTCTCTTTGAGGCCACAAATTGTAACTTGTTGGCTCTTCACTAAATACAAGCTCTATACTACTAGCAGGTTTTCTTCCTATATTTTGGACGAAAAACTTTTCTGACCCAATTGCAATCGGATCTTTTTCTGGATCAATATGAAAATTATGAAAGCTAAAGTTCGTAGAACCCCATATAATTCTAACACGTGCCCTGAAAAACCAAATTAACAATGCCGACAACGCCGACAATGCGATAGCCAGCAAAAAATCACTTGCTGGAGCGAAAATAGACCACAATTTAACTAACTGCTCACTCACCGACTTATCCCCCCATGCATATTAGGCATGTCCAAACTCGCGAACCCGTAGTGGCGCAGCCAGCGTAGGTCGGAATCGAAGAACGCGCGTAAATCGGGGATGCCGTATTTCAGCATCGCCAGACGGTCGATGCCCATGCCAAAGGCGAAGCCTTGGTAGATGGACGGGTCAACGCCTGCGGCCTCCAGCACCTTGGGATGTACCATGCCGGAGCCGAGGATTTCCATCCAGTCGTCGCCTTCGCCGATTTTCAGCTGGCCGCCTGCCCATGAACATTTGATGTCCACCTCGGCGCTCGGTTCTGTAAACGGGAAGTGGGAGGCGCGGAATTTCAGTTCCACATTGTCCACCTCGAAAAACGCACGGCAGAATTCTTCCAGCGTCCATTTAAGGTTCGCCATGGAGATATCCTTGTCGATCGCCAAACCTTCAACCTGATGGAACATCGGCGTGTGCGTCTGGTCGTAATCCGAACGGTAAACCCGACCCGGCGCGATGATGCGGCAAGGCGCGCCGTGCTTTTCCATATGGCGGATTTGCACGGGGCTAGTGTGGGTACGCAGCACATGCGGCGGGCGGTTGTCGCCTTCATCGCGGTGCATATAGAACGTGTCGAATTCTTGGCGCGCGGGGTGTTCGGGCGGGATGTTCAGCGCGTCAAAATTATAGAAATCGTTCTCGATCTGCGGCCCTTCGGCGACGGAATAGCCAAGGTCTGCGAAGATCGCGATGACTTCCTCCGTCACTTGGGAAATCGGGTGGATCGTCCCCTGCTGCGTGGGTCGCGCGGGTTGGGTCACATCCAGCCATTCACTGCGAAGCCGTTCTTCAAGGGCCGCATCCGCCAGTGACGCTTTGCGCGCGGCAATCGCGGAGTTGATCTCATCCTTCAAGGCATTCAGCTTAGGGCCAGCAACTTGCCGTTCCTCGGGCGTCATTTTGCCCAGCTCGCGCATTTTCAAGGACACCTCGCCCTTTTTGCCAACGGCGGCCAACCGCACGGTTTCAATCGTGCTTTCATCGCCTGCATCCGCAACCTCCGCAAGATACTTGGC
>JAESQH010000228.1 GCA_016765235.1 Paracoccaceae bacterium
CCCGGACTCCGCCCGTAGCTCCGAATGTACTCCCATGAAAAACTCCTTTCCATATATCACAAAGGAAAGAGTCGCAGATTACACGCGCAGACGGAAGGTGGGAGCGGGACAGCGCTTACAGTTCATGTTCATGCGGCCACCTCAACAGATACTCGGATTACTTTGGAGTGAAGAACGTAGCGAGCATGAGTCCCGGAGAATGGACCGCTGTGAGGCTCTGTAATTGTTGTGATAATTACGCTTAGCTCGCGCAAATTGAACACGTATCCAGACCATCTAGGCCCCGGAGTGTCTATAGGAGTACATCCCTTCGATCCGACTGCAACTAGGCATTCAAGCGCCCAGCGGTCACGGCCTGACACCGTGATTATTTCTGGCTCAACCGAGCCATTGCAGATTTCGAATTGGGCTTTACCCCAACAATTTGGTTTTGTTGATTTCATTTCATCATCCTCGTTGAATTGTGAGGAGCGATACGTTAAGTTTAGTTTTCCAAGACTACCCAACGCTCGCGCCCTCTGTTTCATGGTTGCGGGTGTTGTTTTTTATAGGGCGTTGCTTGTGAGTTGAGCTTGCCAGTTAACGATGTCGCTCTCGCGCCATGCCACGGCGCGGCGACCAATACGGATAGGGCGAGGGAATTCATCTCGCGCCATCATTTCGTAAATCAGGCTACGGCTTAGTCCTGTTATTTTTTCAACAGCATTTCTTCGGTGGTATGTATCCAACATGTCGCGGTTTCCTTTCGGGATTTCTGCGGGTGATGTTGGAATTCTACCTCCTTGTTAGGCATCAAATAAACTTAACAAAACTGTCAAAACGACTTTTCATATTCTGAGTTAAAAAGATTGGCTTTTGAAAGGTTTTGGACGCTCAGTTTTCCATTTGACGCGTATTTTGAACTTGTGTCCACGCCCTGCTGACTGTGGAAGTACTAACATATAGAGCTTCTTCTACGTTGAGCCTCGTTTCTATTTCTTTCCAAGATGGCCTGTCGAACCCTTCTGGGTACCATCCGTTTAAGATAGCGGCGATTTTATCTACTTTTCTAGGGCGACCTACCTTTACTTTGGCGTCGCCGCTGTCCTCATAATATTTGAAAACTCGCTGCCTTATAGAAGACGCCGATTCAGGAAATTCACTTTTACCTATCGACAACCCCCACCCTTCAAATTTCTCAATCTGTTGGGCGAGTATCTCCAAGTCTACAAAATCGTCATTGTGAAGATGCTCTTTGCATGCTTCTTTCAAATGATTATTCCAAAGGGACGTTGATACATAAAAATATTGAGGATGGATGAATAAGTAATTTGGTTCGAATGGTGTAGCCGCAAAAAGTTTTTTCACTTCCTCGTTAGATGGTGTCTCGAATATAGCACTGTCAATTCTAAGTGAGATTCCGTCTACCGACGTTACAATAAGCGTTTGAGCCTCACTAACAATTTCCTCAAAAACGATTCTTGAAATATTTGATCTAAACCGATTATACGAAGCTGGGATACAATACTGCTTTCTCTCGAATATCTCTTGAGCCACAGAATCTGGTATCAATTCATCGACAAATTCAAATACGCTTTGAAACAGCTCCCCTAGTAGAAAATTTCCTTCTTTGCCGAACATCAACAATCCTCCCTTTCTAATCACTCGTATCCAAGTAGCTATTCCAGCCGTTCAATAATTCTCGCCGTTTTTCAAACAAGTCGGACCGAGCATAAGCGGCTTCCGCTTTGTTTTGAATGGTGTGCGCCAACACCATTTCCGACACTTCCCTCGCGACGTTTGTCCGTTCTTGCGCCCAAGTCTTAAACGAGGTGCGAAAACCATGAACATCCGCTTTGAAACCAAGCTCTTTGACAAGTTTTGAGAGCGTCATATCGCTTAGAGGTTTTCCAAAACGGGTTCCCGGAAACACAAGATTGGAGCCATCTGCTAGTTTTTGGGCTGACAGCAATATTTCAATACAGCGGTCAGAAAGAGGAACGCGGTGTTCCCGACCCGCTTTCATTCTTTCGGCTGGAATTGTCCACTCAGCTTTATCCAAGTTTATTTCATCCCAATGGGCTAATCTGACTTCGCCAGACCGACATGCTGTCAGGATAAGAAATTCCAGCGCCAGTTTCGTCGATTCACCAGCGCCTGACGCCTTCACCGTTTCGATACATCCCGCAACTTCGTTATAAGGCAACGAAAGGCGGTGTTTCGGTATACGGTTCTGTTTTGGAAGGGCTTGTGGGTCTGCGTCGGCGGGATTGTCTTGCCGCCACCCTTGAGCAACAGCCCATTTCATAATCATGCCAATACGCTGCTTAACCCTGCGTGCGGTTTCAGGTTTCTCTAACCAGATTGGTTGTAGCACCGCCAGAACGTCAGCGGATGATACGTCTGCAACCTTAATTCGCCCTATGCGGGGGAAAGTGTAGGTTTCTAAAGTAGAGATAAATTGAGCGGCATGTTTAACATTACGCCACGAAGGCTTGTGGATTTCGTGAACTTTGCGCGCGGCTTCTTCAAAAGTAAGAATGGCTTCGGCTTCGTGTTTGCTTCGTAAGGGGTCACCGCCTGCGCGGGCTAGCTTACGGTTTTCCACCGCTACCTCACGCGCCTCAGCTAGAGAAACTAGCGAGACAGACCCAAGACCCATTTCAGTTCGCTTGCCCCGAATGTTGATACGTTGGACCCACCGCCTCGCACCTGATTTATCAACCTTTAGGAAGAGGCCGTGTCCGTCGAAGTATTTGCCGGGTTCGGTGACTGTGCGCACAAAGGCAGCAGAAAGTGCCTTTTCAGGATGCCGCCCTGCTTTCTTACCCTTGACCATAACTTGACGTCCCCCATTACAACCGCCATCACTATCTGGAATATGGGGGACGCCTTCGGAATGGTCAAGAACAAGTTACCTTATGAATAAGGGGTATTATGTACTTACTGGAATACTATGGATGCACCATAGGCGGACTTCGTCTCCGCCACTAAGGCATCGTGACAGTCGGCAAAATCTGGACATTTTACAACGAATTAGCTGCTCGTGAATCCAATATTTTTGCATATTTGACAGACAAACAAATATCGGTGACAGTTTGAGACTCACAGGTGGATATAAACTGGACTTGTCGCAGATTTGTGCGACCGCTATTGCCAAGCGTTCAGGTGATGGTTTTAGTTGGCTCGGTGAAGCGGACATTCTGTTTTTATGCAGCTGTAATGTTGCGAAAACAGATCGGCGCCCAATCAATTTCAATTTCCCGCGAAAAAATGATGCTTATTTTGACGATTATTGATCCGTCGCGAAGACACCATTTTGATAGAGACTGATGGACAACGGCCAAATATATGCGCTAAATGCGGACATTGCGCCTAAAGCTTCCACTGGCAAATGCGATATATGCCGCCACCGGCAAACGTATCCGTAGTATGCCACTTAGCCATGCGATTGATTTCACCTAATATCCAGCCCAACGTGAATCGTTTGGTTTCCATGCAAACCGCCCCATGTCGGTGAACATTGCCAGTACGCGGCGGGTGCTGCCATCGTCATTCTTCAATGCGGAAAAATTTACCGAACTCCAGACTTCGCGGCCATCTTGGGCCGTATAATTGCGTTCGGTGTGGCACATGTCGCCCACAGAAATCCGCGCCCATTCCCGCTTGTCGGCCAGAATCTTTTTTGATCCCGCCCCGCACAGCGCAAAATAGTCCTGTTTCAGGATATCGCCCTCGCCATAGGCAAATAATCGCAGCGCATTTGCATTTGCATCCACGATCACACCGGCACCGTCAAACCAGACAAGCGATTGCGAGGCATCCAGCGCATCCATCAGTCCGCGCCGCTCAATCCCGCCATGTTTTGCCGGAATAGTCCTGCTAGCTATACCCATCTGTCCGATCCTCCTTGGTGATTCGAACAGAATGTCAGGTAATCCCTAATAAATGGTTAGAAGTCGCTCGCGATGCCCTTTTTTTCCCAATCCCCGTAACGAACCGGTTCCGGCCCGTCGCGGCCACCCAGTTCTTGGGGCAAATCGGAGGGTTTAGCGGCGGCATGGCGCTCGGATGCCTCTTTTAAGGCTCTTTTTGCGGCTTGGGCGATACGCGCCTCTTTCTCTGTGTGCTTGTCTGTCATATACGCTGTTTAACCAATCCAGATATCCGACCGCAAGGGAAACCGAAATGCACAACCATATGGCCCGTTCATGAGCGCCCCCGGCATGCCAGCCCGCAGCGCCGCCGCGCAACTTTTGCACGGCGTTTTGCACGACGGCACGATGATATCCGAACTGATCGACGCCAAAGACGGACCGTTAAAAGACTTGCCGCCAAGTGCACGGGCGCGGGCGCAATCCTTGACGCTGTCGACGCTTCGCCACCTCGCACCGCTCGATATCGTTCTAGACCAGTTCCTGAACAAATCCCCACCGCTAAAAGTCCGTAACGCCTTGCGTCTGGCCGCGAATGAGATGTTGGTGGACGGTGTCGCCCCCCACGCCGCCGTTGATGCCGCCGTGCGTTTGGTGCGCGAAAGCCGCAAGTTGCAACATCTGTCAGGCCTAACCAACGCCGTTGCGCGGCGCGTGGCGGAACACGGGCCGGAAATCTGGGCCGATATGGATCCCCAAGAATTGCCTGCATGGCTGGGTAAACCCGTTGAACGCGCATACGGCGAAGATGCCCTGCAAGGGATCGAGGCCGCGCATGCCAAAGGTGCGCCACTCGATTTAACCCTTCGTAAACCCGCTGATGCAGAAATATTGGCCAAGGAACTGGACGCTGAAATCCTGCCAACTGGCAGTTTGCGTTTGCAAAAACCTGGGCAAGTTTCCACGATGGCCGGATATGATGATGGCCTGTGGTGGGTGCAAGACGCCGCTGCCGCGATGCCGGTGCAACTGCTGGGCAATGTCAAAGGCAAACGCGTGCTGGATTTGTGTGCAGCTCCCGGTGGCAAAACCATGCAACTGGCGGCAGGCGGGGCCGAAGTGATCGCGGTCGATATCTCCAAAGACCGCCTTGTGCGCGTCGCGGAAAACCTGAAACGCACGAAACTGACGGCCAAGGTCATCGCGTCTGACATCGTGCGTTGGTCGCCTGATAAACCCGTCGATATGATCCTGCTGGACGCACCTTGTTCGGCCACAGGCACCATTCGCCGCCACCCCGACCTACCTTTCGGGAAATCCGGTGATCTGAAACCAATCCTGCGTTTGCAGCAAAAACTGCTGTCGCGCGCCTTTGACTGGCTGAAACCCGGTGGTCAAATCGTCTATTGCACGTGTTCCTTGCTTCC
>JAESQH010000229.1 GCA_016765235.1 Paracoccaceae bacterium
AATACATTAACGGCTTCTACAATCCACGCCGCAGACACTCGGCATTAGGTTGGAAAAGTCCCTTGGCTTTCGAAAGGATTGCCGCTTAAATGAGTTCATGGGGCGGCACTAAAGCGTGACAGGTCCAAGGCGAGACCTGCTGCCCGAACCGTGTAGCTCGTTTGGCAAGGCGGGCGGGTATCAAGGCCCAGATCGGCTATAAACGCCGTCCCGGCAAGTATGGTGGTAAGCCATCGATTGTCGTGGATAACACGCTGAACCGGCAATTTGACGTTGATGCACCGGATAGGTTCTGGGTCACCGATATCACCTACATCAAGACCTATGAAGGGTTCCTGTATCTGGCGGTCGTGATCGATCTTTATTCCCGCCGTGTGGTTGGATGGGCAACACATAGCCGTCAATATACTGACCTCGTTCTGCAGGCACTGCTAATGGCCGTTTGGCGACGTAAACCAACGGACAATGTGTTGATCCACTCTCCCTCTCAGGCATTGCTACGCAATGCCCTGACGGGCAGCGGACCAAGGCTCACAATTCACCAGCATGGAATGGGCTTAATTTCTAAAGCACCACAATCTGGAGCACAGTATGAGCCGCCGTGGAAACTGCCATCCCTTTCATGCATGTAAACATGCATTGCCGGGCAATGGATAATGCAGTAGCTGAGAGCTTCTTCAACCTGCTGAAACGCGAACGCATTCGGCGCAGGACATATAAAACCAGAGAAGACGCAAGGCGGGATATATTCCCTTCTCGGTGATTGCTACGCATTCACCTGTCAGGCAGCGGGCTACATCGAAATGTTCTACAATCCGAAACGCAAACACGCTAGAAACGGGATGCTGTCGCCCGTAGAGTTCGAAAGACAGCAGAAAATGAAACAAGAAGGCGTCTAGGAAACTAGGGGCTATTCAAGCATCTTGATCTGGTGTGACAGAAGGTCGAGAAGTTCTGTGTCCAAATCCACCAATTCGGTATCGTGGTGCTGTTGAATTTGACACTTCAATCGTTTGCGCAATTCCACCAACTGACGACGCTTTGTGCTCAAGGCATTGAGATGGCGTAGTTTCTCTGCAGGTAATTTTCGCCCGCAGTGGGGACGGAATGCCATGAACTCGGCAATCAGACGTGCATCAATCGGATCCGTCTTTGCTAACGCTCCCGTTGCACGGGCAAATGCACGCACGTGCGCCGCAGAAACTTGCCTGACATCGTAACCCGCAATATCCAGTACTTCCCATACGGCCCAGTCATACCTTCCCGCGGGTTTCAGCGATGATCTGGCTTTGTGGCGCACCCAGCTTACTCTGCAGACCGGCATGGCCAGAGGGTGTATTGGGAACAACAAAGCAAGAACTGGTTTTGCTAATGAATGCGTAAATTTCAAGCTTTCCGACATCCAAGCCGACAAAACCTTCATTATGTGTCATAATCTAAATCTCTTTCTTATGCTCCGGGGTCATAAGCCCCAACCAACTGGGTGAGTTTGAAGAGAGAAAAGAGTCGCCAACCTAGGCTACGTGGTCCAACCAAAAGGGGCTAACGGCGAACACCTTCCCGATCCGGCGTTTTTCAAAACGCCGGACCGGGGGCACGATAACAAAGTTCAGATACATAAGGGGTTATTCCAACCTAGTGCCGAGTGTCTGAGGCGTGGATTGTAGAAGCCGTTAATATATTCAAAGATCGCGAGTTCAGCAGTACGGCGGGTGTGCCACGGGTGCCGCCAGATCAGTTCGACCTTGCGCTGCACGATAGATGAATGCGGCCCTTCGGTGGTTTTCGTAATGCCACAGCCATGTCCAGAGCACGAATTGCAAGATCGCGTTGCACCAGATTGCTAACGATCCAACCAATGACCCGTCTCGAATAGAGGTCCAGAACCATGGCCAAGATTAACCAACCCTCTTGGATCCAGATATAGCTGATATCGACCATCCGTCAGCTGACAGGCGATCCTTGCATCGCCGAGAGCCCACTTCTGGTTGAGACGATCCGCCACAAAGTTACGGTCCAGTAAGTTCAGTGCAATCTTGAAGTTGTGATTGCTATCTGTGGTAACCTTGTGTTTACGGGTTCCCGCCAGTCAGGAAAATGGCAAAACAAAGAACGCACTCAAGGTGGTAGGGTATTATTTCGCCACGCAATGTGTATGCCCGCCTTTTGCATTATTCGCCATAATCTAAGCAACAAGCTGAAATACGATCAGATGATTAAACGCGGAAAACCGCCAAAAGTTGCCATAACTGCGATCATGAGAAAGCTGGTTGTACTGGCCAACGTCCTTTTACGAGATGGCCGGATATGGACTGAAAAAACCGCTTGACCAACACGATACTCCTCGCGCAGAAGGCGGTTTACTTTGCGAAGCTGGGAGACTTCGACCTCAAGGTTGCTCTGGGCGGTCGGCGCAGGTACCTTTTTGCGCTCTAACTGTATCCGGCGGCTCAACGTCGAAAAACCAACGCCAAAGTCAGCAGCAACTTGCTTGCGACTTAATCCGCTCGTCAGTGCTACGCGCACCGCTTCTTGTCAAAATTCTGTCGTGTGTCTTGATACCATGTCGTTTCTCCTTTTGCGAAAAATACGCGCTTAAAGGAGCGGCACAATTCGGCGACAGGTCCACTTGCAACTTGGCAAGGTCTTGGCTTAAATGTACAAACCATATAAAATTACCCAAAAAAAGGGGCGGGAACAGCCTTTTTAATGCTCTATCAGTTCCAAATATTTTTTGAAGAATGGACGCTGACTTTGAATAAAAGCAACTTAATAGACCAGTTTTCTCATTTACTCGAGGTCGCCGGATATCGCAGTAGAAGATATTATGTTTATCTTCTCGCAAAACTGAATATCGCAGCTATCCTTGAAATCGTGACATTGGGATTATTTGTGCCTTATCTCGCGTTGTTGACCCGGGACACCAACGAGATCCTCAACTTTGCAAATAAGTATATTCCAATAATTGAATTTTCACCGACTCAATTTAAGTTCACAATTTCGATCGTGTTTCTCTTGCTTGTGTTTCTTTCGGTCGTATTCCGTGTATTTGTAATATTCGAGGTAAATCTCGTCGCGGCGGAAATAGGAAACCGGTTGCAACAGAGAAAGTTGACTGAATATATTTATGCTGACTACGAAATATTTCAGGGAAAGGACGTTGCGGAAGTTCTTTCAGATACTACACACCGTATCAATCTAGTTGTTTCAAGTCAGATTCAGCTCACCTTTTTACTGATTGCAAATATTCTTATTATTGCGGCTGCCCTCATCGCTCTTTCGATCATATCGCTTGTTGCAACGATCGCGATCGCCAGTTTGGCTTCGGCCCTTTACTTGTTGGTTTTTAGGCGCCTGAATAAGTCCATTCGGAATGATACTATTATAGCCAACAACATGCATGAGCAGTTGATCAAGCAAGTAAATGGTATTTACCAAAGTTGGATCGAGATAAAAATTTATAATAAGGAAAGCTATGTTATGTCGGATGTTTCCGGCAATGATGGTGCCTATCGACACGCAATCAAGCGGATTGCGAACAAGTCCATATTACCTCGATATATTATTGAAGGCGTGGCGCTAAGTACGCTCATTGTGTTCACCGCATTTATTTCAAGAAATTCAGTGCCCAGCACTGCTGACTTGATCCTGTTGGGAGCCTACCTCGCGATACTTATGCGTGTGCTACCGCTGTTCCAAACAGTCCTACAACAGTTTAGTGCGATTCAAAGCGTTTTACCGATTTCAGATGCTCTGTTTGGTGATCACCACGCCTTCAGAAAAGTCGGCGCAGATGTCCGGTCAGAATCTTCGCTAGTGGTGACGAACGGGCCGACGGGTAGGGCAGCTCGCAGGGTTGAATTAGATGGTGTCTCTTATCAGGCGAATAATGGCAGTGTCTTGATAGACAACATCAGCCAGTTGTTTGAAACGGGGCAGATCTATGGCATCACGGGACCTACAGGAGCCGGGAAAACTACACTTTTGTTGATGATAATGGGGCTATATCGAACAAGCGAAGGAGTGATCCGGATAAATGGGAAAACGCTTACAGATGCGACTCGTAGCGAATACTTCAGAAACATATCATATGTCGGACAGAAACCTATCCTCTTGAACGGCACTATTCAGGAGAACATCACCTTCTCAGGAAGCACTCAACATAGTCGCGAAAATCTAGAGGAAGCGATCGAGATTTCGGGACTAAAGGACGATATAGAAGCCGGACGACTCAATCTCGACGACAAGATTAATGCTTCAACATCCGTCCTTTCGGGTGGCCAGCAACAGCGACTTAATCTCGCACGGGCGATTTATCAGAATCGGCCCGTACTCGTGCTTGACGAGTTCACCAGCGCCCTCGACCAGGCTACAGAGGCGCGGATTATCGAACGACTTTCAGCCATTCGCAAGGACAAGATTATTGTCATCATATCGCATCGCGATGCACCACTTGAGATATGTGACGAACTTATTCGGCTGAACTACGGGGGAATACGGAGTTGAAAACTATTCATGTGGATATAACAGAATTGGCTATCTACGGCCATAAGACAGGGATCCAGCGCGTAGTACGCAATATTTGTGGCCAATTGGACAAACTTGACACCGCTCCTTATAAAATTCGCTACATGATCGCGATAGCCGGAAGATACTTTGAGTTGGATGCAGACTTTGCAGCAAAAGTTTTTAGTTCCACATCCGGCACCAATCCCGAATATACTGGAATAGGTACAACTAGTGTAGCAGCAATTGGAAAGAAGCTACTAAGCATTTCTCCATTTGTCTTTAGGCATGTCCAGCGGAGATATGCGAGATATAAACTTCGTAGATATTTAGCGGACCGGTTCGATGAAGTAATCGAAACTGGGGTTCGTTTTGATAAGGACTGCACTGTTCTTGTGATAGATTCCTTTTGGAGTGGGTCAACCGCGCTAAATGCCGTGGGTCGTGCAAAAAGGCAGGGTGCAACGATTACATGTATGATTTATGATGTCATTCCCATAACTCATCCACTTGTGTGTGTTCCTTCTCATGTGCAGTCATTCACGTGGCATTGTGACAGAATGGTGAAATATTCCGATCATGTCCTTACGATATCCAATTATTCTAAAAGCGAGATATTGCGACTATACCCGTTTTTGCGTCCCCAAAATGTAAAAGTAATCCGGCTTGGCGCTGATTTTTCTGAACTAACAAATAGCCAGGAGATTACCAGGAATTTAGACCATTTCTTGACGGTGGGAACCGTCGAAGTTCGTAAGAGGCACGAAATTATATTTGAAGCCTTTGAACTTCTGTGGAGCAGAGGTGTAGATGTGCAGTTGACCATCATAGGGAAAAGAGGTTGGCGATCCGAAAAAGTGGTTGAAAATATTGAGAAGTCACCCGAGCTAGGGAAGCGGCTTCGTTGGCTGCAAAACGCCGACGATGAAGAGTTGCGATTGAACTATTTGACCTGCAATTCGACGATTATTGCATCAGAGCTTGAAGGCTACGGCCTTCCCATTATCGAGGCTCTTATGCTTAAGTCAGGAGTAATAGCAACCGATATTCCGGTTTTTAGGGAGGTAGGTGGCGATCATGTGATTTATTTTGAAAGCAATAATCCCGAAAAGCTCGCGCAACAAATTGAGAAGCTGTCTAAAGATATTAACATCGTGCCTCGCCCGGAGATTCAGTGCCCAAGCTGGCGGGATGCCGCGCTGGATGTTCTAGACGCAATATCAAGATAACACGTTCTGAATGTCGCGGCTGTTCGGTTCCAATACCGCGTTTGGGACGGCAACTAAGAAAATTCGCTTACATACCAGTCATCATATTTAGAAAGGGCCTCGAATTTTCTCATATATCCATTGCGAGTAAGTAAGTCGTAAATTTTTTCGCGCTGTGGTGTGTTGTTATGCTCGCATGTGATCACCTTGAACTGGTAACGATCAAAATCGAAGTTTCTCAAAATCTCGTATTCACTACCTTCTGTATCGATTGATAGGTAATCGATTACTTTGGGAGCATTGTGCGTTTCGAGTAGATCTATCAAAGAAATTGTTTCCACATCATATCTCGTACCAGATTTCCGAGCCTCAGAATGCAGGTCTTTTTCCGAAAAAGAATCGATCGTAGAAAGGTCGCCAATTTCGGTCTCGTTAAATTTGACCGTTTGCCCGGATTCCTTCCAAACGCACTTGGTTTCGATAGATACCGATCTGTTTTGTCTCAATTCTCTGTGCCACATCTGCGCTGGCTCAGCGAGGACTCCGTTCCACTGAAATTCTTTCTCCATCAGATATGAATTGGATATATCAACTCCGTTGGTCGCCCCAAACTCTACAAAATAGCCGTTTTTCTTGAAGCCCAGTTCACTCAGCACAAACAGATCTTGTCTGATTTGGGATTTGGATTTGTGCATAAAATCCAAACAATCGCTACGAGCCTCCGATGCGACAGCCCTTAGTAGGGCAAAGTCATTTCTTAGTAGTTCAAGTTCTTGAACATATGAATAATTTTGTGCAAGAAGATTCTCTAAGTTCGATTTCTTGGTTATTCTGAATCCTGTAAATCCCAAGATATAATTAATAAGCTTTTTCATTTCATCGTCCTACATTTGCCAAGGCATCTTTTAACGCCCCCAGCTATGAAGCCAAATCTACACAATTTTTATCAATTTATTTTATAGGCGTTGATCCCAAAATGTATTTTCTATTTCCATTGGGCAGCGTCGTAATTTGAACGTAACATTTCAGCAATGACATCCTGCATCTTATACTTTGCAGTCCAGCCCAGTTTTTCCGCCGCTTTTGACGGGTCAGCGCGACTTATCTGGATATCACTTGGCCTTCCTAATGACTCGGTAAACTTTACATGATTTTTCCAATCGAGGCCCGCCTGTTTGAACGAGATATCTAAAAATTTCTCCAAGGAGTTAGTTTCTCCGGTAGCAATAACAAAATTCTCTGGCGTTGTTTGCTGGAGCATAAGCCACATTGCTTCAACATATTCCGGCGCCCATCCCCAATCGCGAGAAATGTCAATGTTACCTAAAATTAGGCGGTCACTTTTACCGGCGGCGATATCTTGCACAGCAGAAATAATCTTCTGCGTGACAAACTTTTTAGGCCTAAGGCTAGATTCATGATTGAACAATATGCCAGAGCAAGCGAATATTCCGTAAGCCTCGCGATAATTATCGACCAACCAAATAGCAGCGGCTTTCGCCACAGCATAAGGGCTGATCGGTTGAAATGGTGTTTGTTCGTTAGCGGCTACCCCGTTTGTATTTCCAAAACACTCACTTGATCCAGCATGAAAAAGTCTGAAGGGTTTTTCTGTGATTCTGCAGGCTTCCAAGATGTTTAACGTGCCTACCGTAATACTCTGAACGGTTTCGACTGGAAGTTCGAAGGAAAGCCCCACCGACGTTTGACCAGCAAGAAAATAAACTTCATCCGGCTTGCATTGGCGCAATGCCATAAAAACACTCCGAAAATCTTCTGGACTCATTGATATGGTTTGAACACTATCGAATATTCCAACCCTAATCAAATTCGCGAACGATGCTCCAGCAGCATCTCTTGACGTGCCCCAAACTTCGTATCCATTTTCGAGAAGGAGTTTAGCTAATAGAGTCCCATCTTGACCACCCACACCACAAATTAGCGCTGTTTTTTTAGTACTGCCCATACTTCTAATAGTCCAAATTTTTCGTAGTCATTTTAGGTGCCCTGAATACGGATTGAACAAAATCATCTGTATTAACCGAAATCATTGTCGAGAAATAATTCCTTCTCTTCATCGATAAGTATATACATACATTAGAAGAGTTTGAACAAACTAATTTACCTTATTCGGATTGATGAAACCCAACGGTAATCCCGCCATTTTACATGGAGTCCGCTAGTAGAATTACGCAGCCATTTTAAGTTTCATAGCGGGTGTGATCCCGCCTATGCCCATGTTGGGGCGGTCGTTGTTGTAAGTCCAGAGCCATTCTGTGGCCTGTTTCTGAGCCTCCTCTATTGTGTCAAAGATATTCTGATCCAGCCATTCGTGCCGAACTGTGCGGTTGTAACGCTCGATATAGGCGTTCTGTTGGGGCTTCCCAGGCTGGATGTATTGGATGTGAATGCCCACCTTTGCGGCCCATGCCATCAACGTTCCACTGATGTATTCAGGGCCGTTATCTACCCGAATAATCTGGGGTTTGCCGCGCCACTCGATGATACGGTTCAAGCTACGCACCACCCGCTCAGCGGGCAACGAGAAGTCCACCTCAATGCCCAAACCTTCGCGGTTAAAGTCATCCAGAACGTTCAGTGTGCGGATCGAACGACCGTCTGAAAGCTGATCCGCCATGAAGTCCATTGACCATGTATGATTGGCCCTGTCCGGCACCGCCAGCGCGTCCGGCTTGTCCCGTTTCAGGCGTTTCTTTGGTTTAATTCGCATATTTAGCTCCAGTTCGCAGTAAATCCGGTAGACGCGCTTGTGATTCCAGCCAAAGCCTTTGACATTACGCAGATACAAAAACACAGACCAAAGCCCCAAGTCCGGCGGTTGTCCGTCAGCTTCTCCAGCCAATTTGCGATCTCGGCATTCTCGTCACTCAGCCTGCGTTCATAACGATAACAGCTTTCGCTGATCTGGAACGTTCGGCAGGCTAGGGCAATGCTAACCCCACGATCCACGACCGCCTGAACGGCCATCTCCTTGCGCAGGGATGGCCGCGCTACTTTTTTCCGAGCACTTCCTTCAGCAAATCATTCTGCATGCTCATCTCGGCATACATTCGCTTCAGCCGACGGTTCTCTTCTGCCATCGCCTTCAATTCCGAGATCATTGAAGCATCCATCCCGCCAAACTTCGCACGCCATTTGTAAAAACTGGCATTGCTCATCCCGTGTTCGCGGCAAAGTTCAGAAACCGGCACACCGCCCTCGGCCTGCTTCAAAATACCCATGATCTGCGCGTCGCTATATCGTTTATTCTTCATCAAAATCTCCTCAGATATTATGCCGAGAAAATTCTACTATCGAACACCACTAAATTTAGGGGGGATTACCCAACCTTCACAGGTGCTGTAGCTTTGTCTCTCGACTTCAAGTCGCGTGTTTCGAGTGATTCAGCTAAAGTCCGTATAAAACTCGCTGAGCTGCAAAGTCCGGCGATGTTGAAAAACTGCGATTTGTAATCGGACAGATGTTTGGCAATAGA
>JAESQH010000230.1 GCA_016765235.1 Paracoccaceae bacterium
GGCGGCACCATGATTATGGTCGAAACACCGGAGGCGGTTGAGGTCGGCGAATACCGTGCCTTGTTGTCCGATGTGGTGGATGGTGATGTAACCGTAACCGAACTATCCGACCCAGCCTCGGCGCTGACGGGTGAATCCAATAACATCATCATGGTTCGCATCGAACAAATCGGCGACGACGTTGCAGTTCAAAATGACCTGATAAAAGCCGTGAAATCGGCTCTGAGCAACGCATTCGAGGGGATCGTATTCTTACAGACCGACTCCGTCGGCGCAAAAGTTTCGGGTGAGTTGGTTCAAGCTGGCATACTAGCAATCGTCCTCGCTGTTGCGGCCGTGCTGTTCTACATCTGGCTGCGGTTCGAGTGGCAATTCTCCGTCGGGGCCGTAGTTGCTCTGGTGCATGACGTCTTCATCACCATCGGCATTTTTACCATCACGCAGATAGAGTTCAACCTGACCATTATCGCCGCGATCCTTACCATCGTCGGGTATTCGTTAAACGACACCGTGGTTGTCTTTGACCGCGTGCGCGAAAACTTGCGTCTCTATAAAAAGATGGAATTGAAAGACGTTCTAAACCTGTCGATCAACGAAACGTTGTCGCGTACCATCATGACGTCCGTAACCACATTGATCGCGCTGCTGACGCTGTATTTCCTTGGCGGTGAAGTGATCCGTGGCTTCACTTTCGCTATGATCTGGGGCGTTATTATAGGCACGTACAGCTCCATCTTTGTCGCATCTGTTATCTTACTGCGCCTAGGCGTTAAGCGCGACTGGGACAAAACCGACAATGGCGCCGGTACACAATTCTCGGATATCGACGCTTAACGCTTCGATATCCGTTCGCGGTAAAACGTGAAAATCCCCATGCCAACAACGATGACGCTGCCGATGATTGTCCAACCATCCGGTGTCTCGCCAAATACGAAAAAGCCCAGCAACAACGCCCAAATCAGGACGCTGTAGCGAAACGGCGAGACGAACGAGATCTCGCCGTGGCGCATCGCAGTTACTGCCGCAATATATCCGACCAGAATAAAGACAGCCGCGCCGCTAAGATAAATTGCGGTTTGAAGTGAAACATCCCGCCATTCCTGCGTCGCAGCGATCAGGCCCGACAAAACCATAATGGTAGCAGATGCATACAATGCCACGAAGATAGACGGTGTCGCAGGCGATAACTTATGGGAAAGCAAATCGCGTAGCGTCACGAACCCAACCGCGCCTAATGCCCACAGCGCATAAACGTTAAATCCTTCGGTTCCCGGTCGAACGATTATCAGAACGCCGATAAACCCGATAGAAATAGCTAAATAGCGACGCCAACCAACCTTTTGACCAAGGAAAAGCGAGGCTGCCAATGTGACCGCCAGCGGCAAGGATTGCAAAATCGCGGTTGCGTTGGCCAATGGCATGTTGAAAAGCGCCGTCAGAAAACAGAACGTCGCGCCGGCTTCCGCAAATGTTCGCCAACCGATGATGGTTAGATCCCGCCGCGCAGGCCGGTAAACCAGCGCGCCTTTGTGCCACGCCAACAATCCCAGCAACACTGTAGCTACGATCCCGCGCAGGAATACCGTCTGAAACAGCTCTAAATCCTCTGCCACCAGCTTGATCATGGTGTCGTTCAAAACAAACCCCGCCATCGAGGCCATCATAAAGAAGGCGCCCTTCATATTGCTCTGGTGATCGGTCATGAATATATCCTGTCATTAGCTAGAATCGCCAATAGCACCGGTTTGCTGCGATCAAAAGGTGTCTAATATAAAAATCCTGCGTTTCAGCACTTTTCCTTACGGCAAAACGGTCTATATTCCACATCAAGCGGCGCACGCCGTGACAAACATAAATCCAAAAGGGGTATTACCATGGCATTCGAACTTCCTGACCTACCATATGCACACGATGCGTTGGCCGCAGGCGGCATGTCCGCAGAAACAATGGAATTTCACCACGACCTGCACCACAATGCATACGTTGTGAACGGTAACAAACTGGTTGCGGGTACAGAATGGGAAGGCAAATCCCTTGAAGACATCGTTAAAGGCACATACGCTGCTGGTTCTGTGGCCCAAAACGGCATCTTCAACAATGCCTCGCAGCACTGGAATCACGCACAATTCTGGGAAATGATGGGTCCGGATGGCCGCACCATGCCATCCGAGCTTGAATCCCGCATCGTAGATGCCTTCGGTTCCGTAGACACTTTCAAAACCGACTTTGGTGCCGCAGGCGTTGGCCAGTTCGGTTCAGGCTGGGTTTGGCTGGTTGCTGACACGGACGGTTCGCTGAAAATCACCAAGACGGAAAACGGCGTTAACCCGCTGTGCTTCAACCAGACTGCACTGCTTGGATGTGATGTATGGGAGCATTCCTATTACATCGATTTCCGCAACAAACGCCCTGTTTACCTGTCAAACTTCCTCGACAAGCTGGTGAATTGGGAAAACGTGGCTGAACGTCTTTCTAACGCATAACGTAATTTTGACATAAACTAACAGCGATGTCCCGCCAAACGGTGGGGCATCATTTGATTCGAGGGAACCATGAACGAGCGTACAAAAGGCATACTGGCAATGGCCAGCGCCAGCATAATTTGGGGCCTTTCGGGAATATACTACAAGGAACTGGCCCATATTCCACCGCTCGAAGTGCTAGGCCATCGAACATTATGGAGCTTCGTCTTCTTCGTGATCGTGATTACGATTCAGGGCCGTCTGTCTGTCGTGTGGGGAATCCTGCGCCAACCACGGACCTTCGCCATGCTGATGGTATCGGCGGTAATGATTTCGACCAACTGGTTCGTCTTCATCCTGTCGATACAAAAGGGATGGGCAATGGAGGCCAGTTTTGGCTATTACATCTTTCCGCTGGTCGCCGTGGCGCTTGGCTATCTGGTATTGGGCGAGCGCCTTTCAAAACCCCAGAAAATTGCGGTTGCCATCGCTGCCGGCGCAGTAATAATGCTTGGCGTAGGGCTAGGAAATCCGCCATGGATTTCTCTTACGCTTGCCACCACTTTCGGGGCTTACGGGCTTATAAAAAACAAACTCGATGTCGGGCCGGAAATTTCGGTCTTTATCGAAGTGCTGGTGCTTACCCCTGTTGCCCTGATCTGGCTGTTCGGCGTCCATAAATTCGGCTGGAGCGGGGCAGGCCGCAGCGGTGCGATCTTCGGCACGAACCTGCGCGATAGCCTGATGCTGATATTCTCGGGGGTGTTGACAGCCGTACCCCTGATACTGTTTTCCTACGCCGCCCGCCGCGTCACATTAACCACTATCGGGCTGGTGCAATACTTAAACCCGACCCTGCAATTCATGGTAGCAACTTTCATATTTACCGAAAGTTTCACCAAATGGCACGCCGTCGCCTTTCCGCTGATCTGGACTGGCTTGGCTATTTACTCGATCGATAGTCTGCGTCAGGAACGTTCCGCACGTAAGCGTCGCATTAATTCTGGCACGTCCGAAACAACCTGAAGGGATTTCTTAAATGACGGGTCGGCGAAACCTTCGTCTATAACGTGATCCAGCAGTGCCAGTAACGGGTCCCAGAACCCGTTGACGTTCAGCAGGTACACCGGTTTATTGTGCAATCCCAACTGCCGCCACGTTAATACCTCGAATAACTCGTCCAAAGATCCAGCCCCGCCTGGCAGGGTAACAATCGCATCGGCGTTCATAAACATAACCTTTTTACGCTCGTGCATGGTTTCTGTAATTATGAAACTATTTAGATCACGTTTGCCCACCTCTTGGTTCAACAGATGCACTGGAATAACGCCGAAAGTCTCGCCGTTTGCGCGTTGTGTGGCGTTCGCAACCGCACCCATCAGACCTACATCGCCAGCCCCGTAAACCAGTCGCATATCATTTTTTGCCAATGCCTCGCCAAGTTCGGTTGCCGAATCTTTATAGGTACTAAAGCGCCCGAAGCGCGAGCCACAGAATACACAGACGGAATAGGGGGGTATTTGGGTCATAAATCGTTGTTCCTCTTGTTTATACTTCCAAAATACCGCACCCTGCACGCAAGAGGCAATCACTAATGCTGACGGGCCTAATGTGAACGCCATAGCGAACGGGAATTGATTGATGAACGGCTTTATTAGTAAGTACCGCTGGATAATTGTTATCGTAACCGGTGGTCTGGCCGCGGGGCTTATATATTACAGTCAACAAGACGAAACGCCTGTCGTAACGGTTGCTGAGATCGTCGAAGAAGTTGTGGAAGACGAGCCAAAAGTCACCACATCAAGCGCCGCCGATAAGGTTACGCCGGCGCAAGACCAACCTGCCGCTGAACTGGTAGAGGAAGAGGAACACCCCAAAGGCGAAGAGGTCCTCGTAGATGGTCAAGAACCAGAAGCCCCACCGAGCGAGCCCGATCCCGTAGAAGTGGTTGAAGAGGACCTTGTTGAAGAAGCTTCGGTTGTTGAAGAAACCGCCTCCGAAGATGAACCCGCTACAATCGTAGTGGTGGCGGACCCAACCCCGGAGACCCAGGTCGAAACAGCCCAGACAGCCGAACCAGAGGTGGTTGAAGATGCCGCTGAAGCAATCACCGAAGAACAACCTGTTGAAACGGATTCGCAAACAACCGAAGCCGCAGCCGCGATCGAGGCACTTGCGAGTACAATCACTGTGACAAACGACGACGAAACAACTGAAGCCATGAAGCCGAGCTTCGATATAGTTCGCGTTGATTCAACAGGATCGGCCGTCATCGCTGGCACAGCGGAGCCTTTTTCGAAAGTTGTCATCCTTTCAAACGGTAAAGACATCGGCGAGGCCATAGCCGGTTCCACCGGTGAATTCGTAGCGATCATTCAGGTCCCGGAAAACGAAGA
>JAESQH010000231.1 GCA_016765235.1 Paracoccaceae bacterium
GCGAGCGAGGTGGATATGGTCATGCATCCCGAGGCTCGACTGTATATCTTGCCGTGCGTCGCAGGCCACGTGGGCGCGGATGCGGCGGCGGTGGCTTTGTCCGAAGCCCCCTATCGTTCGGACGAATTAGTGTTGATTGTCGATGTAGGTACGAATGCCGAGATTTTGCTGGGCAACAAGGACAAGGTTCTGGCCTGTTCCTCCCCCACGGGTCCCGCATTTGAAGGCGCGCAGATTTCATCTGGCCAGCGCGCCGCCCCCGGAGCGATTGAAAACGTGCGGATTGACGCGGTGACTAAAGAGCCGCACTTCAAGGTTATCGGCTGTGGTTTATGGTCAAACGAGGACGGTTTCGAGGCCGCGACCCTTTCAAGCGGTATCACCGGCATTTGTGGCTCCGGCATTATCGAAGTGATTGCAGAGATGCGCCTAGCAGGTCTGCTGGATGCGGGCGGCCTGATTGGATCTGCCGTACAAACGGGAACGACGCGCTGTATCGTTGACGGGCGCACGAATTCCTATGTTCTACACGATGCCACTGCCGATGGCGGGCCGCTGATTACGGTTACCAACGGCGATATTCGCGCGATCTAACTGGCCAAAGCCGCGCTTTATGCGGGCGCACGGTTGTTGATGGATAAGATGGGCGTCGAAAAGGTTAACCGAGTGATTTTAGCGGGGGCGTTCGGGGCGCATATATCGGCCAAGCACGCGATGGTTTTGGGGATGATACCGGATTGCCCGCTGGAAAACGTGGTTTCAGCCGGAAATGCGGCCGGCACAGGCGCGCGGATTGCGTTGCTGAATGTATCGGCGCGGCGCGAGATTGAGCGGGTTGTGCATGAGATCGACAAGATTGAAACGGCGATTGAACCAAAGTTTCAGGAGCATTTTGTTAATGCCTCTGCCATTCCGCACGCGACGGACCCCTTCCCGATTTTGAACGGGATTGCTGATATTCCGAACGTTTCTTTCAACGTCAAACAATCCGGCGAAGGTGGGCGGCGGCGCAGACGGCGGTGAATTGAAAACGCTGCTCGCGGTGCCCATGTGTAAGGTATAACAACAACGGAGCGAGCAGTGATCCGCGTGGCATCTTATAATATCCGCAAAAGTGTGGGGCTTGACCGCAAGCGCCGCCCAGAGCGGATTGTCGAAATTTTAAACGAAATCAACGCCGATGTGGTGGCTTTGCAAGAAGTTGACCGCCGCACTGGCCTGCGCGAAACCACCATCCCGCGCGCGATGATCGAGGCTGAAACCGATCTGAAAGTTGTCGAAATCGCGACCCGCCCCGACAGTATCGGTTGGCACGGGAACGCCATACTGGTGCGAAAAGACGCCGAGGTGATGGTGGAGCGACGCCATGATATTCCGGTGTTGGAGCCGCGCGGGGCTATTTCCGCGGACATTCTTTTAAACGGCCAACATTTACGGATCGTCGGGATGCATCTGGCCTTGATGCGCTCCTATCGGCGGCAACAAATTCGCGCTGTTACCAGCCAAATCCAACGTCTTAACGCGCAAATTCCGACGCTTATTATGGGCGATCTGAATGAATGGCGACCCGGTGGCAGTCTTGATGCGTTCGGTACCGAATACACCATCGCCACCCCCGGCCCCAGCTTCCATTCTTCACGGCCCGTGGCTTCGCTTGACCGGATTATCCTGCGCAATGATCTCGAATTGTTAAAAGGGGCTGTTCATCATTCGGACCTATCGCTTGTGGCCTCGGATCACCTGCCGATTTATGCTGATATCAAGGTTTATCAACCCGTTACGGCGTGAATCTTATTTGTCTTCGTCGAACAGATCATGATTGGAATCCACGAACTGACTAATCAAATTAGCCAGACCGCCGAACCAGCGACCTTTTAAGTAGAAAAATCCAGCCGCAGAGCCGATGAACGCGCCGAGTGTATTCACGATCAGGTCGTACATTGTATCCGCCAAGCCGGATTTCTGCATGTTCAGCCCGAAAATCTCGTCCATGCCAAACTCGAAAATCTCCCATAACACGCCGATGGTCATCGCATAGCAAAACGCAAACCACGCCAGTGCAATCGGGGGGGCGGCGTATTTGTTGCCGCGAAACAGCATCAAGATGATGATAAACCCGATCAGCCCGAACCCGATGGCCGCGCCGCCGTGCATTAAAACATCCCACCACCATAAGCGTTCGTAAAAATTACCTATTTCGCCCAGAAACAAGGTGAGATAGGTGAAAACGATAATCGCAGATGTGAAAAACACCGGAATTTTGACGTGATAGAACCGTTGGAACAGCAATGGTGCAAAAGTTAGACCGAAAGTCAGAACCGTTACAAAAAGTGATTCCCAGTGCTGTTCGTGTATTGCAAAAAATCCCGCGCCGCCGATCAGCAGCACCCAAATGATATAAACCACAAGGCTTTGGTTGAATGGTCGCAAAATCGCACCTCCTATAGTGATGCTACGCCTCTAAGCAACGGATTAGAAGCACAAACCCTTCCCTTTCCGCGTGCATACGTTATACATCGCGACACCAATAAACTTAGGAACTGGAACAATGACCTACAAGCCAAAAAGCGAATTTCTCCGTGTGATGGAGACCCGCGGCTTCCTGTCGGACTGCACCGATCTGGAAGGCCTTGATGAAGCGCTGATGAATGGCATTGTACCAGCGTATATCGGGTTTGACGCGACGGCCAGCTCGCTGCACGTCAGCTCCCTGATCCAGATCATGATGCTACGATGGCTGCAAAAAACCGGCCACCAACCGCTGGTTCTTATGGGTGGCGGCACGTCTAAAGTCGGCGACCCGTCGTTTCGCTCGGACGAGCGTTCTTTGTTGGATGACGCCCAGATTAGCGCGAATATCGAAGGTATTAAGACTGTGTTCAGCAACTATGTGACTTTTGGCGATGGCCCAAAGGACGCAAAAATGCTGAACAATGCGGAGTGGCTGGACAACCTGAACTACCTGACGTTCCTACGCGACGTAGGGCGGCATTTTTCGGTTAACCGGATGTTAAGTTTCGAAAGCGTTAAGTCCCGTATGGACCGCGAACAGTCGTTAAGCTTTCTGGAATTCAACTACATGATCCTGCAAGCCTATGACTTCATGGAGATTAACCGCCAGTTCGGGTGTGTTTTGCAAATGGGCGGCTCGGATCAATGGGGCAATATCGTTAACGGCATCGACCTGAGCCGCAGAATGTCACAAGCCACTGTGTTTGGCCTGACCTCCCCGCTGTTGACCACGGCGGACGGCAAAAAGATGGGCAAATCGCAGGATGGTGCCGTGTGGCTGAACGCCGACATGCGCTCCCCTTACGAATTCTGGCAGTTCTGGCGCAACACGCTGGATGCCGATGTAACGCGGTTCCTGAAGCTTTACACCGAACTGCCGTTGGATGAATGCGAACGCCTCGGTGCGCTGGAGGGGTCGGACATCAACGCTGCCAAGATCATTCTGGCAAACGAGGTCACAACGCTGGCCCACGGCGCGACCGCAGCGAGCACTGCGGCGGCCACGGCCAAGGAAGTGTTTGAGAAGGGTGGCGTCGGGGACGACCTGCCGACCATAACGCTCGCTGCCTCTGATCTTGGCGACAACGGTATTTCAATTGTGCAGCTGTTCGTCAAATCCGGCCTCGCACCTTCGGGAAAAGAAGCCAAACGCACGATTGCATCAGGTGGGGCCAAACTGAACGACGAGGTGGTGACGGATGCTGGCACCATGGTGTCAGCGGTTGCAATTGCTAAAACGGTTAAACTATCGGCTGGCAAAAAACGCCACGCTTTGGTGAAGATAAACGACTAAATTGCGAGTTTGGGCCACCTAAACCAAGGTGACCCGCTTGTTCACTTCCCCAGCATCCACTCGCCATCAGGCGTGAACGCGTGGAACGCGAAGGCGAAGGCTACGTCGTGGATTACGTCTTCGCCGGTTTCCGCATCAAACACACGAATGCTACCGATGTCGCGGGCGTCAGATATACGCCGTGCGCCAAGGGCCGTCGCCATGCCTGATTTCCAGACAATTCGCACTCCTGCCTCGGTAATCTCTTCAACTTCACTCAGGCGCTCAAGGGGCCATGCGCGATTGCCGACGGTCACGACCCGTGCCAGTGGCGAAATGCCAAATGGAGGATTTTCTCCGCGATAAAGGAAAGGTTGTTCAGATTCGTCATATCCGGCGTAGGGGTTCGCGCCGTAGGAGCGGCGGAAATTGGTTGGCTGATCCATAACTTCGCCGTCCGGATTGCGCGCGCGAAACTCGCCCAGCGATTCCATCCAGCTAACCACTTGTGTCAGTTGCTTGCCGTTCATTTCACCGACGATGCCTTTGCCGGTGAATTGCAGCCACCAGCTTTCGGTCTGGCGATCAAACATCACCATGTTGGACGACATCAAGTTGCCAGATACACCAAATTCCAGAACCTGCCCGTCAAGGCGACGATCAAATACCAGTGCAGAATTACAGAGTGGGCAGAAGGTAACCGCGACCGGAACATCCCCGATAACGTCGTTGGCAATCTCGTGCCACGTCAGATAACGAATGGGATAAGCGCGTGGCGGTACGCCTTCCATTTCAACTGTTAGAACCGGCTCCCGCTCGGAAAACTCGACTTCGGAGACCGGAACCAGAGCTACGCTGGCAAGCGCAGGAATACCGTCTTTGCCCGGACCGCCGGACATGATTTGATCTAAATCGACGGAAGTATTGGTGAAATCTGTGTCAGGCCACCCTCTGGTCAATCTGGAGGATTGGGCGAAAGCTGGCAGCGTGATCGCCGTCAGTAGTAGTGTAAATAAAATTTTCCGGAACATGACAGCTCCCTTTCATGTTGTGTGGACTTAACCTGCCAATACAAAGCACACAGCGCTACCCCTGCTCACGTCAAGTTGAGGGAATGCGAGAAAATCGGAAATTGGACTTATGGTGTGGGTTAGTACAAAGTCTGGAAAAAATCAGGGGGAAACATGAAAGCGGTAGTGTATTACAAATACGGCTCACCAGAGGTTTTGCAGATTGCTGACATTGCAAAACCGCAACCAAAAGATAATGAGTTGCTGATAAAAGTGCGCGCCGCCGAGGTGACCAAAGCGGATTGCGAGATGCGCAGCTTCAATTTTCCGGTAAAATGGTTCTGGCTTCCGTTGCGTCTGGCAATTGGTATATTCAAGCCGCGACGCCGTGTTCTGGGTGGGTATTTCGCGGGCGAAGTTGCTGACTTGGGCGAAGATGTTACAAATTTCAAAGTTGGTGATCGGGTTTTTGGGTCCACCGGTTTGCGGTTTGGCGCACACGGTGAATATGTCAACCTGCCCGACGATCAAACGCTTGCTTTGATACCGGACAGCATTGGGTATGAAGCTGCCGCGGCGACACCTTTGGGGGCGATGAACGCGCTCCATTTTATGCGATTGGCGAACGTCAAAGCGGGTGAAACTGTATTAATAAATGGCGCAGGTGGCAGCATTGGCACGTTTGCCCTACAAATCGCGCGCGATATGGGGGCCGAGGTTTCGGTTGTAGACAGCGGCATCAAGGAAGAAATGTTGCGCGCGGCGGGTGCTGTTGAATTCATCGATTATAGGCAGGCTAACTTTGCGGATCAGGGGAAATCCTACGATGTGGTTTTCGATATGGTCGCCAGCAGCGCATACAGAGATTGCATAAAAGTATTGAAACCCGGTGGGCGACTTTTCTTGGGTAATCCAAGTATATTGAAGATGATCCGATGCGCATTGACCACGCGTTTTACCGACAAAACGGCCAAGTTTACGTTCGCCAAAGAAACACAAGCGGAGCTGTTGGAACTGGCAGCCATGCTGGAAGAAGTTCGCATCACTGCCATTGTCGATAGGGTTATGCCGATGGAAGACGCGGCCAAAGCGCATCGGTTAGTCGAAACCGAGCAGCGATTGGGCGCTATTGTTTTAGCGATTGCGCAATAAAAAAGGCCCGCAGCAAACGTGCGGACCCTAATTTTTTATCGTACAGAACGCTTACAGGTCGGATTTAACCCGAACCGACGCCATATAGTCGGGGTTTTCAAACACCGAGCCGTTCGCACCGCCATCCCCACGTTTGATTGCCTGAACATATTCCATACCGCTGATCACGCGGCCGATGACAGTATATTGTCCATCAAGAAATTTCGCATCGTCAAACATTATGAAGAATTGCGAGTTCGCCGAATCCGGCGAGTTGGAGCGCGCCATGCCGATTATACCTTCGACATACGTGATATCCGAAAACTCGGCAGGCAGGTCCGGCAGATCGGAGCCACCCATGCCGGAGCTGCGATAATCGTACCCCTCAAGTTTGCCGAATTCCACATCGCCGGTTTGGGCCATAAAACCATCAATCACGCGGTGAAACACGATCCCGGCGTAGGCGCCAGTGCGGGCCAGCTCCTTGATACGGGCGACGTGCAATGGTGCCACGTCAGGGCGCATCAGGATTTCGACGGTCCCAGCCCCCTCGCCCGCAATTTCGATTACCAGTACGTTTTCAGGGTCAATGTCCTGCGCAACCGCGCCAAATGCGAACATCGACAATCCGAAAACCGCCAGCCCTTTAAGAAATATGCGGCGCATCAAACGTCTGCCGCAACTTTAATCGAGATCATACGGTCAGGGTTTGGTGCAGGCTCGCCGCGCTGGATTGCGTCCACGTGCTGCATGCCATCAATCACGCGACCAAATACGGTGTATTGGTTGTTAAGGAAGTGACCTTCATCAAGCATGATGAAAAACTGCGAGTTTGCGGAATCGGGGCTTTGCGAGCGCGCAGCACCCAGAACGCCTTTATCGAACGGCAAGCTGGAAAACTCAGCAGGCACGTTTGAATATTCAGAACCACCTGTGCCAGCGGCACGAAGATTGAAGTTGTTTTCCATGTTGCCGTTTTGCACATCACCTGTCTGCGCCATGAAGCCGTCAATCACGCGGTGGAAAGCAACGTTGTCGTATTTGCCTTCGCGGGTCAGCGTCTTGATACGCTCCACGTGTTTTGGGGCCACATCGGGCAAAAGTTCGATTGTGACGTTGCCGTCTTTAAGTTCGATGATTAGTGTATTTTCCGGGTCTTTGATATCGGCCATTGTTGCCTCCTGATTAATGTTGTCAGGAAACTATGTCGCCAGCGCCCGAAACAAAAGGGGTTGCGACAATTTTAGGCGAATTTTTTCCGTAAGGCCTCGGCGACGGAGGCCGGAACGAATTTGGAAATATCCCCGCCAAGGCGGCAAATTTCCTTGACCAGTTTCGAGGCAATCGCCTGATGCCCCGCATCCGCCATCAGAAACACGGTTTCGATTTCGGCATTCATGACGCGGTTCATGCCCACCATCTGGAATTCGTACTCAAAGTCCGAAACCGCGCGCAGACCACGGATGATCGTCGTTGCGCCCACATCAACAGCGCAATCAATCAACAGGTTTTCAAAGGGATGCACAACGATTTCGCTACCGTTGCAGTCAATCTTGGCACATTCATCCTCGATCATCGCAACGCGTTCCTCGAGGGTGAACAACGGGCCTTTGTCACGGTTGATGGCCACACCGATCACGAGGCGATCCACCAGCGTGCAAGCCCGCGAGATGATATCGCGATGACCAAGGGTCACCGGATCGAAAGTACCTGGATATAAACCTGTGCGCATGATGCCATCTCCACTTTTGTGCAATGCAGCATTATTCTGCACCACCCGTCAAGAGGGTTTAAATGTTTCCGGCCAGCATTTCCGCCATCGACTCGTTTTCGAACTGCACTTCCTTGATGCGCGCAGCGACCACATCCCCGATCGAGATCACTCCGACGAGTTTGCCATCGTCCATTACCGGCATATGCCGGAAACGTCCGTCGCTCATGGTTTGCATGACCTTTTGGGTGGTATCCTTTGGCGTACAGGATTTCACGTTAGAGGTCATCAGCGCCGATACCAATTCGGTCAAACAGCCCGAACCGCTGCGGCCAAGTTCGCGCACAATATCGCGCTCCGATAATATGCCGTCTATCTCGTTACCTGCATCACGTACGATTACCGCTCCAATTCGCATCTCTGAAAGCAACTCAGCAGCGGTCGCAACGGTATCAGTTGTTGCCACGGAAATAATTTTACCGATTTGTTTAGTGGAAAGGATATCGCTTACAAACATGGTTTTCTCCTGATATTTAATATTGGTTAATCGTGCATCACGCCGCTGTTATCTGTCAAGTAAGCGCCTCCAGTCTTTGAACCTCTATGCGGATTTTCTTGACGAAAACTTCCGCGAACCTGTTCAGACGCTCCACTCGTTGGTCATCTTTATGGCGGATGAGATAAAAACTGCGTTTTAGCGATAGCTGATCCGTCAGTATCTTTTTAAGTTCGGGGAAGGTCGGGATTGCAAAATCATGAACGATGCAAACCCCTGCCCCGCGCCGTGCCCAGTTCAACTGAACGGAAAAACTGTTCGAGGTCAAATCCGGTTGCAAATCCTTGCCTGCATCCCCCAGATAATCAAGTTCCTGATCGAAAATCAGGTCACTGATATAGCCGATCATACGGTGATCTTTCAGGTCCGCCAGTTTTGTGATCTTTGGATGCGTTTCCAGATATTCCTCACTGGCGGCCAAGTGCAGATGGTAATCCGTAACCCTTTGAACGGTCAATCGACCCGCTTTAGGCGGTGAGACTGTCACCGCCATATCGGCCTCCCGTTTGGACAAGTTAAACACACGCGGCAGGGCAACCAGTTGCACCTCCAACCCCGGATTTTCGTCAACGATCTCAGCACAAACTTGCGGCAAAAGATAATTGGCCGACCCGTCCGGCGCACCGATACGAATGCTGCCAGACAGGACGTTAGACTGGCCTTTGACCTCGGATTCCGCCGCCAGCAGCGATTGTTCCATCATGCTGGCATGGGTCATAAGGCGTTGGCCAGCATCCGTTAGATCGTACCCTTGCGGGCTTTTGGTGAATAGGCGCGCGGTCAGATCTTCCTCCAATCGCTGCACACGCCGCCCCACCGTTGCAGGGTCCATTTTCAAGGCCCGCCCCGCGTTTGACAGGCTGTTAAGCCGTGCTACTTGCAAGAAAACCTTCAGGTCATCCCAACGTAGTTTACTGATGGACATCGCTAGCCTTTGCATATTTGCACTATGTTTTTACCATATTGCCCCTATGAGCTGCAAAAATGCAAGAGTATGATCTCCCCAGACTTGATTCCAACGGGAGAAAACCATGAAAGAATTAACACATTACATCAACGGCGAGCATGTCAAAGGCACATCCGGCCGTTTTGCAGACGTATACAACCCAGCGATCGGCGAAGTTATCGCGCAGACTCCATTGGCCTCCGCTGCTGAAATGGACATGGCTGTTCAGGCCGCTGCCGCAGCACAGCCCGCTTGGGCTGCCGTCAACCCGCAGCGCCGGGCGCGCGTTATGATGAAAATGGTTGATCTATTACACCGCGACATGGACAAACTGGCCGAGGCCCTTTCCCAAGAGCACGGAAAAACTCTGCCGGATGCCAAGGGCGACGTGATCCGCGGCCTCGAAGTCGTAGAATACTGCATCGGCGCACCGCAGTTGCTGAAAGGTGAATACACCGACGGCGCAGGCCCGGGCATTGATATGTACTCCATGAAGCAAGCGCTTGGTGTTACCGCCGGTGTTACCCCGTTCAACTTCCCTGCAATGATCCCCTTGTGGA
Source organism: Paracoccaceae bacterium (assembly GCA_016765235.1). Lineage (GTDB taxonomy): Bacteria > Pseudomonadota > Alphaproteobacteria > Rhodobacterales > Rhodobacteraceae > NORP23. Next base: position 9,699 of record JAESQH010000231.1, read on the forward strand.
TGTGCGCCCCTGCGATTGCTTGCGGTAACGCGTTCATCCTGAAACCATCCGAGCGTAACCCCTCCGTGCCGATCATGTTGGCCGAACTGTTCGAGGAAGCCGGTCTTCCCAAAGGCATCATGCAGGTTGTGAACGGCGACAAAGACGCGGTGGACGCGATCATCGAACACCCGACCATTCAGTCAATTGGTTTCGTTGGCTCCACCCCGATTGCCGAATATATTTACGCGGGTGGTTGTGCAGCAGGCAAACGCGTACAAGCCTTTGGCGGCGCAAAAAACCACGCAATCATCATGCCGGACGCGGACATGGACAACGTTGTAAACGCGCTGATCGGTGCGGGTTACGGCGCGGCTGGCGAACGCTGCATGGCGATTTCGGTTGCGGTTCCAGTTGGCGAAGACACGGCGGATCGTCTGATCGCAGCCCTTTCCCCACGCGTGGAAAGCCTGAAAATCGGTCCTTACACATCGGGCGACGATGTGGACTTTGGTCCGGTTATCACGGGTGCTGCGAAGGACAAAATCAACGGCTTGGTCGAAAGCGGCATTGCACAGGGTGCGACGCTGGCGGTCGACGGTCGCGGGTTTAGTCTGCAAGGATACGAGGATGGTTTCTTCGTTGGCGCCTCCCTATTCGACCACGTCACAACGGATATGGACATCTACAAACAGGAAATCTTCGGACCTGTCCTGTCGGTCGTTCGTGCCAAAACCTATGAAGAAGCCATCGGCCACGCCATGGACCACGAATACGGCAACGGCACCGCGATCTTCACCCGCGACGGTGACACGGCCCGCGATTTCGCTAGCCGTATCAATGTCGGCATGGTTGGCGTGAACGTGCCGATCCCAGTGCCCTTGGCCTACCACACGTTTGGCGGTTGGAAAAAATCGGCGTTTGGCGATTTGAACCAGCACGGTCCGGATGCATTCAAATTCTACACGCGTACCAAGACGGTTACATCGCGTTGGCCAAAGGGCACTAAAGAGGGTGCAAACTTCTCGATCCCGACGATGTAGAGCGCCAAATCAGAATAATCGTAAACGCCCCGACTTGTTCGGGGCGTTTTCCTTTGAACTAGGGGCTTCCCAAAACTGTTCAGGTTTTCTATATTAACTGAACAACCATTCATTTCTAAACGGAAAAGCGAATGAACTATAATTTGATAATATTTATTCTATCCCTTGTCGCCTTCGCGGTGCTTAACAACCGTTTCCTGAAGAATGATTACGAATACCAACGGCAAAGCAAGAAATTTTCGTTCATTTCAGATCCGTTTGGTATTCAGCGCTTCAAGCAACAACCAAAGAAAATGACCGCGCTCATGGCCGTATTGTTCGGTCCGATCGCTATTTTCAACCTAGTCCTAACTCTGACCACGGGATAATCGCATGGATTTTGCTCTTTCCGAAGAACAACAGATGATTTTCGATATGGCTTACGATTTCGGCCAAGAAAAAATCGCCCCCAACGCCATGCAATGGGAGGAGGACGGCACGATCCCCAAATCCCTCTGGCCCGAAATCGCAGCCCTCGGTTTCGGTGGGCTTTATGTATCGGAAGAATTTGGCGGCTCCGGCCTCTCGCGCCTCGACGCAACACTGGTGTTCGAGGCCCTCGCGATGGCCTGCCCCGCCGTCGGCTCTTTCCTGTCCATCCACAATATGTGTGGCGGCATGATCGACAAGTTCGGGAATGCGGAAACCAAAGCCAAGTGGTTGCCTGATATGTGCACGATGGACAAAGTATTTTCCTACGCGTTGACGGAACCGGGTAGTGGTTCGGATGCTTCCGCTCTGCGCACCAAAGCAGACAAGACGAACGAAGGCTACAGCTTGAATGGAACCAAGGCATTCATCTCCGGCGGCGGATATTCCGACGCTTATGTGGTGATGGTGCGCACTGGTGAGGGCGGGCCGAAAGGCATTTCCTCGGTCGTGGTCGAGGCAGGAACCATAGGGTTGTCGTTCGGCGCTCTTGAAAAAAAGATGGGCTGGAAGGCGCAGCCAACCACGCAGGTGCAGTTTGACGAATGCAAAATCCCTGCGGCCAATCTGATTGGCGAAGAAGGCAAAGGTTTCAAATACGCCATGGCCGGGCTTGACGGCGGGCGTTTGAATATATCGGCCTCCGCCCTAGGCGGCGCGCAAAACGCGTTGAACATCGCGCTGAACTATATGGGTGAGCGCAAGGCGTTCGGCAAAACCATCGACCAGTTCCAAGCGCTGCAATTCCGCGTGGCGGACATGGAAATCGAACTCCAAGCCGCCCGCACCTTCCTGCGCCAAGCCGCATGGAAACTGGACACAGGCGCGCCCGACGCCAGCAAATTTTGCGCCATGGCAAAGCGGTTTGTAACGGATACGGCGTTTGAAGTGGCCAACGGCTCACTGCAAATGCTGGGCGGTTACGGATACCTTTCCGACTACGGCATAGAGAAAATCGTACGCGATCTGCGTGTGCATCAAATCCTAGAGGGCACAAACGAAATCATGCGCCTGATCACCGCCCGCACTTTGTTACAGGAACGCGACAATGGCTGATATTAATATACGCATTGAAGGCAAAATAGGCCGGATAACCCTCAACCGCCCCGAGGCATTAAACGCGCTGACCTACGCAATGGTCTTGAAGATCGAAGACACGCTTGACGCATGGATCAACGATGACCGCGTCGCCCTGATCCTGATTGATGCCATTGGCGACAAAGCGTTTTGTTCGGGCGGCGACATTCAACAGATGTATGACACTGCGGCGGCGGGCGATTTTGAGTATGGCCGCAAATTCTGGCGCGATGAATACCGCATGAACGCCAAACTCGCCAACTTCCCGAAACCCTACATCGCGCTGATGCAAGGCTTCACCATGGGCGGCGGTGTCGGCGTTTCGTGTCACGGCTCCCACCGTGTGGTTTGCGAAAACAGCCAAATCGCCATGCCGGAATGCGGTATCGGTTTGGTGCCCGATGTTGGCGGCTCCATGTTGCTGTCACAAGCGCCGGGGCGTCTGGGCGAATATCTGGGCGCAACGGGAACACGAATGAAAGCAGGCGACGCAATTTATTGCGGCTTTGCGGATTACTATATTCCGCGCGCCGATTGGGCAGAACTAACGGCGCGTCTGATCAAGACCGGTGATTATGCGCAGGTTGACGCGATGGCGCAAACACCCCCTGTCAGCACGCTTGAGGCGCAGCAGACCCAGATCGATATGATGTTTGGCGGCGAGACAGTCTCCGATATCTTAAACGGTTTCGATGACAGCCCGTGGTGCACAGCCGCAGCCGAGGCCCTTGGCCGAGGCTGCCCCCTCTCCGTCGCATCAAGCATTGCGTTGGTCCACCGTGTGCGTGGTTACACTTCGATCGCTTCGGTGTTGAAACAGGAATACCGCTTCACCTACCGCAGCGCCTCGAATGGCGATTTTGTCGAGGGTATCCGCGCTGCAATCATCGACAAAGACCGCAACCCGAAATGGAAAATCCCGACATTGCGCGACGTGCGCGATGTGGATGTTACCAATATGTTGATGCCTTTGGGCGAAAACGACCTTAATCTGGAGGATACTCACATGAAAATCGGTTTTATCGGGCTTGGAAA
>JAESQH010000232.1 GCA_016765235.1 Paracoccaceae bacterium
AATGGCCCCCGCCTCGCCGCAACCTTTTGCGCCAAGCGGGTTGTGCGTGCATGGCGTTAAGCTGGTCTGGTCTGTGGTAAAGAACGGAACATCATCGGCACGTGGCATGGTGTAATCCATGTACGAACCTGACAATAGTTGACCGTCTTCGTCGTAGACACAATTTTCAACGAGTGCCTGACCGATACCTTGGCCAAGTCCGCCTTGAATTTGCCCTTCTACGATCATCGGGTTGATGACGTTACCGACATCATCCGCCGCCGCGAAGGAACAGATTGTAACTTTGCCCGTGTCGGGGTCCACTTCGACCTCGCAAGCATATGCGCCTGACGGATAGGTGAAGTTCGCCGGGTCGTAAAACGCGGTTTCCTCCAGTCCGGGTTCGAGCTTGTCGTGCGGGTAATCATGCGGCACGTAAGCCTTGAACGCCACTTCGGGGAAGCTGACTGTTTTATCGGTTCCCGCGACGCTGAAGACACCGTCGTTAAACTCGATATCTCCTTCACCGGCTTCCATCATATGGGCCGCAATTTTGGAGGCCTTGTCGATGATCTTCTCGGTTGCCCGAACAATCGCGGAACCACCAACGGCCATTGAGCGCGAACCATATGTTCCCATCCCGAACGGGATTTTGGATGTATCGCCGTGGACGATATCAATATTATCTGCCGACATGCCCAGCATATCTGCAACCAGCTGCGGAAATACAGTTTCATGGCCTTGTCCGTGGCTATGTGATCCCGTCATGACAGAAATATTACCAGTAGCATTCATCCGCACAGTTGCTGCCTCGAAAAGGCCAACACGCGCACCAAGTGCGCCAGCCACATTCGACGGCGCAAGACCACAGGCTTCGACATAGCTGTTAATACCTAGGCCGCGCAAAAGACCGCGTGATGCGCTTTCTGCTTTACGTCCGGCAAAACCATCCAAATCGGCGATTTCTTCGAGTTTGTCCATCAAAGCGTCATAATCGCCGGAATCCATTTCAAGCCCTGTCGCAGTCAAAAATGGGAATTGTTCCTTTTTGATAAAGTTTTTCCGGCGAATAGCAATTGGATCCATTCCCAATTCCCGAGCACATATGTCGATAACCCGCTCAACGGAATAGGTCGCTTCCGGTCGGCCAGCACCACGATAAGCATCAACTGGCGCAGTGTTTGTAAACACTGTTTTGACATTCACATAAGCGGTCGGGAATGTGTAATTGCCAGCAATCACCGTACCATGCAGAATTGTCGGCGTTACGGTCGAGAAGTTCGAAAGATACGCTCCGACATTGGCCAAAGTAGACGTGCGGATGGCAAGGAAATTGCCTTCCATATCCGTTGCCAGCTCGATGGTGGTTTTGTGGTCACGACCATGTGCATCCGTCAGGAAGCTTTCGGAACGGTTCGCGGTCCATGCAACAGGACGGCCCAGTTTTTTGGAGGCCGCCAGCACCAAAGCTTCTTCGCCGTAGTGATAGATCTTGGATCCGAATCCGCCACCTACATCGGGGGCGATAATTGTCAATTTGTTTTCGGGAATACCCATCACAAACGCCGAAATCAGAAGACGCGTCAGATGCGGATTCTGCGAGGTTGTGTAAAGCGTGTAATTGCCAGTGCCGGGGTTGTAATCGCCAGTTGAGGCGCGCGGCTCCATCGCGTTGGGAACGAGACGGTTGTTAACCAATTCCAGCGTCGTGACGTGCGGCGCGTTTTTGATCGCCTCGTCAGTCGCAGCGCGGTTATCCTCGATCCAGCACCAGTCGAAACACTGGTTGGTTCCGATTTCGTCGTGGACCAGATTATCAGTGTTTGCCAGCGCAGCAGCCATATCAATAATGGCATCCAGCTCTTCGATATCCGCGTCGACCGCCTCAGCAGCGTCAACGGCTTGGTCATAGGTTTCCGCGATCACGGCTGCATAGGCATCGCCAACGTGGCGAACTTTACCATGCGCCAAAACGGGGCGTTTGGGTTCTTTCATCGGTTCGCCGTCGCGGCTGGTAATTAGCCATCCAGCGGGGTTGCCACCCACTTCGGTGAAATCCTCGCCGGTGAAAATCGCCAACACACCGGGCATGTTTTCCGCTTCAGACGTATCAATCGATTTGATAACTCCGTTTGCGACCTGCGAACGTACAAATACTGCGAAACACTGGTGATCCAGTGTAATATCGTCCGTGTAGCGGCCTCTACCGGTTAAAAACCGGTTGTCTTCGCGCCGTTTTGGGCTGGCGCCTATGCCGTTATCTTTGGGCATTACATTCCTCCTGTTTATCCGATTTCAAGCGCGTCCTAGCCCAGTTGGGCGGCGGCAGCCTGAATGGATTTAATGATGTTGTGATAACCGGTGCAGCGGCAGATATTGCCGGACAGGTGCTTGCGAATTTCAGCCTCGGAAGGGTTGGTATTGTTTTTCAACAATTCATCCGCCGCCATCACCATACCCGGAGTGCAAAAACCGCATTGCAGGCCGTGATGCTCTTTAAACGCCGCTTGTATAACACCGAGCGAGCCGTCGTCGTTCGCCATGCCTTCAATCGTGCGCACATCCGCGCCGTCAGCTTCCAGAGCCAGCATTGTGCAGCCCTTCACGGCCAAGCCGTTTACATGCACCGTGCACGCGCCGCATTGACTGGTGTCGCAGCCGATGTGTGTGCCGGTTAACTTCAGGTCCTCACGCAGAAACTGCGATAGCAGCGTGCGTCCTTCGACCTCTCCGGTAACGGATTTTCCGTTCACGGTCATTGATATAGATGACATCTATTCCTCCCTTTCTTGCTTATTATCCTGTTAGTTTTTTTATCCAGTCCAGCAATTTGCCAAACCATCCCTTTGCGGGTTTTTCTTCTTCTACGCCTTCAATTTCGTCGGCTACCTCTTTGGGTGGCGCAACGATCATCTCAAAATTATCAAAAAACTGATTGGCCAGTTTCACGGCCACACCATGTATGACTCGTGAGCCGAGCTGCGCCAGTTTTCCACCGACTTTCGCCTCGACCTCATAGATCAGGTTTGTGCCACCCTCGACGTCTTCCAAACGGATTGCAGCGCCGCCTTTGGCAAATCCTGCCGCACCGCCCTTGCCTGCACCGTTCAGGCGATAACTCTCGCCTTCAACAATGTCGGTCAGGGTTACAGTGCCTTTGAAGGTTGCCTTCACAGGGCCAACCTTCTGGGTCACTATTGCCTCAAAACCATCTTCAGGACTTCCGGTTAATTCGGTGCAACCGGGGATGCTGGATTGCAAAACTTCTGCGCTATTTAGCGCCTTCCAGACAGTCTTGCGATCCGCCGCGATAATACGATTTCCGTTAACGTCCATTGATTTCCCGCAATTGATCTAGTTGGTCGAGCACGAAGCGTCGCATGAGTCCCTTTGATAACGCAAGAAAAATCACAGTACTCTCGCCAGATCACCGTCTTTGGTTGGATTCAGCGACCTCGACCCGTCCGCCAAAGATCCCACGCCTCTGGTGTATCGAGATCGATCACGGCCCCTTGGCCTTCGGTCGGAACATCAACCAAAAACTCCGATGCATCCTTAACAACATCGCGCGCGCCGTGGTCTCCGTGCAAGCTTGCCAATGTCTCAAAAAACCGGCGCCCGAACAGAACCGGAAGGCCAGGAGTGCCGTCGGAGGCGAGCGCTCGACAAATCTCGCGTGCCTCGGTCGCGTCATATGCTGCTGTCAAACGATCAAGATGCGCTGCTGTTATTTCAGGCATATCCGCCAGTGCAATGATAACCGCATCGCAATCCTGCGACAGCCCTGCCATACCCGCACGGATAGAGGCCGCCATCCCTTCCTGCCATTCAGGCGAGGCAATTCGGTGCACATCCAGCCCTTCCAGCGTCGCATCGCGGTCGGTATTGTCTGGCTGCATAACCACATGCACGCGATCTACGCTTGCTTGCAATGCCGCACTTGCAGCCCGTCGCAACAGCGGTTGCCCATCAACGATTTCCAGTAACTTATCCCTGCCACGCATCCGGCGCGATCCACCAGCGGCAAGCAATAACACTTCGACCTTCGGCTGCACTGGAACATCGGCGGGCCCACCACGAGGTTGCGGGCGAGTCGGGATTTCCTTCAACAATCCTCCAACGCCCATCGC
>JAESQH010000233.1 GCA_016765235.1 Paracoccaceae bacterium
CGGCCCTTGTTCCACGCCACCCGATTTAGGGTCCGCAGCACCATAGTATAGCCGCGCGATACGGGCTGACGAAATTGCCATGGCGCACATGGGGCAGGGTTCTAGCGTTACGTACAGGTCCATACTTGGCAGACGTTCAGACGCCATAGCAGCGCAAGCCGCGCGGATAACCAGAATTTCGGCATGCGCCGTCGGGTCCGACAATTCACGCGTGCGGTTGCCATTTTGGGCCAGCACGACGCCATTCGCGACAATCACAGCCCCCACCGGTGTCTCTCCGCGTTCAGCTGCTAAGCGGGCTTCCGCGAGGGCAATGTCCATATATGTTGTGAATTCGCGCATTTCGACCCTAGTCAACAGTGTAGTCCTTCGTGTATGCCCCGATCTATGACAGAAAAGAAACATGAAGGCGAGCGGATCGCCAAGCGTCTTTCGCGCGCAGGCGTTGCCTCGCGACGGGAAGTTGAACGTATGGTTGCAGCCGGGCGCGTAAGCGTTAACGGCGAGGTGCTGGAGTCTCCGGCATTTAATGTGGTGCCTTCGGACAGGATATTGGTAGACAACAAACCTGTTGCCGCAGCGGAACCGGCGCGGCTTTGGCGGTATTACAAACCCAAAGGTTTGGTTTCGACCAACAACGATGAAAAAGGCCGCGAGACGATCTTTGACAAGCTGCCGGATGATTTGCCTCGGGTAATGACGATTGGTCGCCTCGATCTGAACTCCGAAGGGTTGTTGTTGCTAACCAATGACGGCGAGCTGAAACGCAAGTTGGAGCTGCCCTCGACGGGTTGGGTGCGCAAATACCGCGTGCGCGTGAACGGTTATCCAACGGATGAGACGCTGGCGCCGCTTCGTAAAGGTATCACCGTTGAAGGTGAACGATTCTTGCCGATGCAGGTGGTTATAGACCGCCAGCAGGGTGCAAACGCATGGCTGACGATTGGTCTTCGCGAAGGCAAGAACCGCGAGATCCGGCGCGCGATCGAAAGCATCAACATGACGGTGAACCGTCTGATCCGCGTTTCTTATGGTCCGTTCCAGCTAGGCGATATGAAGTTGAGTGAGGTCGATGAAATCAAGGCCAAGATTTTGAAGGACCAGCTTGGTATCGAACGCGCACCAGAAATCGAACGCAAAGTTGCCCTGACGGAAAAACCACGTGCCCCGAGGGTTCGGCAGGTTCGCCCCGGTTCGGCTAGCCCCGGAATTTCCCTGCGCGGTAAGAAACGCGCTGGCGCGAAACCGGCTAAGAAAAAATGAGTGGCGTTTCGCTAAGGCCAATGACCGAAGCGGAATTCGACGTGTGGAAGGCGTATTCGATTGTCGAATACGCTAAAGACAAGATGAACTCGCTGGGCATCCCGATCGAAAAAGCGACAAAACTGTCCAAGGACTCTTTTGCAGGATTGTTGCGCGATGGTATCCAAACCACCGATAACCATTTTTTCATGATTACACGCGACGAGGCGGTTTTAGGATGGCTCTGGTTCGTTGTGAAAACGGAATGGGGCGTTACATCGGCGTTTGTGTATGATGTCGAAGTTAAATCCGAACACAGGCGCCAAGGTGTGGCAGTTGCAGCAATGCTTTTATTGGAAGAAGAGGCTCGCAAACTCAGGGCAACAAAAATCGCGCTACATGTGTTTGGCCAAAACACCGGCGCACGGGATCTATACATGAAAGTCGGCTACCATATGACAGATTACTCGATGGCAAAAGATCTGGCCTAACACTGCCATTTGGTCGTGTTACCCATCGGAACGCGCAACTTAATGTCACCGCGTGGCTGCATCTAAATTACCAGCAAGCCGTCTCCGCCTACCAAGGGCAAGAGAGATTAACTAATTTGTGCATACGCGTTGTGCATACGCGTTGTGCACGGGTTGTGTACGCGTTGTGTACAGGGTTTTCCGGCGGAAAATCCTAATAGTTAACGCCGTCGCGCGTTACATTTTCGCCAGATACAAAGTGCCCAGTTCCGCCGTCACCCGTGCAAAATCGTGGGCGAGCACCTGCGGCTCTGTTGCCGCCATATGGCTGCCGATCCATGCGAGCAGGGCCATCCGTCGCAGCATAATGAAGCTGTCGATTTCGAAGACTTCAGCATCACTTAGCGGGCGTACTTTGCGGTATCCCTTGACCCAAGCCTTACGAAGCGCGGGCACTTGCTGGTCGTCCTCGATGAACGAAATCGCGGCGGCAAAGTCATACAAGAACCAGCCAAACCCGCAATCGTCAAAGTCGATCAGGCGCATATTCCCGTTGTGAACCAGTATATTTGCCAACCGCATATCGGCGTGGATCAACCCGTAATTCTCAGCGGTTTTTCCAAATGCGCTCAGGCGGTGTTTCACCACACGCTCGACCCGTTCCAGAATGCGGCGGATGTCATTGGTCACATTTGGCGCGTCCCGCCAATCCCCCCATTTGGCATTTTCGCCAAACACCTCGACCAACCCCCAGGTCAAACGCTCAAAGTTTTCGGGCGGTGCCCAGCTTTGACTATGGTTATGTGTTTGCGCCGCGATGCGGCCAAGTTCGGTGAAGGATGCGGTCAGATCTTCGCTTTGACCGGGGTGTTCCCCATTGATATAGTTGAATAAAACCATAAAGCGACTGTCAACGGACTGCACTGTCTGCCCATCAATTCCGGCAATCGCGGTGGGCGTATTCAGGGGTAGGGCGGCGCTCCATTCCAGCTCACATTCGATCGCGCGCTCAGTGTGATAGCGTTGGCGATGCACACGCAGAACTGCTTTGAAATCGCCACCCTCAATCAGATAGGTTTCGTTTTCCGAAACGTTAATCAGGGTGGCTGTTGCGTCGGTGGGGATGTCCCACAAATGTAATGGCAAGTTTTTCATGCTGTCCCTTTATGCGCAAACCCACGCCGGTTCAACGGCCATTGACCTAGCTGCGCGAACCGCCTACCTAACCGATATGCGGATGGCTGGATGGCTGCACCTGTAAGGGTGAGGAAAGTCCGGACTCCATGGAGAAGTGACGCCGGTTAACGGCCGGCCGGGGTAACCCGAGGGAAAGTGCCACAGAGAACAGACCGCCTTGCGTGCAAGGTAAGGGTGAAACGGTGGAGTAAGAGACCACCGCGTTGCTGGCAACAGGAACGGCACGGTAAACCCCGTCAGGAGCAAGGCCAAATAGGGATCGCGCGTCGCAAGACAGGTCTTCAACCGAGCGATCCGGGTTGGCTGCAAGAGCCTGTTGGTAACAGCAGGCCCAGACGAATGGTCATCGAAGGGCTTAGGCCCGGAACAAAATCCGGCTTACAGGCCATCCGCATATTTTCTCTTATGTACCTGCTGGATATATAGTTGATAATTCAATTATGTAATCCAACTTTTGCCTTACGCAATTGGAAATTGTTTGATCTCAATATCGATACAATCCAGAAGTATACACATTTTTGTATTCCTGACGGAAACATTGACTCAGATCAAAGCGAGCAACTCTGTTACTGTTCACAAGCGGGTATGGAATTTTAAACGAACGGAGAATGTAATGAAAACTCTTAAAGTGGTAGCGCTGGCGACCGTTGTGGGGTTGGCTGGTGTGTCGGCGATTTGGGCGCAGGGTGATCACGAAGACGGTGTGAAAACTACGCGATTGCTTATGCCAATAATGAATGCAGACCGCGGAATGGAACTGTTTGCCTCCAAGGGCTGTGCAACGTGCCACTCTGTTAATGATGTAGGCGGGGAAGATGCCAGCCCGTTAGATGCGCATAAAATGGACGAATATATGAATCCGTTCGACCACGCCGCGAAAATGTGGCTGATGGCACCGTATATGATCGCGGCGCAGGAAGACGAACTTGGTGAGCAAATTTTGTTCACAGGTGATGAGTTGTCGAACATAATTGCCTTCTTGCATGACGACGCACAGCAGCTTCTGTTTACCGAAGAGTATCTTGAATCGATCGCTGGCGAAGAAACTGATGGCTAAGGTGAAAATCATGATGAAAACGATGATGCATATGACTAAGAGTAGGCTCAGCGTTATCGGTGGACTTGCTGTTTTTGTCCCGACACTACTTGCGAGCGCGGTTTCTGCTCAGGTTGAGACGCAACTGCCCTACGCTTATCGTGGCCACATGTGGGGCGACGGGTATGGATGGTTTGGAATGGGGGGCGGGTTCATGGTCTTGTTCTGGATATTGATAATCGCAGTTGTGGTTTATGCAGTGCGATGGGCGTCCAATAAGAACGGCTCCGTTAGCAAGTCAGAATCTGCGTTGGATATCCTGAAAGAACGTCTGGCGCGTGGCGATATTGAGTCTGCGGAATATGAAGAACGCCGTAAAGTTCTGGAGAAATGAGCGTGCGGGCGGGTCGATAATCGATCCGCCCGCAGTTGGTTTTAGAATATTCCTTGGCTGATGATCATAATCACAACCATCGCGACGGTGAATCCTGCGTCTGTGTGGCGTACGTATGCGTTCATATTGAGAAATAGAGCGCTCGCGCCGTTTAGAACCACAATCGTAACCATGATTAGAATAATTGTTAGAAGTGCGTCATTGCTGGCTGTAACACCAACCACCCAAGCTAAAAGGAAAGTTCCTGCGGCCTGAGCTATCATTGCTGGCATAGGCATTTTATCCGGACCATCAGGGTCAAGGCCGTTGCCCTCTGCCCATTTTTTCCCAAATAACTTGGGTGAAAACCATAGCCACCCTAATCCGAACGAGAGTACGAAGCCAACAATCGTTGCTAGCCAATTAATATCTGTTATTTCACTCATCACTTTCCCCTTTTTTTATATATGCCAAATGATTGGCTGATTTTAGGCTAGCACAGCGGCCAGCGATTCCAAAATTTTGCCCCAGCCGGCTGCGTGGTTGTCACGCGATTCCTCGCTCTCGAATTTTACGTGTGAAAGCTCGACGGTAGTACCGTCGCCGTTCGGGGTAAAGTTTATCGCAACGTTGCTGGCTGTCTCCGAGAACGGCGTTTCCCAGGTGAATGCGATACGCGAGTGGCGGTTGATTTCGGTATATGTTCCGGAATGGGGCATGTCTTGATCGCCGTTACGCATAATAATTTCAAAGCGGCCACCAACCGTTGGGTCAGTGGAGGCAGAGGGAACGATCATGCTATCGCCCGGCATCATGAATTGCTTGAGCATTTCAGGATCCAGCCACGCGTCGAACACAGCTTTGGTCGGGGCATTGATTGTACGCGAAACAGTTAGGGATATATCAGTCATCAGATTTTCCTTTGTTACGATGTTATCGAGCGCTTCGAGCCGAATGTCCCAGATCGAGCGGAGGTCTTTGAACCATTCATCCACCGCGTTGACGGGGCTTAGGTTCGCTTCGATTAAATGAACGCGGCCCAAAGTTCTTCGGGTCACGAGGTTCGCCCTTTCCAAAACCTTGATGTGTTTGGATACCGAATTGAGCGACATATCGTACATCGCGGCCAGCTCCGTTACGCGGGTCGGGCCTTGTTGCACCAGTGAAGTCAATATCGAACGCCGTGTTGGATCGCTCACGGCTTTCAAAGTATCGGACAGGGTATTGCTATTGTGTTCAACCATAAGGGTGAATAACTTGTCGAAAAACCATTGTCAACCGATAGGGTGAATAAAATTTTCAGAGCGTTCGGTGTTACCAGAGGTCGACTTCTATTCCCTCGGCGGCCAAGCGTTGGCCCTTTTCCCGAATGAACCGCTGGAAACCTTGGTCTCTAAAGGCACCAGAGGCGACATATTCCAGGGAAGATACAAAGTGGAGAGGTTTAAAATACCCCGGCATTGTGAACGCTACGGCTTCGCGCACGCTTTGAGCGCCTGCTGCTTCGGGCGGGATTATTATCATTGTCGGAGTGAAGTTCACGAACCACTTGGACGCCAGATCCTTTTCGGACAATGTTTCACCGTCGAAATCGAGGACCTCGCGATCGCCCCACAAGTTAAGCTGCACAACTACGAAGTTTTCCGTAAGGAATTCAACGATCTCTGGTCGCTCGAAATTAACTGCGTGTAGTTCGCGGCAGTAGGGGCATCCGCGTTGCTCAAACAGTAGGATCAGACCTTTGTCCTCGGCAGCCGCATCATCCAGATCGGAGCCCATTTCTAAAAAACTGTCCAGAAAGAAGTCTTGCTTGTGAAGCCCATCGTCACCCATTTGGACTTGTGCTTTGAGTTGGCTCGCGACTGAAAGGGCCGAAAGTGCTGCTGTCATTGCTAAAAAGCTGCGTCTGCGAATCATAATTCACCTCCAAATGCTTCGAGATGACAGTAGCACAAAATGGCCTTAACCGCGCGCTGCTGGGCCATATAGACGGAAAGTTGGCCGAAAAATGAATTATTTTGGGAAATCATGGGAATATTTTAGGCTCAATAGACACCATATATAGTGGTGCATTTGCGGGCGGGTACAAAACCTGCTGAATTTCCGTCAAATTGACATAATTTCACTGTTTTCACCCACTTTGGCCTACTAAATCTCCATTGATTTCCATAACTTCCCATGCTACTCCAATTATACGGATAGATAGCGGTTATATTTTTTAGAGGGCTTAAGCCCCGGAAAACAAAAACCGAGCAGGTTTCATACAGGCACCGCACTCTTCCGAAGGTGAAAGATTCGACGCGCATGTGAGCAGCACAATAGTGGCGCAGTCGGCTTCCTTCCACGGGGCAAACGGCGGGTCGTACCTTAGGCAGTGCGATCCGCCGCACCCGTTTTAAGGGGGCACAAACAGGAGAGAGACGTGGCTAGACGTTTCAGAGGCAAATCGGTCCATAAGGTGGACGCAAAGGGCAGGGTGTCGATACCCGCGTCCTTTCGACGTGTGCTAGAGGAAGGCGATCCTGACTGGCGCTCCGGGGAAAATCCGCAATTGGTTATTGTGCATGGTTCCAAAGATGGGCAGTGCATCGAGGGTTATTCAATCAAATCTATGGACGAGGTTGATGACCTGATCGAAGCTTTGCCGCATTTTTCTGCGGAGCGGGAATATTTCGAGACAATTTTAGGTACGGATTCTGATTATGCTTCCGTTGATGAAAACGGGCGTATGGTTTTGTCCGCGTCGTTGCGCAAATTAATTGGTGTGGCGAAAGATGCTGTGTTTGTTGGTAAAGGGAACCGTTTCCAGATTTGGGAACCTTCCAAGTATGAAAACGAACTCAAGCAGATAAAGGAGTGGGGGGCCGCGCAGGATAACCCGAACGCGAAGTTGTATCGCACAACGGCCGAGGGTTAGGCGATGGCAGTTCCCTCAACTGATCCCGCAAATTCCGAAACTCCACATGTTCCTGTATTACTTGCCCCTATTTTGGACCGAATTTCGCCTGTAACAGGCGTTTGGCTGGATGGTACATTTGGTGCTGGCGGGTATGCGCGCGCGATACTGGATGCAGGGGCGGAACGTCTGATCGGCGTTGACCGCGACCCTGAAGCATTGGAGCGGGCGGCTGTTTGGGCGGCTGAATACGGCGATCGTTTGCAGTTGGTTTCAGGGCGCTTTGGTGATTTGGATAAGATCGCAGGGGCGGGTACGCTGGACGGCGTCGTGTTGGATATCGGCGTGTCTTCGATGCAGATTGATCAAGCTGAACGTGGATTTTCGTTTATGAAAGACGGCCCGCTGGATATGCGGATGGAACGATCAGGCCCATCGGCAGCGGACATCGTTAACAAAGCGCCCGAAGCTGTGTTGGCGGATATTCTGTTTCAATTTGGTGAAGAGCGGGCCTCGCGCAAGATTGCCAAGGCGATTGTTATGGATCGCAAGGCCAAGCCTTTCACAACGACACGGCAGTTGGCGAGCATGCTGGAACGCATCATGCCGCGCCCGAAACCCGGGCAACCTCATGCCGCGACCCGGTGTTTTCAGGCTTTGCGAATTGTCGTGAATGATGAATTGGGCGAGTTGGCTCGTGGTTTGACTGCGGCGGAAGTTGCCCTGAAAGAGGGTGGCTTGTTGGTGGTTGTCACGTTCCATTCCCTTGAGGATCGTATGGTCAAACGCTTTATGCAGGAACGATCCGGTGCGGCACCAAAGGGCAGCAGGTTTACCCCGATCGAGGAAAACAGCGAGCCAGCGTTTGCCAAGGTTACACGCAAGGCTGTGGTCGGGGATGCTGACGAGTTGGCCGCGAACCCACGCGCGCGGTCTGCGAAATTGCGTATTGCACGGCGCACAGCCGCGGTTGCCGGAAGTATTGATCCACGTGGAATCGGCATGCCGACTTTGGACATCACAAAAGGAGCTTGGGTATGAGGATTCTTTTGCTGGTTTTAGGCATGTTCATGGTGATGACTTTTGCCACATGGGCTTACCGCGTCAATAACGATACGCGAGAAGCGCTGGGGCGCGTTGCTGGTATACAGCGCGAAATGCAAAGTAAACGCGAGGCAATTGCTGTTTTGGACGCCGAATGGGCCTATTTAAACCGTCCTGATCGATTACTAGCATTGTCGGAAGAACATTTTACGAAATTGCGGTTGATGCCGTTGAACCCTGACCATTTTTCAGACTTAGCGAAAGTACCATTTCCAACGCCCGAAGATCCGCTATTGGCCGAACTGATCGGGGCCGCAATCATTGAAGTAAAGGGGGATATCTGATGATCCGTCGTCCGCTACGCCCGATTGCACGAGTATTAAAGGCACGTGAAAGCGGTGTTGATCCCAACGTGATCGAAGCCGAAGAAAAAGCTGCGCGTATGCATGGCCAGCGCAATGCAGAACGTTTCAGGGCGCAATCACGACTGGTGCTTTTAGCATTTGCTTTTGTGCTGAGTTTCGGGGCGGTGGGTTGGAAATTTACCGTTTTGGCGACCACTTCGCCAGTTGAACCAGTCACCAGTGGGCGCTCCATCAAGATTGTAAATCAGCGGGCAAACATTGTTGATCGAAATGGGGAAATTTTAGCAACCAACCTCGCCACAACCTCGCTTTATGCCCGACCACAGGACATAATTGACGGGCGTGCAGCGGCGGATGGATTGGCGGCGATATTCCCCGAACTCGAATCCGAAAAGTTGTTTAAATTATTTACGGGTGCGCGAAAATTCGTGTGGATCAAACGCCAGCTTTCGCCAGAACAACGTCAGGCAATTAAAGACATCGGGGAGCCGGGTCTGAAATTTGGCCCTCGTGAAATTCGCTTGTATCCTAATGGCACCTTGGCGGCTCATATACTGGGCGGCACAACTTTTGGGCGCGAGGGTGTTCTCTCGGCCGAAGTGGTTGGAACCGCAGGTGTCGAGCTGGAATTCGACGCGTTCTTGCGGGACGCGGCCGAAGATGGTGCGCCACTGGAATTGTCGATCGACATATCCGTACAGGCAGCGATGCGCCGTGTGTTGGCGGGTGGCATGGCGATGATGAACGCGAAGGGGGCTTCGGCGGTGCTGATGGAGGTTGATACCGGGCAGGTCATTTCGATGGTTTCATTGCCCGATTTTGATCCAAACCAGCGGCCCGCGCCACCCGTTAGTGGCGATCCCAGTGTTAGTCCATTATTTAACC
>JAESQH010000234.1 GCA_016765235.1 Paracoccaceae bacterium
GGGGATGTTGTAATACGACCGCACCAGCTCCAACGCTTCCTTATCTGCCAGCAAATCACCCTTCAGCTTATCAGCCGAGGTCGCTGCGTGGACGATATCTTCCTCGCTTGCATCAAGCCCTTCAAAGAAAAAGCTGATCTGTACATCAAGGGCTGCCGCGATATCCCAAAGGCGGGACGCACTGACGCGGTTCATGCCGGTTTCGTATTTCTGAATCTGCTGGAATTTAATTCCAACGATTTCGCCCAACTGTTGCTGGGTCATTCCAACCATCCAGCGGCGGTGGCGAATACGTTTTCCAACGTGTACATCTACAGGGTGTTTCATAGTTATGCTCCAAAATTGATACTCTACGTAAAGTAGATGCATAGAGCGTGCCAACATCCATAAAAGTTGTTGGAATGACATAACCATTTGGATAAGTTGGGCGAAACTGATGTGTAAGTCGCTGATAATACAATGAAAGAAACATTGTATTTTTACGATGTTTTTTTACACGCAGACCGAAAATTCGCTCAACTTACACAATTACCATTTTGCGAATTTACAATCGTGGATATTTTGGCGTTTTGCATAGCATGTTGCAAAACGCCAGTGTTAATCAGCCTTCCAGCTTTTTCGCTTCGCGCTTGCGCTCGTGCGTATCAAGATGGCGTTTACGAAGGCGGATATTTTTCGGTGTCACCTCAACCAGTTCGTCATTGTCGATATAGGCAATCGCCTGTTCAAGGCTGAACCGTGTCGGAGTTGTCAAAACAACCGCTTCGTCTTTACCCGATGCCCGAACGTTGGAGTGTTTCTTACCTTTAACCGGATTAACCTCAAGGTCGTTACTGCGCGAATGCTCGCCAATAATCATGCCCCGATAAAGTTTTTCCTGAACGCCGATGAAGAATTTACCGCGATCTTCAAGGTTGAACAATGCATAAGCTACGGATTCACCATCTTCCATGGAAATCAGAACGCCAGCACGACGACCCTCGATCTTGCCCTTGAACGGGGCCCAATCGTGGAAAATCCGGTTGATAACGCCAGTGCCGCGTGTATCCGTCAGGAATTCACCGTGATAACCAATCAACCCGCGCGAGGGCACATGTGCCACAATACGGGTTTTGCCAACGCCGCCCGGGCGCATTTCGGTCAACTCGCCTTTGCGCAGGGTCAGTTTTTCGATAACCGTGCCGGAATATTCATCATCCACGTCGACCGTAACTTCTTCAATCGGTTCATGGCGAACACCGTCAATTTGGCGGAACAACACTTGAGGGCGCGAGATCGAAAGTTCAAAACCCTCACGGCGCATGTTTTCGATCAAAACACCCATCTGCAACTCGCCACGACCGTGTACTTCGAACGCTTCACCGGATTCGGTGTCGTTGACCTTGATCGCCACGTTGGACTCGGCTTCTTTCATAAGGCGGTCACGAATAACGCGCGATTGCACCTTGCTTCCGTCACGACCCGCAAGCGGGGATGTGTTGATGCCGAACGTCACTGTAATAGTCGGCGGATCAATCGGCTGTGCCTCAATCGCTTCGGTAACGTCTTTGTCGGAAAGCGTGTCAGCCACGGTTGCGGTTTTCATACCCGAGATCGCAATGATGTCGCCAGCTTCGCCAACGTCAATCGCAGACTGCTCCAATCCGCGATAGGCCAACACTTTGGTCACGCGGAAATTCTCGATCAGGCTGCCGTCACGCGACATCGCCTTGATGTGGTCGCCAGCTTTAACCGAACCGGATTCAATACGACCCGTCAGAAGGCGGCCAAGGAATGCGTCGCCGCCCAAAGTTGTCGCCAACATCTGGAACGGCTCGTTAATGCGCGAGATTTGCGAAGGTGCAGGGACGTGGCTGATGATCAACTCCATCAACGCATCCAGATTTTTGCGTGGCCCGTCAAGTCCTACATCAGCCCAGCCAGAACGACCCGAGGCGTATAGAACAGGGAAGTCCAACTGCTCGTCAGTAGCACCAAGGTTGGCAAACATGTCGAAGCATTCGTCCAGTGCGCGGTCAGGTTCGGCGTCGTGTTTGTCTACTTTGTTCAGAACCACGATAGGGCGAAGACCAAGCGCCAGCGCTTTGGCGGTCACGAATTTGGTCTGTGGCATAGGGCCTTCAGCCGCATCTACCAGCAGGATAACACCGTCAACCATCGACAAGATCCGCTCCACCTCGCCACCGAAATCGGCGTGGCCCGGTGTGTCCACGATGTTGACGCGAATCCCGTTCCATTCCACGGATGTGGCCTTGGCCAAAATCGTAATGCCGCGCTCGCGCTCCAGATCGTTGGAGTCCATCGCACGTTCCTGCTGTGACTCGTTCTCGCGGTATAGGCCGGATTGCTTCAGTATCTCGTCCACCAGTGTAGTTTTACCGTGGTCAACGTGGGCGATGATAGCGACGTTACGCATATCCATAGTGCTTATCCTTAAAACAGATGAAATGCGGGGCTGCCCATTGGACAACCCCGTTCGAGGCCCGACATAAGCCCAATCAATGCGTTTGGCAAGAAGATGCTTGCACATAACGGCTACCTTGCGCCAAATACCGCAGAATTCCCTGCCAATGCGAGGCCTGATGACCGCCCCCCTATATATTCTTATGGCCTGCATCGCCCTGATCGGCGCAAACGGCTTACTTTTATCGCCCGTATTAACAGATGTGGCCGCCGAACTGGACACAACAATCGCCTACGCTGGTCGCGCAGTAGCGGCCTATAGTGCCGGAACCGCGATCACAGCCCTGTGGCTTGGTCGCTCAATGGATGGATTCGGTCTGGCGCGGGCGCTGATACTGGCCATGGCACTGGTGGGACAAGCGCAAATCGGCACAGCATTTTCCAGCGGCTGGATAGGCCTATCAATGTTCCAAGGCATGGCAGGGGCCGGCGCAGGCGTAGCACTTCCCGCAATCTACGGCATCACCGCCGAGATTTCCCCCAAAGGCCAAGAATCCCGCTACATGTCCCGCGTCATATTCGGCTGGTCCATCGCAATGGTCGCCGCCGTCCCACTCGGCGCTTTCCTGTCAGACGTTTTCGGATGGCGGCAAATGTTGATGCTAGGCGGTGGTGCCGCCTTTATCCTCATCCTCTTCGCCATAAAAATACTACCCCCCTCCAAACCAGCCGAGGCCCGCATTCGGATGCGCCGCTTCAAACCCTTAACCCTGCAAGGTGGCGCTAAACAATTCGCGCTGTGCCTGTTCTTCATGATGGCGTTTTACGGCACCTATGCCTATATCGGCGCGTATACCCGCACCACATTCGGGATAAGTGCAACCGCCGCTGGCCTTAGCGCACTGGTATACGGTATCGGCTTTGGCCTCGCGATGACCCTGTCCGGCGTGATCGACAGGCTTGGCCGAAACACACTTCTTCCCGCAGGGCTAACCATCGCCGCGATACTACTGGCGTCCCTGGCAATCACCCCAAGTTTCGCAGCGTTCCTCGCTGTGGTCTTCTTATGGGGCTTCATCAATCATTTCATTCTCAATATGATTGTGGTCGGACTAAACGCCCTCGCGCCCAAAAATCGAGGCGCTGTGATGGGGCTTTATAGTGCAACCACATATACAGGGGCCGCAATCGGTGTTCTGTTGATGGGGAATATGTATGAAGGTTTCGGATTTGTGGCCGTCGCCCTGACCGCCGCCGCTTTGAATTTAACCGCGATGCTGCTGGCATTGCGACGGGCATAAGAAGGATTTCCACCATGCGAGCAATGCGACTTCACGAATTGGGCCAAGCAATGACCCTCGACACAATCGACATCCCTGAACCAAAAGCTGGCGAAGTACGGGTCCGCGTCCACACATGTGGCATCAACTTCGGCGACACGTTAATCGTGCAAGGCAAGTATCAGGAAATATTCGACTTGCCTTTCGCGCCGGGCATGGAGATTTGCGCAACAGTCGATGCACTCGGCGAAGGCGTAACCGAACCCGCAATCGGCCAACGCATCGCCTCTTTTAGTGGTGTCGGCGGCTTGGGCGAATATTCCAGCATCCCCGCCGCCACCTGCGTCGCCGTACCAGATGGAATGTCCGATACAGACGCCGCCGCGTTTCTGGTCGCCTATGGAACCAGCCACGTCGCGCTCGATTACAAAGCCCACCTTAAAGCGGGCGAAACGCTTCTGGTCCTTGGCGCATCCGGCGGCATCGGCCTAACAGCAGTCGAACTAGGCAAAATGATGGGCGCGACCGTGATTGCCTGTGCGCGCGGCGCTGACAAACTGGCAATTGCAAAACAGGCCGGGGCAGATCACCTGATCGACAGCTCCACCCAAGACATCCGCGAGATCGTCAAATCCTTGGGCGGGGCCGACGTGGTCTATGACCCAATCGGCGGCGACCAGTTCAAAGCTGCCCTGCGCGCCTGCAACCCCGAAGCCCGCATCATCCCGCTGGGATTCGCCAGTGGCGAGGTTCCCCAAATCCCCGCCAACATTCTGCTGGTCAAAAACATCACGGTAGTCGGGCTATACTGGGGCGGCTACGCCAAGTTCAAACCCTCCGTTCTGACCGACAGTTTCGCACAACTTTTCGCATGGCACGCGGAGGGCTGCTTAAAGCCGCACGTCAGTCACGTCTTGCCGCTGGAACAAGCAAACGAGGCGCTGCAATTGTTAATAGATCGTAAAGCTACGGGCAAAGTTGTGGTGCAAGTGACCTAAGAGGTTAACGCAAAACGTACATACGCGTTGTGTACGGGTTGTGTACGCGTTGTGCACACGAAAATCCCGCGTTTTCACGCGAGTGTTAACGCCTATTCCGCCGCTTTCAACATCACAGATCCATAGGCCTGCCGCACCAGATTAGCCAGCCGTTCTGCCAGCGCCACTTGTGGACCAGCAGCGATATACATGTTGATGTTGAAAAGCGGTAAATCCGGCAAGGCCCCGTTGTGCGGGATCACTTCGAGGCGGTGGTCAACCGTCCCTTCCAACGCCGCATGGATCGCCAGATCAGCAGAAACTGACGCCTCTACCGTACGAGTTGAGTCTGATTCCACAGCCATTTCCCACAGTATTCCAGCCTCGTCTAACGCGCGCTGGGCGCAGCTGCGAAACCCGCAATGATGCTCGAAAGCCAAGCGGGCAGGGCGCGCTTTCCAACGCGATCCATTGGGTGCGCCCACCCACAACATTTGTGCGCGTTGCAAAGTCTCGCCACCACTGTCTAATTCGGTTTCCGTAGTCAGAATCATATCAACTTCGCCCCGCGCTAACTGGCGTTTCAGACGCAAGGTATAAGACGATATCAGATTGACCTTGATACTTGGGTATTCCGCCGCAAACCGTTGTAATACCGTGGGAATATAGGGATAAATAATATCTGACGGCACGCCCAAAGTGATCTCGCCCTTGTAAGCCTGATCCGTCATTCGCGCCCAAACTTCGTCGTTTAACGCCAGAATTCGGCGACCATACCCGAGCAATTGTTCGCCGTGCGCCGTCAAGGCAACGCCACGACCAGCGCGTTCCAATAGTCGCTGTCCGATGGATTCTTCCAACCGTTTTACCTGCATTGAGACCGCAGATTGTGTCAGATGCAACTGCCCGGCAGCGCGGGTAACTCCGCCCGTTTCGGCAACGGTAACAAAGGCGCGAAGAGCGGTCATATCTAGATTTCTTGGCATATCAATATCCGTGATGTATTACATAAAAAACATTCGTTTTTATTATTAATCATACTCTGACATATAAATCAACATTCCTGATAGGAACTAACGAACTCATAACGAAACCCGATGGAGGGCATCATGCAAACCGCAACTTTCAAAGCACACACAAAGACACGTAACATTTCAGCAACCGCAACCCTGAACTGGGTTATCGAGAGTGTCCGCATCGCAAGCCAACGCCGCTCGCTGGCCAAACTAAGCTGGAGCGCGCTGGACGATATCGGTGTTTCCGAAGCCCAAGCCATGCACGAAGCAAACAAGCCTTTCTGGGCTTGATAACGAGTTGAAAATAAACGGTTAAATAAACGCCTGCCTTTGAAAACAAGGTGGGCGTTTACAGTATCTGGCCGATGAATTCGTCCATAATATCCCAGACCTGCGTCTGGATTTTCGGCGTTTCCATCCAAACCTCATGCTTGCCGTCTTCGATAATTTCGAACCGACCGTTTGGAAGTGTGCGCGCCCGTGATTTGATCGCCTCGCCATCAACCACAATTTCTTGCGTTCCCATAAACGTAAGGGTCGGAATGTCCGGCACATGAGCATCCATCAACTCACCCGTCTCCTTAATCGCCTCCACCGCCCAATGAATAGTTGGCCCACCAAGACCCAAATCCGGCTGCGCGGCCAAATGCGATTGGAACATCGCATAATATTCCGTATCGTTCGTTAACTCGTTACCCTCAAACGGATTTACGGCTGCGTAGAAGGTCGGTTTGGTTCCCGGAACCAGATATTTATGCACGCCAATAGGTCTGCCAATTGTATTAACAACCTTTAACATCAGCTTATCTTTAGCAGAGGCAGACAAGCCCCACATCGGGCTTGAAAAAACAGCGCCTTTAACTTCAAGCCCATCGACCAACGCCCGCAACCCAATGCAACCACCCATGGAATGGGAGAATAGCAGCATCGGCTCTTTAAGCGCTTTTATGTCCGGTGCATCCAGCGCGGCTTTTATATCCTGTTGATAGTCCTTAAAACTTTCAACATACCCACGGTCCTGCCGCCCATCGACCCTTTCCGAAAGGCCCTGACCCCGCCAGTCGATAACGACCACATTCAGATTACGCGCTATCAATTTAGCAACCGTGCGCCCATATTTTTCAATGTATTCCGTGCGGCCCGGCAGTAACAAAACGGTCCCACGCTCTCCGTCATGCCAATAGGCCACGCGAATTTTTGTGCCGTCTTTAGCCGACACGAATATCGCCTTCCCACCTTCGGGAACGCCCACCAGATTATATAGGGGCGCGGCCGTCATCAGGCTAGCAATGACCCTAGCTTCAGTGCCATAGCCATGTCGCCATCAACTTTCAGCTTGCCAGTCATGAACGCCGCAGTCGGATTAGTATCCCCTTCGATAATCGCCTGAAACACATCGGCATCCGCAGACAATGTGCAATCAGCATCGCTATCGTCAACGCTCACGCCATTTTCGTCGATACGGATGGCGCCAACGCCGACCAACTCGAACTTCACCGACCCGTCAAACGGGTGGCCGTCGATCTTGCTGCTCAATGTGCTGACGGCAGATTCTAGAATATCACTCATAATTGTCTCCGAAGTTATTAAGTCTGGTGTAACGTATGGTGGAGTTGGCTATAATGGAACCCTCTGATGCGCATACCGTTGCGTTAGGTGAGGTTCGGTTTTGAAACGGAGCGTACTGTGCGGATTACGGGTATATTGTTGATACTGGCATTACAATTTTTCGCAAGCACGGCTATCGCGGACGAGGGAAATGCCGTCGAGGAAGCAGAATATCGTCTGGACGAGTTATTCAGTGAATTGCAAGAATCCGATTCCAAAGGATATTTCGAAATCGAACGGCAGATCGTCGGAATTTGGAACCACTCTGGCTCGGCATCAATGGATCTATTGCTGGAACGCGGGCAGATGGCCATGGCGCTCCGAGATTTCCCCAAGGCAATCGAGCACTTGTCGGCATTGATCGACAATGCCCCAGAATTCGCCGAAGGGTGGAACGCACGCGCGACGGTTTATTACTTAATGAACGAATATGCCTTGTCGATTTTGGATATTAAGCAAACGTTAATCCTTAACCCCAGACATTTCGGCGCATTGAACGGCCTTGGCCTGATATTCGAGGAACTCGGGAACCCGAAGGGAGCGTTTAAGGCCTACACCATGGCCCAAAGTATCCACCCGTTCTTGCCGAATGTGAACGAGTCGTTAATTGCTTTGCAGCCCCTTATTGACGGTACCGAGTTGTGACATTAAGTCCGAAGGATGCAGCCAACAATTACCGCAGTTCTAGGCCCGACCAATACGGGTAAAACCCACTACGCGATTGAACGCATGCTGGCGCATCGAACTGGTGTGATCGGCTTACCACTGCGTCTGTTGGCACGCGAGGTTTACGACCGCATTGTGGCGCTGCGTGGCCCATCTGTGGTGGCCCTGGTTACGGGCGAGGAACGCATCGTGCCGCCGCGCACCAAATACTGGGTTTGCACGGTTGAGGCGATGCCTGTCGGTATTGGGGCTGATTTTCTGGCGGTCGATGAAATCCAGATATGTGCCGATCCTGATCGTGGCTACATCTTCACGGACCGGTTGTTGAATGCACGAGGCCAGTTGGAAACCCTGTTTCTAGGCGCGGATTCTATGCGGGGGCGGATTGCGTCCCTTATCCCCGAGGCGCAGTTCATGCGCCGCGACCGCTTGTCCAAGCTTTCCTACTCCGGTGAAAAGAAAATCAGTCGAATACCGCCGCGCTCTGCGATCGTCGCGTTTTCGGTCGATAATGTCTACGCGATTGCTGAACTGATACGCCGCCAGAAAGGTGGCGCGGCTGTCGTGATGGGGGCACTGTCACCCCGCACCCGCAACGCGCAGGTGGCGCTTTATCAAAAGCGATGTTGATTATCTGGTGGCGACGGATGCGATTGGCATGGGGTTGAACCTGGATATAAACCATGTGGCACTGGCGGGAACGTCCAAGTATGATGGGCGTAGACACCGCTATTTGCACCCTAACGAGTTGGCACAGATCGCCGGGCGGGCAGGGCGCTTTACCACCGACGGAACGTTTGGCGTTACTGGCGAGGCCCC
>JAESQH010000235.1 GCA_016765235.1 Paracoccaceae bacterium
CAATTGCCAAAAGTCATCCAAGGCATCATATTCAAAGACGGGATAGAGATAATCGAAACCCAAAACAAAAACGCCGCCTGACAAACTCCGTCACCAACTTTTGCGGTTAACTCTCCGATCGCCTCAAGGCATCTACCAGCATGATCTTCATCAGGAATTATCATTCCCCGCTCTGTTAGGAGAATTAGCTGTTCATCAATTGTAGTGGGTGACTTTTCAAATTGCATAGCCAAACACTACAAGTTGTATTGCCCAAAAACAAGTAACCCCCCGGTATTGAGCTTGCCTTACGACTAGAAGCCTGGGGGGTGTTGTTGGAGTTAATATAGAACATAAACATTACCATTTCAATACGAAATGAAAACGCCCCAATGTTTCCCTCGAGGCGTTTCCAAATACCGCAGGGTGTGCGGTCCCCGCGCACCGAACCGTTGCCGCTAGCTGACTTCCCTTTTCGCCAGCATTGCGAGCATATCTTTTTCGCGTTCGACGGCAGCCAACACGATACGTGTTGTTGCTTCTGGAAGGTCCAGCGCAAGAGCTGCCTGATGGCCTTTCGTGGACATCTTGCGTAGCGTTTTGCCAACGATGTCGATCAACTTGTCGTCGTCATAATCGGAAAATTTGGTGACGAAATTATCCCAGTAATACCCCAAAAATATCACATCAACCACGTTTTCCAGTGCTTGGGAGTCGGCGACACGCTTCAGAGCTTCTTTTCTTAGGAAACTACCAACCAGCGCGATATCATCTGCGCTATAGCCGTTATCGCTCATGATGCCGCCCACCAGTTCGGCGTGCAACTGGCGCATACCCAGACGCCATTTCTGATATCCTTCGCGGTTCATAGGGAAAGTATCGCGCGGGATTTGCCAGCGGCGAATATGCTGGGCGCGGGCCGCGATGCGCAGAAGCTCCGAGGCGTCCGGATACATCTGCTCCAGCGTTTTTGTCATCCGGTCGGCATAGGCGCTTTCGAACGGGACCGACTGACCGTCGACGATGGTTGTGCGCGGGTCCTGCGCGTTTACCTCGTCGATGGCCGCGATTACGGCGTTGAAATTCTTTGATGGTTCGAACGTCATTTTACTCTCCTTTAATTTTTTTTCGACTATAGCCCAAAAAGCGAAACGCCTCGCAATAAATTACGAGGCGTTTCAATTTTTTTGCAAGATGGGCGCATGACCCACCGTAATGGATGCTTAACCTTTTTCCTCAATAATCTCGACCATGTGCGAGACCTTGCGGACCATGCCACGGATGGAAGGAGTATCTTCCAGCTCGCGGGTTTTATGCATCTTGTTTAGACCCAGACCGATCAGCGTTGCACGCTGGTCTTGTGGGCGGCGGATCGGCGAGCCGGTCTGCTTTACAACGATAGTTTTAGCCATTGTTCTGATCCTTTACGCTTCTGCAACTTCAGCGGTTTCTTCAACCACTGGAGCCGCGTCAGTTTTAGGTAGAATGTCCGAAACCTTTTTACCACGACGCTGTGCAACGCTACGCGGGCTGGATTCCTTGCGGAGACCATCCATCGTTGCGCGGATCATGTTGTAAGGGTTCGCCGAACCGAGTGACTTGGACACAACGTCCTGAATGCCAACCATTTCGAACACGGCACGCATTGGGCCACCGGCGATGATGCCAGTACCCGCAGGGGCTGTGCGCATCACAACTTTACCAGCACCGTGACGACCATACATGTCGTGGTGCAAGGTGCGGCCTTCACGAAGGGGAACGCGGATCATTTGGCGTTTGGCTTGCTCTGTGGCTTTCCGAATTGCTTCGGGAACCTCTTTAGCTTTACCTTTACCAAAGCCAACGCGGCCCTTCTGGTCGCCCACAACTACCAAAGCTGCAAAGCCGAAGCGTTTACCACCTTTAACAGTTTTGGACACGCGGTTGATCGCAACTAGGCGGTCAGCGAATTCCGGTGTTTCGTCACGATCGCGACGTTTACCCCGGCGATTATCTTCTCTTGCCATGGTAGCTCTCCTAGAACTTCAGGCCGCCCGAACGGGCCGCCTCTGCCAACGCTTTGATTTTCCCGTGGAACAGGAAACCGCCGCGATCGAAATACACATCTTCAATACCAGCTTTTTTAGCACGTTCGGCAATTGTCGAACCTACTTTAGCCGCTGCTTCGATGTTGTTTTTGCCCACAAAGCCCAAGGCCTTCTCGAGGGTGGATGCCGATGCGAGGGTGATACCCTGCGAATCGTCAATCACCTGAACCGAGATGTTCTTGCCTGAACGGTGAACGCTAAGACGCGGACGGCCATTAGCCGTTTTGCGTAGTTTGCTCCGGGTGCGCATACGTCGCTTTCGGAACAATTCTCTTTTAGAAATTGCCATATCGTGCGCTCCTATTTCTTCTTACCAGCTTTTTGACGGACAAATTCGCCAACGTAGCGGATACCCTTGCCTTTATAAGGCTCCGGTTTACGCCAAGCGCGAATTTCCGCTGCAACCTGACCAACAACCTGTTGATCATTGCCTTCAACGACGAGTTGAGTCGGCTTAGGTACGGTTACAGTGATCCCTTCCGGGATATCAAAAAGAACGTCATGGGAATAACCGAGCGCCAATTTCAGGACTTTGCCCTGAAGTGCTGCACGATAACCAACACCGCGGATTTCAAGATGTTTCTTGAAACCACCGGTCACACCCTGCACGAGGTTTGCAACCTGTGTGCGGGACATGCCCCACTGCTGACGCGCCCGTTTGGACGTGCCACGTGGAGTGACGCTTACTGCATTATCTTCAACTGTGATTGTTACATCATCAGTTGCACGGAACGTACGGGTGCCGTTAGGCCCCTTAACTTCTATGGTCTGGCCCGAGACGGACGCCGAAACGCCGTCAGGAAGCTCGACCGGTTTTTTACCAATACGAGACATAACCTACCCCTTAGAAGATTGTGCACAAGATTTCGCCACCGACATTGTCGGCACGAGCTTGTGCATCGGACATAACACCCTTCGGTGTGGAGACGATCGCAATACCAAGGCCCTGACGGACGGTAGGGATGTCTTTCACACCTGCGTAAACGCGGCGACCAGGGGTCGATACACGTTTAAGCTCACGGATAACCGGTTCGTCATCGTAGTATTTCAACTCGATAATGATCTGTGGTTTGCCGTCGGAGTCTTTTCCAGTTTCATAGCCACGGATGTAGCCTTCGGATTTAAGCACGTCCAGAACCCATGCACGCAGCTTGGAAGCTGGTGTGTGAGTGGAGGATTTGCCACGCAATTGTGCGTTACGAATACGTGTCAGCATATCGCCGAGAGGATCGTTCAAGTTCATTTTATACCCTCCTTACCAGCTAGATTTAACCATGCCGGGGATCTGACCAATGGAGGCCAAATCGCGCAGCGCGATACGGGACATTTTAAGCTTACGGTAATAAGCTCTCGGACGACCAGTTACCAGACAGCGGTTACGCAGGCGGGTGGCTGACGAATTGCGCGGCAACTTGGCGAGTGCCAAGGTAGCTTTAAAACGCTCTTCAACATCTAGGTCTTTGTTATTCGCGATCTCTTTCAAAGCTGCGCGTCTGTCGGCGTACTTCGCCACCAACTTCTGCCGCTTCAATTCGCGTTGGATCATAGCAACTTTAGCCATTTTTTTCTCTCCTCCCGCGCTTAATTAGAGAAAGGCATGTTGAATTGCTTCAACAGCGCTTTCGCTTCCGCATCGGTATTCGCGGTGGTGCAAATTACGATATCCATTCCCCAGAACTGATTAACTTTATCAAAGTCGATTTCCGGAAATACGATATGCTCTTTCAGGCCCATGGCGTAGTTGCCATTACCGTCAAACGACTTAGCCGAGATACCACGAAAATCGCGGATACGAGGCATAGCAACAGTAACCAGACGATCCATAAAATCGTACATACGGTCCCCGCGCAACGTCACTTTGACACCGAGAGGCATATCTTCACGAACCTTGAAACCCGCGATGGATTTCTTGGCCTTGGTGATGACAGGCATCTGGCCGGCGATTGCCATAAGATCAGCGTGGGCGGAGCGGATTTTCTTGCTGTCTGCAACAGCTTCGCCAATGCCCATGTTCAATACGATTTTTTCCAGTTTCGGAATCATCATATCGTTCTTGTAGCTGAACTCTTCTTTCAACGCAGGACGGATAGTCTCCTTATACTGCGTTTTAAGGCGAGGTGTATAATCAGTCATTGATCACTTCCCCTGATTTTTTCGCAAAACGCACTTTCTTGTCGCCTTCCATACGGAAGCCAACACGGGTTGCGCCGCCATCTTTAGGATCGACGAATGCGAGGTTTGAAAGCTGGATCGCAGCAGGTGTTGGCACGCGGCCACCCTGTGCAGTCTGGCTTTGTTTCGTGTGGCGGACCATCATGTTGATGCCCTCCACAATTGCTTTTCCGGCGGATGGATTGACCGAAGCGATCGTTCCTTCGCGGCCTTTGTCCTTACCTGTAAGAACAATAACCTTGTCGCCTTTACGGAGTTTAGCGGCCATTACAGCACCTCCGGAGCAAGTGAAATGATTTTCATGAAGTTCTTGGAACGAAGCTCCCGAACAACTGGGCCGAAGATACGAGTGCCAATAGGCTCTCCGGCGTTGTTCAGCATTACGGCTGCGTTTGTGTCAAAGCGAATGGCTGTACCATCGGCCCGACGAACTTCTTTGCGTGTGCGTACTACGACTGCTTTGTGAACGTCACCTTTTTTCACGCGACCGCGTGGAATGGCTTCTTTCACAGAAACAACAATAATATCACCAACGCTGGCATATCTCCGTTTGGAGCCGCCTAGAACCTTGATGCACTGAATACGGCGAGCGCCGCTATTATCAGCAACATCCAGATTGGTCTGCATCTGGATCATAATGTTTCTCCCGACCTATCGGGACCAAATACAGTAAATGGTC
>JAESQH010000236.1 GCA_016765235.1 Paracoccaceae bacterium
TCTCATCTTCACTCCTTGAAGGTTACGATGAGACAGAAACCCTCCCTTATTCAATACCGCAAATCTGTTCCATAGGTGCTGACGTCAGACAGCGGTGGGTTCAACGGGTGGACGCAACACTTTAATCTTTAAGCAAAGATGGAGTGCAGTGAGTCCCCAATGCCCATTCACAGGCATTCGGTAAATGCTAATCGTTTCCAGACACCGAAGAACCATTGAGCCGACGCCATTTACCTGGCGGATGCCCTACTATGTTTTTGAAGGCACGTTGAAAAGCGGTTTCACTTGAATACCCAGCACATTCAGCGATTTCATGCACAGGTTTATGGGTATGTCTCAGAAGCTGCGACGCAATCGACATGCGCCAGCGTGTCAAATAATGCATTGGAGACTCTCCGACGCAACTGGTGAAGCGCTCGGAGAACGCTGACCGCGACATGGCAGCGCTTTTTGCGAGATCATCTAGCGTTATCTGTTTTGATGGGTCCGCATGAATGTATATCAGAGCTTTTCGAACCTTCGGATCTTTTATTCCAGCAAGCCACCCCGCCGAATAGTCGGGCATCTCTTCGATATACCGCCGCAACACGCGCACAAACAAAAGCTCACTTAGTCGCGCCAGGATAGCTTCGCCGCCAGATCTATCAGTTGCCAGTTCTCCAATGGCTTCGTTGATCAGGTCAACCTCAATATGGCTGGTATCAGCGGTGCGTTTTGCAATTGTCATGTCAGGTAAAGCTTCTAGCAGGGGATTAAACGGCAATGGGTCCAGACCAAGATAACCGCAGACAAACCGGGTATCCCATACTCCGTGATCGTTAAAATCCACGACGAAAGGCAGCGGATGGTCTTGAAACCTGCGATACATTCCAAGCTCGGGCGGGCATCTATCTCCAAGGGTGGTGACAAAGGCGTGCCCATGCCCGTGCGGAAATATTACTACATCACCTTCGTCAAATTTAACAGGCTCAAAGCTGCTGTTGGTTGACTCGATCCAACATGAACCGCGCATCATGATATGAAACGGGACTACATGCTCAGACTCTGGCATGACTGCCTTTCCGACCACCTCCATATCAGGTGTTTCCGCGACGAATGGTTCTTGCGCACGGACATCAAAAAAGACAGCGCCAGTCAGTCTTACATTCTGAAGAATACTAGAAAGTACATCCATGGCAACCTCGGACGAATCGTTAGTTTCACAGGCATTGTAGCTAGTTTTAAGGGATTTTGGGGACGAAATGTCAGAATCGGAATTCCCCTGGCTGTAGGTAGGTTTGGCGACCTAACATAAGATGCCATTAATATTCGTTTCAAATTGGGAGGAAGACATGAGCACTAAAACACCAAGTGAACTCCGTGACCTAGTGCGCGGTGAAGTGATTATCGAAGGCGACGCCGATTATGAAGAGGCCCGTTCGGTCCACAATGGCATGATCGACAAACGCCCTGCTGTGGTTGTCAGAGTGATGAATGCCGGGGACGTGATGGCCACTGTGAACTACGCAAGGGATAATAGCCTCCAGTTGTCGATCAGAGGCGGTGGTCACAGCGGCCCAGGTTTGGGCACTAACGATGGCGGGGTTGTTATTGATTTTTCAAAAATGCGCGGTGTCCGCGTCGATCCTGCCGCGAAGACAGCCAGGGCCGAGGGTGGTACCACATGGGGCGACTTTAACGCTGCCACACATGCATATGGCCTCGCGACGACTGGCGGTGTCATTTCCACGACCGGGGTTGCCGGTCTTACGCTCGGCGGTGGGATCGGGTATCTGTCGCGCGGGTCTGGATTGTCTCTCGACAACCTTGTGTCCGCCGATGTCGTGACGGCGGACGGCAAAGTGCTGATTGCGAACGAGCACGAAAACGCCGACCTATTCTGGGCGATCCGCGGTGGCGGTGGGAATTTTGGTGTGTGTACGTCCTTGGAGTTCAAACTTCAGCCGGTCCGGGATGTGTATTGGGGCCCGATGTTCTACGAAGTTGAAGAGGCCGAAAACATCTTCAAATTCTATCGGGAATACATAAAGGATGCGCCAGAAGAGATGGGCGTATTTCCGGCATTTCAAATCGCTCCGCCGCTACCCTTCATTCCCGAAGATCGGCACGGCGACATGTTTATTGCTCTCATAGCCTGCTGGTCTGGTGATCCCGAGGATGGCGAGCGTCAATTCAAACCCTTCCACGATGTAGCCGAGGTCAAGGCCGAGATGGTGGGTCCGATTCCATATCCGGCAATCAACGCAGCCTTCGACGGCCTCTTTCCGCCAGGAATTCGCCAGTACTGGAAGGGTAATTTCGTTAAAGAACTCACCGATGAAGCCATCGCGGCGCATGTTCAACACGGCCCGAACGCGCCGAACGCAAGTTCGACCATGCACCTCTATCCGATTAATGGGGCCTGCCACCGGGTTGCGGCCGACGCCACAGCATTTGGCCACCGTGACGCTAACTTTTCAATGGTTATCCTTGCGGCGTCGGATGATCCTGCAGATGACGGGGCTAATAAAAAGTGGGTCCGCGATTACTCTGATGCTTTAGCACCGCACTCAGAGGCCGGAGGATACATCAATTTCATGGATAATGACGACGCGGACCGAACCCGCGCCAACTATGGCGATAACTATGACCGGCTCGTAGGTATCAAGCGCAAATTCGACCCTGATAACCTCTTTAGGATCAACCAAAACATCGCGCCCTGAGGCGTCGCAAAACGCATAGAGAGTTGTGCCCGCTAGTTACAGGCCGTGTGAACGTGCTGGGGCACGACTCCTAAAATAGATGCAGCACCCAAATAGTGGTGGGTTTTCGCCCAACAAAACCGGAACGCATCTAAGTATTACCTATCAGCAAGTTTTGTGATACTCGTTAGTTCCGCTATGATCTGAATAATGGGAGGCTGATCATGACAGACGCTTTTTCATATGCGTACAGAGATTGCGAAGGGTTGGAGGCTTGTCCTGCAACCGTCGGAGCTTGCAACGACGGGCGCGTCCATTTTAATTGGCAACCGCATGTGCACCTACACCAGTCAAAACCGCTTCGGAGAGACGCATGATCCGGCTCGACTCACCTTTACGGCTCGCAAGCGAAGAAGACGCAACGCAACTGGCTGATCTTGTCAACTTCGCTGGAGAGGGCTTGCCCCTCCATATTTGGGAAGGGCTTGCAGAGGAAGGTCAGAACCCTTGGGAAATCGGTCGCGCGCGTCAAGCAGACAAGGCAGGAGAAGGCCAAGTTATTGTCGTAGATTATGGAGATGGTGCCGTTGCAAGCCTTACTGGCTACGTGATCGGTTTGGAGCCGGAGCCAATTGGCAAAGATTTTCCTACTCTGTTTCGGCCGCTTCAGGAACTAGAGAATGAAGCCCTAGAAAGCTGGTATGTCAACGTGCTGGCCTGCTACCCAGAATATCGTGGGAAGCGGCTTGGTTCGCGACTTCTCGAACTGGCAGATCAGATAGCTCGGGCAGAAAACCTTTGCCGAATGAGCGTAATCGTTGC
This sequence comes from Paracoccaceae bacterium, assembly GCA_016765235.1. GTDB lineage: Bacteria > Pseudomonadota > Alphaproteobacteria > Rhodobacterales > Rhodobacteraceae > NORP23. Next base: position 3,504 of record JAESQH010000236.1, read on the forward strand.
GAGCAATAACACCGGCGCTAGACGCCTTTATGAGCGGCACGGTTACATGAAGGTCGCAACGCGTCCCTGCATGAAAGAAGGTTGGGTGACGGACACCGAGCATTGGGTTCTTCTGATGAAATTACTTTAGTGTAACTAGCAACAGTATCGTTCGGACAGGTATCGTTTGCATTTCCGACTCTCGAAATTATCGAACTAAAGGAACCAGACGATGGCTTAGAGCCCTTCACGGACTTTTTCCTCAATCCTGAAAGATCGCTAATTTCCACAAAATCATATGGTATTAAGAAAGCAGCGTTGCCACAGAGGTTTGCAAGTATTGGGAAATGAACAGATGTCTGACCAACTTATAAGAAGAGCCGAAATCTACCGCACCTATTCTGCAGCACTATATTCGGCTCTTGCCGACGATCCTTTCTACATCACTCTTGAAAATAGAGTTGCGGATCGATCCAAGGCAAAAGAGTCGATGCTTACCTATTACGACTACTCGATTTTTGAAGCGAGTAGATATGGCCATGTATTTCAGCCAGAACGCGAACCGGTCGGTATCTCAGTATGGTCCATTCCGTTGAACAAAGAAGAAGCTGCTAAAAAAAATCAACAAAAAATGAGCGTTATACTATCGGCAATGGGAGATTTTTGCTTACAAACTTACTTGGACATCAACGATTTTATGTCCGAGTCTGCCGAACCACTAGTTTCAGAAAAAGATTGGTACCTGTCAATCGTTGGAATACTGCCTGAGTTTCAGGGCCAAGGATTAGGTGAAGATTTAGTTCGTCCCGTCTTGGAGAAGGCTGACGATGCGGGTGTCTCGACTTATTTGGAGACATTCACTCCCAAAAACATGCCGTTCTACCAGCGCCTTGGATATGATGCGGTAAGCTCTTTCGTCGAACCTGTTACAAACAGCCAGTACTGGTTGATGACAAGGCCGTCACACCAATAACCACCTATTCTCAATAGGCGATGAATATGCGAATGGCAGCTTTGTCCTGTGTGGATGGCTCCTGCTTAGCAAGACATTTCTGATGTGATTTCTGTTTGTCAGATGCGGTCTTGTGTCCGGCCTGTTTGTGCGGCTCATAAGGCCGCTGGCCCTGATGGTTTCCACAAGCCAAGTCCCATTCTGCATATCGAACAGCGAGCGTTCAGGACAAAGCACGGTGTGTCTTGGTTCTAGGGCTGACAAAAGTTCCATCACTTCATTGGTCTTGCTATCTCTGTATTTCGTCTAAGCTCATACGGTTCTGACTTTGTAAGGTTCATTGCGGGTTAGGACGGCCCAGACCATGCGAGCCGTTTTGTTTGCCATCGCAACGGCTGCCACTTTGCCCGGCTTTCGGGCCATGATGTCCGCAAACCATGGGTCATACCGCTCAGGGTTTTTGGTGATTTGGCGCATTCGGGACATCATGCCGATGACGAGTAATCGTCGAATGTATTGATCCCCCATCTTCGAGATACGCCCCAATCGCTCTTTGCCGCCACTGGAACGGTTCAGGGGAGTCAGTCCAAGCCAGGCCGCAAAATCACGCCCATTGCTGAACTGCTTGCCGGTCCCAACGGTGGCCACGATGGCTGATGCTGTTATCGGTCCAATCCCTGGAATGGTCTGCAAAAGAGCGACCCGTTTCTCTCGCCGAGCCACCTGCGTCATCTCGTGGGTGTAGCCAGCAATCTTTCCATGCAGGAACAAAAGTTGTTCGCTGAGTTCGGCAATCACGCCGCCTGCGATGTCCGGTAGATCAGGGCTTTCACCTTCAAATAAACGCTTTGCAAACTGAGTGGCATGGCCAACGCCTTGCGGGAATACGATCCCGAACTCGGCCAACTGCGCGCGCAACATATTAATCGTTTGCGTCCGTTGTCGAACCACAAGGTCCCGTGTCCGGTGCAGTGCCAGAATTGCTTGCTGATCTGGCGTCTTGATCTCGACAAACCGCATCGGCTGCATCAGACTTGCCCCGCTTAACGTAAGGCTTCACATAAATTGGCGGAATCAATTTTACGTCGTGGCCGAGCCTGATCAATTCGCGGGCCCAATGATGGCAGGTGCCGCAGGCTTCAATGCCAACAAGGCAAGGATCAAGACGTTCAAAGAACGCCAGCAATTGAGCACGTCGCAGCGTGCGATTGAAAATAACCTCACCGTTGTCAGTGATACCGTGAACTTGAAAAACGTTCTTGGCCAAATCTAGACCAACTGTTGTAACTTGCATTGGGTGGCTCCTCTCCTGAGCAGTTAATGACAACTGCAATATAGCGCTTTACGACGCCGATGGGTGCAGGAGCCATCCAACCCATCTGCTCAGCCGCCGTTGGTGCAATCCGCAGCGAAGGTTGCTAACCGTCAATATATATTCAGAGATAGCCTCTGGTAGAAACCCAATTTGACCGTCTGAGTAATTTACTATCTCCCAGAAAATAAAGAGGTAATTCCGCTTAAACTTATTGACGTAAAAAAATCTGCATATACGCATTATGCCCATGAATTGCAGGCCATAAGCTCATAAAGTGATATTCGAACTGTACTATTGGCATGCATGTAAATAATCTGGTTTGGGTAAGTTAGCACTGGCAGTCACTACAAGCAGAGTGGCCAAACTAGTCGATATGCATGGTTTGCGCACCGCTTACGCACCATTCTCTGAAATACTTCCTTAAATAAACGCATAATAACAACAGCTTGCATGGGTGTATATCTCCTACCGCCGGAGCCATATTTCAACTAATCGTCAAATCCTGACACGCAAGTTTTCGCCGATCTGCGCGACACATTAGTTGACTTGCGACCCAGTTCCTGACACCTATAATTCAACGATATATTCGAGCAATCAAAGGACTAATTGGCCGTATGCGTATTCTCAAACTAGCCATCATCTTCGCCCTGGCAGGATTTGCTGCCCAAGCACAAACCGCCGATAATTTTCCCGTTGGAGGTGCCTCGGTAACCGAAGAGCAGCCAAAGGAAATTGTTCGCGAGACATATGGCGATTGGGAAATTCGCTGCACAACGGCAACCAATGCCTGTTTTTTGTATCAGCTGATGTTGAACAATGAAGGGACACCGGTTGCAGAGTTCAGCATCGTTAAATTGCCGCTGGGCAGCGAAGCCGTTGCAGGCGCAACAATTGTTGCTCCGTTGGGGACATTGTTGACGCGCGGCGTGATATTCGCTGTTGATGATGCGGAAGCGGTACAATACCCGTTCAGTTGGTGTACTCGCCCTGGTTGCTTCTCCCGATTTGGACTAACGGATTTAATAGTTTCCGGAATGAAATCGGGCACCAACGTGAATATCTCACTCTTTTCCATTGCCGACGCGCAGAACGCTATTCCTGTGACAGCATCGCTAAACGGGTTCACTGCCGCGTTTGATGCGTTGGAAAATCAATCTCAGTAAGTTAAATTGAACGCAGTGCCAATACTGCGTTCAAACCACCAAACGCGAACGCATTGCTTAGGGCGACAGTAACCTTCGCATCACGCGCAATGTTTGGCACGAAATCCAGATCACACGCGGGGTCAGGTTGCTCGTATCCGATTGTTGGAGCGATCACACCATCGCGCAGTGCCATCACGCAGGCCAGCAATTCCACGGCCCCCGTGCCACCAATTAGGTGGCCATGCATCGATTTGGTCGAAGACATCATCAGATTATCGGCATGCGAACCAAACACATCGCGCACCGCAGCGCATTCGGTTTTATCGTTCGCCTTTGTTCCTGTGCCATGCGCGTTGATGTATCCGACTTCGTCGACATTCAGCCGAGCATCCAAAAGCGCGCCCTTAATCGCCCGTGCTGCGCCATCTTTATTCGGTGTCACGATGTCGGACGCGTCCGATGTCATTGCGAATCCAATAACTTCGGCCAGAATTTCAGCGCCGCGCGCCTTGGCATGTTCATATTCTTCGAAGACGAACACCGCTGCACCCTCGCCTTGAACCATACCGTTACGCGTGGCCGAAAACGGGCGGCATGCGTCCTTGGACATAACGCGTAGCCCTTCCCATGCCTTGATCCCGCCAAACACCAGCATACTTTCGCTTCCACCTGTCAGCATAACGTCCGTTGCACCCGAGCGGATCATGTGGAACGCCTGCCCCATTGCGTGGTTCGAAGACGCGCAAGCCGTAGCCACTGTGTAGGAGGGCCCTTGCAAACGGAACCGCATGGAAACATGGCTAGCCGCTGCATTGTTCATCAGGCGCGGTACTACAAACGGATGCACACGATTTTTGCCGGCCTCGTACACATTGCGGTAGTTTTCATCCTGCGTGTGCAAACCACCGCCAGCCGTTCCCAGAATAACACCGGAACGCTGCGATAGGTTTTCACTTATTTCTAACCCGCTCTGCGCCATCGCCTCGTCTGCCGAAAGCAGCGCAAACTGCGTGAATCTATCATAAAGAACCAAATTTTGACGGCTGAAATGATCAGACCCGTCATACCCATGCACCTGGCCACCAATCTTGATGGACAGTCGGTCAACGTCGCGCATCACCAGATCCGAGATTCCAAGGCGGCCTTCGCGCATACCTTCCATCGTGGCGGTCGCACTCAGGCCAAGTGAACAAATGGCGCCCTGCCCCGTGATGACAACGCGCTTCATATCGGTTTAATCACCTGCCGCGACAAGGCCTTCAACAGCCTTGATCATCGATCGCACGTCGGAAA
>JAESQH010000237.1 GCA_016765235.1 Paracoccaceae bacterium
CAGTGTTAGTACATTATTTAACCGGATTGCACAGGGGCGATATGAACTGGGGTCGGTATTCAAGATATTCACCGCCGCTTTGGCGATGGAATCCGGGATTGCGACACCCGACACTATGGTGGATACAAAGGGCCCACTGCGGTGGGGTAAATTTCGCATTCAAGACTTCCGCAACTATGGACCACAACTTAGTTTGCGCGATGTGATCGTGAAATCCTCAAACATCGGTTCTGCAAACCTTGCGATCGAATTTGGTGCTGAAGCGCAACAGGCATTTCTGCGCAAGCTCGGGTTTTTTGAGCCTCTGTCGCTGGAAATGAAAGAGGCGCAGCACAGCAAGCCTTTGGTGCCTAAAAACTGGTCTGAATTGTCGGCAATGACAATCTCCTATGGCCACGGATTGGCAACAACGCCGATGCATCTGGCCGCGGCCTATGCGGCGATGACTAACGGTGGGCTGCTGGTAACACCGACTTTGTTGAAGGGTGGCGAACTGCCCAATGAAAGTGATCGAGTAATTTCACGCGAAACATCTGATGCGATGCGTGATATGTTGCGCCAAGTAGTTGTGCGCGGCACAGCGTCGTTGGGAAGAGTTGAAGGATATCAGGTTGGTGGAAAAACCGGAACAGCCGACAAACCGGATCCTAAAGGTGGATATTATGAGGGCAAGGTTTTGTCGACTTTCGCCAGTGTTTTCCCAATGGGCGATCCGAAATATGTATTGATCGTAAGCCTCGATGAACCTGAAGAAATGTCTAGTGGCAAACCTCGTCGCACCGCGGGTTGGACTGCCGTACCTGTCGCCGCAGAGATTATTCGCCGGATCGCGCCGCTGATGGGTATGCGGCCGGAGTATTTCGATGATAAGGTTGCGCCAGTCGCGTTGACCTTGACGCGGAATTGACGAGGGGCCAAGAGGGGCCATGACAAACCTTTCCAAAACAATCGACTCTTTGGCGCTGGAATACCGGCTGGTTGGCGAATTGCCCGCTACGATCACCGGTATTTCCGTTGATAGTCGGCAGACCAAACATGGTCATTTGTTTGCCGCGATGCCGGGCAGTAATGTCCACGGTGCTGAGTTCGTGAAATTTGCGGTTCGGATGGGTGCTGGCGCGGTGCTGACCGATGCGGCGGGCTATGAAATTACGCAGGCTGAGGGTGGTTACGATGTACCGTTTCTGATTTCTGACGACCCCCGCAAGGCGCTGTCCAAGGCTGCCGCCGTGTGGTTTGGCGAACAACCTGAAACAATGGTGGCGATCACGGGGACCAACGGCAAAACGTCCGTGGCCAATTTCACGCGCCAGATTTGGGAAGAATTGGGACTTGCGGCAGTGAATTTCGGCACAGTCGGGGTTGAAGGGGCGGTGTCGGCGAAGTTATCCCACACCACGCCGGAACCTTTGACCTTGCACGCATTGTTGGCGGATTTGGCCAGACAGGGTGTTACACATGCCGCGATGGAGGCTTCCTCGCACGGGCTAGAACAGCGTCGCTTGGACGGTGTTCGCCTAACTGCGGCAGGGTTTACTAACCTAAGCCGTGATCATCTGGATTATCACGAAGGGTTTGAGGAATACTTCAACGCCAAGGCCGGGCTATTCCTGCGCATTTTACCGGATGGTGCGACCGCTGTGATCAACATTGACGATGAACGCGGGGCTGGTTTGGCGCAGGAGTTGGACAAGGTTTTGACTGTCGGGCATGGCACTGCCGATATTTGTATAAAAGATACGCGATATCGCGCGGATGGGCTGGATGTGTTGGTGTCGTACGGGGGCGAAAGCCATATGGTGCCGCTCGATTTAATTGGCGGTTTTCAGGCTGACAATGTGATGCTGGCGGCGGGGTTGGTGATTGCGTGCGGTGCGGATGCATTAAAAGTGTTTGATGCTTTGCCCTCGTTGAAAACGGTTCGTGGGCGGATGGAACTGGTAGCGACACGCAGCAACGGTGCGATGGTATTTGTCGATTTCGCGCACACGCCAGACGCGCTGGAAACAGCGTTGCAAGCCATGCGCCCACATGTAATGGGGCGTCTGTTGCTGGTTTTTGGCGCTGGCGGAGATCGCGATCAAGGTAAACGTCCATTGATGGGCGCAGCGGCGGTGAAATATGCCGATGTGGTTTATGTGACAGACGACAATCCACGCTCCGAAGCCCCAACCGAAATCCGCGCGGCGATCATGGCGGCCTGCCCGAATGCTAACGAAATTGGTGATCGGGCCGAGGCCATTTTGACCGCGATTGATGCGCTTCAACCGGGGGATGCATTATTAATTGCGGGCAAAGGCCATGAAACTGGCCAGATTGTCGGGACGGATATTCTGGAGTTTAACGATGCAGAACAGGCTAGCATCGCAGTTGCAGCCTTAGAGGAATTACCAAGATGAGCGTGCTTTGGACAATGGCCGAGGCAGTCGCTGCCACGGGCGGGCGCAGCAATGTGGATTGGAGCGCGTCTGGCGTTTCAATCGATACGCGCAGCTTGCAAAAAGGCGACATTTTCGTAGCCTTGCAGGATGTACGCGACGGTCACGATTTCGTCGCGCAAGCATTGGCAAACGGTGCGGCTGCGGCGATGGTTTCGCGCATTCCCGAAGGCGTCTCACCGTATGCACCATTGTTGATTGTAGACGATGTTCTGCAGGGGTTGGAGGCTTTGGCCACCAATGCGCGGGCGCGCACGAATGCGAAGGTGATTGCCGTGACCGGATCGGTTGGCAAAACGGGAACCAAAGAGATGCTGCGCTTGGCGTTGTCCAATCAGGGAAAAGTCCACGCTGCTGAAAAGAGCTATAATAATCATTGGGGCGTGCCGCTAACCTTAGCACGAATGCCGGTGGATACGGATTACGCGGTGATTGAAATCGGTATGAATCACGCCGGAGAGATCGCTCCGCTGTCGCGCCTTACCAAGCCGGATGTGGCGGTTGTTACGAACGTTGCAGCGGTACATATGGCCGCGTTCGCGAATGTCGAAGACATCGCGCGCGAAAAGGCGTCGGTAATTGAGGGGCTTTCCCGTGGTGTTGCGGTTTTGAATGCAGATACGGAAACTGCGGGTGTTTTGGCCAACGTTGCCAATAACACCCAAACGCTTTGGTTTGGTGAGAGCGCAGTAGATTTTCGACTTCGCAATGTCGTTGTCGAGGCGAATAATACGAAAGTTCAAGCGACTATATTGGGAGAGGATAAGGCCTTCACCATTGGGGCTGCTGCTCGACATTTGGCGATGAACGCGCTGGCTATTTTGGCTGCGGTACACGCTGTGGGGGCGGATGTCACAACCGCCGCCAACGCGCTTGCGGG
>JAESQH010000238.1 GCA_016765235.1 Paracoccaceae bacterium
ACTTCGCCAGACAATAGCTGACACTGTCGGCATAGGCGGCATCATGCGCGGACTGCGAACCGTTCCGCATTTGTGGAGTGTTTGCGACGATATGTTGGAGGTTTGCCCCAACGCATTGATGCTGCAATATGTTAACCCAATGGCGATCAACACTTGGGCCATCGCGGCGAAATATCCGACAATCAAGCAAGTCGGGCTGTGCCATTCGGTTCAAGGAACCGCCAAGGAGTTGGCTGGAGACCTTGGGATTGAAGTTGAAAACATGCGGTACCGCTCGGCTGGTATCAACCACATGGCGTATTACCTGAACTTGGAAGAGCGTTTGCCAGACGGAACTTATCGCGATCTCTATCCCGCGTTAAAAGAAGGGTACGCGTCGGGCGAGCTTGTTCCAAAAACAAACCCACACTCGCCAAGATGTCCGAATTTGGTGCGTTACGAAATGTTGATGCGAGTGGGGTATTTTGTTACCGAAAGTTCAGAACACTTTGCTGAATATACACCGTACTTCATCAAGAACGGTCGCGAAGACATTATCGAGCGTTTTGGTATACCACTCGATGAATATCCCAAGCGTTGTGTTGAACAAATCGCTGACTGGAATTCACAGGCCGAGGATTTTCGCAGAGCCGACCGGATAGACGTTAAACAATCGCACGAATATGCGGCGACAATCATGAATGCGATTGCGACAGATACCAGCGTTGTTATTTATGGCAATGTCGCAAACCACGGATACATACCGCAACTGCCTGATGGTTGCGCCGTCGAAGTACCCTGCTTGGTGGATGCAAATGGAATTCAGCCAACAGTAGTGAATGACATACCACCGCAACTGATTGCCTTGATGCGTACAAATATTAATGTACAGGAACTGACCGTTGCGGCATTAGTAAACGAAGATATCGACAACATTTATCACGCAGCGATGCTTGATCCGCATACGGCGGCAGAACTGGATCTTGACCAGATTTGGACAATGGTAAGTGAGATGATTACCGCGCACGGTGATTGGTTGCCTGAATGGGCACAAGACGCCACCTTACGGAAAGAAATTGCATGACTGACAAGACAAACCGCCGCTCGCAAAACTGGTACGGGAAACAGGACAAAGACGGGTTTATTCATCGTAGCTGGATGAAAAACCAAGGTTTTCCGGACCATGTGTTTGATGGGCGTCCAATCATCGGAATTTGCAACACTTGGTCTGAACTTACGCCCTGCAATTCCGGTCTGCGCACGCTAGCCGAAGGCGTGAAGCGTGGTGTGTGGGAGGCTGGTGGATTTCCTGTTGAGTTTCCTGTCATGTCCCTTGGCGAGACACAGATGAAACCAACCGCGATGTTGTTTCGCAACTTGTTGGCAATGGACGTTGAAGAAAGCATTCGGGCTTACGGCATCGACGGTGTCGTGCTGCTGGGCGGATGTGACAAGACCACACCTGGTCAGTTGATGGGCGCGGCGAGCGTGGATTTACCAACAATCGTCGTGTCGTCAGGCCCAATGTTGAATGGCAAATTCAAAGGCAAAGATATAGGGTCCGGAACCGATGTTTGGCGTTTTTCCGAAGATGTTCGTGCGGGCGAGATGACCTTGCAAGATTTCATGGCCGCTGAATCCGGCATGAGCCGATCTGCCGGTGTTTGTATGACGATGGGTACGGCCTCGACCATGGCCAGTCTTGTTGAAGCGATGGGGTTGAGCCTGCCGACAAACGCAGCCTTGCCCGCAGTTGATGCGCGCCGTATGGCGCTGGCGCATCTTACAGGTAAACGCATCGTCGAGATGGTGGACGAGGATCTGAAACTGTCCAAAGTGTTGACTAAGGCGAGTTTCGAAAACGCAATATTGGCGAATGCAGCGGTGGGCGGGTCCTCCAATGCTGTAGTGCATTTGCTGGCATTGGCTGGGCGTGCCGAAGTGGATTTGACGCTCAAAGATTTTGAAATCGGTGGCGAGATTCCCTTACTGGTTAACTGCATGCCATCCGGCAAATACTTGATGGAAGACTTTTGCTATGCGGGTGGCGTTCCGGCGGTTCTTGCACAACTGAGCGATAAATTGCGGCCCGCCTTTACGGTAATGGGCAAAGATATATCGAGCTATTACGAGGGTGCCGAGATTTACAACAACGATGTTATCCGGACAATTGACAATCCGGTTAAACCCGCCGCGGGCTTGCGTGTCTTGCGTGGGAACCTTGCTCCGGACGGGGCGATTATCAAGCCGTCCGCCGCTTCGGATCACTTGTTGGAACACGAGGGGTCAGCGTATGTTTTTGAAAACATTGAAGATATGAAAACCAATATTGATCGTCCTGATTTGCCTGTCGATGAAAACACAATTCTGGTTCTAAAGGGGTGTGGGCCAAAGGGATATCCGGGGATGCCCGAAGTTGGCAACATGCCGGTCCCGCAGGTTCTGGTTGAAAAAGGCGTCCGCGATATGGTTCGTGTTTCGGACGGGCGGATGTCTGGCACAGCGTATGGAACGGTGGTTCTGCATGTCACACCGGAATCAAACGCCGGTGGAACGCTCGGATTGGTGAAAACCGGCGATCGTATCCGGCTTAGTGTCAAAAACGGAATTCTGGAGCTATTAGTTTCCGACGCTGAACTGGATGAGCGCAGAAAAACTTGGGCGCCGGAGGAATCCGTTTATTCCCGAGGATATGCAAAACTTTATATCGACCATGTTTTACAGGCGGACCGCGGCGCGGACCTCGACTTTTTGGTTGGGAAAGACACACGCCTAGTTACACGGGAGTCGCACTAATGTCTGAATTTGTTACGTTCCACGATCTAAAAGGCAAAAGTGTATTTATTACCGGCGGCGGCGCGGGAATAGGCGCTTCGCTTACTGACGGATTTATGGAACAAGGCGCGAATGTTGCCTTTGTCCAACGCTCCGATTCAACGAAATTCGTCGCTGAAATGGAAGCGAAGCACGGCCGTACCCCCTTCTTTATCAAATGTGACATCACTGATGTTGCCGCTTTGCACTCCGCAATGGAAAAGGCTGAAGCGGCGCACGGACCAATTACCGTGGTTGTGAATAACGCCGGGAATGACACGCGCCATTCTATTGCCGAAATGACCCCGGAAAAATGGGATCAGGGGATGGATGTTAACTTACGCCCGCATTTCTTTACCGCGCAGGCTGCCGCCGACGGAATGAAAACTGCGGGTGGCGGTGCAATCATCAACTTTTCGTCCATATCCTACATGATGGGTAACGCTGGATATCCCGCCTATGTGACGTCGAAAGCGGCGATAACGGGCCTAACGCGCGCGCTCGCGCGGGAGCTTGGGCCTGATGGCATTCGCGTAAACACGCTCATGCCCGGATGGGTGCTCACAAAACGCCAGATGGACCTATGGGCAAGCGAGGAAAGTCTGGCCGCACATCTGGAACGGCAATGTCTAAAGGAACACCTGAAGGCGCGCGATATTGTCGATGCAACGTTGTTTTTGGCGTCGGAGGCCAGCCGGATGATGACAGGACAAGCTCTTGTAGTCGATGGTGGTGTGGTGGTGACGGGATGAATGAATTGGGCAAAATCGAACCGGATTGGATTGCCGTAGATTGGGGCACAACGCATCTGCGTGCGTGGGCAATGTCAAATGAAGGAGAGGTTCTGGAGTCGGCTACATCTGAAGCAGGAATGTCGAAATTATCCACAGGTGCGTTTGAATCAGCTTTGATGAATATTATATCCGGTTGGTTGGCGGATGGCGAAATCACACCGGTTGTGTCGTGTGGTATGGTCGGCTCGCGCCAAGGTTGGATCGAAGCACCGTATCGAGTTGCACCATGTGAACCTATTGACCATTCTCCTTTGACACGCGCGCAAACAACCGATTCACGGATCGAATTTTATGTCGTGCCGGGTATCAAACAAACCTCTCCGGCAGACGTGATGCGCGGTGAGGAAACGCAAATTGCCGGATTACTTGCTCAAGAACCGGATTTTGACGGCGTGGTATGCTTGCCCGGAACCCATACAAAATGGGTGCGAATAAGCGCAGGCGAAGTAGTGCACTTTTCGACCTATCTAACGGGTGAGCTGTTTTCACTTTTGTCGTCGAAATCTGTATTGCGACATTCCATTGCGCAAAACGGCTGGGATGCCATCGCGTTTAAAGCCGCAATCGATGATGCAATCACAAAACCATCAACCATCGCAGCACGATTGTTTTTGCTGCGATCCGAGGCACTTATTTCAGACCTGTCTCCCGAAACCGCACGTGCGCGACTGTCAGGGTATCTGATCGGCCTCGAGCTTGGCGCGGCACGTCAATATTGGTTGGGGCAAAACGTGGTTATCATTGGTGATGAAAAAATATCTGGCGCTTATTACAGCGCGATAAGCGCGCAGGGATGGGCACCTAAAAAATACGAGGCACAGCTTATGACGCTCGCCGGAATATCGAGCGCATATCTAAAAATCAGATAATAGGGATATATTAAATGAGTAGAAATTTGATCGCAATTTTACGCGGTATACGCTCGAATGAAGCCCTCGCAATTGGTGGCGCTTTGATCGAGGTGGGCATTACCAAAATCGAAGTCCCGATGAATTCGCCAGAACCGTTGAAAAGCATCGAGCTGTTGGTAAACGAGTTTTCCGATGTCGCGGAATTTGGCGCAGGAACGGTTCTTAGCGTAGAACAAGTGAAGCAGATTTCAGCCACGGGCGCCGCATTGATCGTTTCGCCAAACTGCGATCCTGACATTATTGACACGACCAAAGCGCTTGGGATGAAATCCTATCCGGGGGTGCTGACGCCAAGTGAATGCTTTACGGCGCTGAAGCATAATGCAGACGGGTTGAAGGTTTTTCCCGCATTCCAGATGGGTATAGATGGCTTGAAGGCCATTCGCGCGGTTCTTCCCGCCGAGACCGAAGTATTTATGGTTGGCGGTGTCGGACCCGCAAACTTTGCAAACTGGATTGATGCAGGTGCAAACGGATTTGGGCTGGGCTCATCGCTATACAAACCCGGCCGGACAGCAGATGAAATATCGCAAGTTGCGCAAGAAATCGTGAAAGCATTTGACGAGGCCCAATCTAAATGACCGCACAAATATTTGACCACACTGCTTGCGAATTAGGGGAAGGTCCTCTGTGGCACCCACTGCACAATGAGCTATTCTGGTTCGATATATTGGGTAAAACCCTACATTGCCGAGGCGGACAAACGACAAAATCTTGGCGATTTCCGGAGCATGTATCCGCCGCCGGCTGGGTTGACGAAAACACTTTGTTGGTGGCTAGCGAAACGGCATTGCTAAGGTTTGAAATGGACACCGGTAATTCGGAAATCGTACATTCACTGGAAGCAGATAACCCGATTACGCGCTCAAATGACGGTCGCGCCGACCCGTGGGGCGGTTTCTGGATAGGAACCATGGGGAAAAACGCCGAGAAGGATGCAGGCGCAATTCATCGATACTTCCAAGGCGAGCTTCGCGTGCTCTACCCCCGAATTACAATATCCAACGCGATATGTTTCTCACCCGAGCGCCGCTATGCCTATTTCGCGGACACGGCGCAGTCAAAAATCTGGCGGCAAACCCTGGGTGAAAAAGATGGTTGGCCACTTGGTGACGCCGAAGTATTTCTCGATTTCACCAATACCGATATCAATCCTGACGGCGCGGTATGCGATAGCGAAGGGTACCTGTGGAATGCACAATGGGGCTCCGCGAGATTAGCCCGATGTTCACCTGACGGTGTGTTTGTAGGTGAAGTCAGATTACCGACCGACAATATCACCTGCCCATCATTCGGCGGCCCAAAACTAAAAACATTATTCGCGACTTCAGCATTGCAAGGATTAAGCAACTATCATCAAAGATCACAAACCGATGCAGGCAAAACCTTTGTCAGCAATGTCGATGTTTCCGGTCAGCAAGAACATCAAGTATTAATTGTTTAATAGATTAACAGTTTAGTAGGTGCTGCCCGAGTAATTCAAACTAGCATTCATTTTCCCAAGGCTGCGAAACTATGCGGAACAAAACTTTCTTCACTCGAGAAGAACAGCGTTGGAGCGGCCCGAGCGCAAATTTGAATCACCGAGGCGCGGGCTTGTAGATATCAGGAAATGTCCACTTTGAAAGGGTGCGCTACAACAACAAAACCGGCTTCGAACGTCAGCTTCCGGCCTATTCTGCTGAAAAACTCGAAGATTTGAGTGTGCTGGTTGGCGGGTGAATTTGTTTACTCCCCGCTTTCACAC
>JAESQH010000239.1 GCA_016765235.1 Paracoccaceae bacterium
ACTGGAAACCGTTGGCGGCGAAACTTGAGGCAAAGAATATTGAATTCGTTCTGAAACCTTCGGTGCGCTATGAGGGCGAGGCGGGTGAGCAGTGGACAATGTTCTTCTACGACCCCAGCGGAAACCCTATCGAGGTTAAGGGGTTTGCGGATTTTGACGGGATATTTGCCAGCTAGGTAGCAAATTCCAGCGGCGGTAGGATTAGCCGCCAAGTTTCGAATGATTTTTCGGCGTTGATCGTGTCGCGTTTACTGTGCAGTACCAGCCGCGCAAGTCCATGGATAAGCGACCAAATCATCAGCTCGTTCGCTTCGCTTCCACCTTCGCCTTTCACAATCGGCACGCAGATTTCGCGCAGAACGTTGTAGGCTTCTTCGGATGCCTTATTCAGTTCCGCGTCGTCATGGTCACGCGGTGTGCCGCCAAACATCAGGTTAAATAGACCCTCGTTCTCCTGTGTGAAGGTTAAATATCCGCGACCAGCGGCCAATATGATTTCGCGCGGATCGTTTGGGGCAAGTTTGATTTCAGACTGCATCGCCACTGTGAACATTTTGTATCCTTCTGTCATCAAACCGGAATGCAATGCGGTTTGGTTGGCAAAATGATGTGCCGGTGCTGCGTGGCTAACGCCTGCTTTTGAGGCAAGTTTGCGCATGGACAGATTTTCAAGCCCGCCGTCATGCAGAAGTTCCAGACCCGCTTCGAGCAGTGCCGCCCGCAGGTTTCCATGATGGTGAGGTTTCTTTTTAGTCATACGCGCAGGATAAATAATAACTTGACAGTGTCAATATCAATGTGCAACTAGGCAGTGTCAACTTTTAGGGGAATATCATGATCCGCAATCGCATTCTATTTTATACCGCCGTATTTCTCAGTTTTATGGTGGCGCTCGCATCTTTTCGATTTTTAGGTATGGGCCTAGATTTGGCATTTGCGGAAATGTCTGGTCACATACTGAACCGGAAGACCGTTTTCATTGCGCACATAATTGCGGCATCGTTGGCGCTGACTTTTGGGGCGATAAATTTGTGGGAACGACGCAGTAAGAAGTTTCGCACGTTGCATCGTTGGACCGGACGCGCATATGGCGTTTCGGTTCTGGTCGGTGGTGTATCCGGATTTGTCATGGCAACCGGTGCTGAAGGCGGGATTATTGCAGGCTTCGGCTTCGGAATTCTCGCGGTTTTATGGTTGGTAACAACAGTGCAAGCAATTCGGCTTGCGATGGCCGGAAATTTCAAGGCGCACCGTCGCTGGATGATGCGCTCCTTCGCGCTGACATTTGCTGCGGTGACTTTAAGAATTTACCTACCCGGATTCATTATCTTTGGCGAGATGACGTATATGCAAGCCTCGGTCTGGGTCGCTTGGTTATGCTGGGTCCCGAATTTGGCGTTTGCCGAGTGGTGGGTGCGCCGCTAAATCGCTGCCAGTTCGGTTTTGATCATGCGGACGGCTGACAGCGGGTCTTCGGCTTTCCAGATTGGGCGGCCTACTACAATGTGATCGGCGCCGTCATTGATCGCAATCGCTGGCGAGGCGACACGTTTTTGATCGTCGGCGTTGGTGCCAGCGGGGCGAACGCCCGGTGTTACGATCAGTTTGCCGGTGGCTTCGGGAAGGGCGCGGATCATAGCGGCTTCTTGGGGGCTGGCGATTACGCCATCGGCGCCGGCTAGAAATGCCAAGCGTGCGCGCTCGATCACGATATCATGGATATCTCCGGCTTGGATCAAGGCGAGATCAAGGTCGCTGCGATCAAGGGATGTGAGAACGGTTACTGCGAGGATTTTCATATCGGTCGTTCCGCGACCAGCAACGGCCGCGTGTACAACGTTCGGATCACCGTGGACGGTCAGGAAATCAAGATCGAATTGCGTGAACCCCGCGACCGCGTTTTCCACAGTTTGGCCGATGTCGAACAGTTTCATGTCCAAGAAAACGCGTTTGCCCATCTCGGTTAGCTCGTTGGCGAGGGCCATACCGCCGCCTGTCAACATGCCAAGGCCTATTTTATAAAACGAAACCTCGTCCCCCAGTTTTTCGACAAGGCGCAGGCCTTGCAGTGCATTGGGGACATCTAGGGCGACTATTAGACGGTCATCGGCTTGCATCGGGTGGCTCCTCCTTTACGATTTGTAAAGAATTCGCATGTCCGGGTCTTCGGTGCAATACATATGCACCCAGATATAGGCGTGGTAAAACAGCGCGAGAACCAGAGCGTTCCATGACCCAAGAAGCAGGCCAATGCCCCACATGCCTGTGAAGACGAACGTATACATGGCATTGCCCGAGTACTTGAACGCGCCTTCGTTAACCATCGGCATGTTCAGGTATTTGTCGTAGAAATGGTCACCGCCAAGGGCGCGGTTAATGGTGAAATATTTTAGAACCGAGTGCATGGTCCATGCGATCAACACTATCAGAAGCGATCCGGATACAATTTGCATAGTCCTGTCACCGCCAAGCGAACCGTAATCGGAAATGCCAACGACGATCAATAACAAAGGGCGCCCGCCAAGGAAAGGCAGGAATATCGCGCCCCAGACCTTCAGAGCATTGTCGCCAAATATTCGGACCATGATGTCGAGATGTAGTTGCAGGCGAAACACGACGGCGACGATGCTTTGATGGATCAGCCCGATGGCGATGGTGGTATAGGCCCATGTCATTGTGGATACGCCGATAAAGGTGCCCCCGTTATCTTTCAGCAGGCTGCACGTGCCAATTGTAAGCAGGGCGGCAATCATGGTGTGCTGGATTTGGCCTCGGAATACCTCGGATTTGGGGGTGTTGGCGCGGATGTCGGCTAGGGTACGCATGGGGTTCTCCTCCTGTTTTTGGGAGCCTAGCAGAATTGCTTGCATTCGCAAAATGTGAGTCCTTGCAAGGGCTTGCTCGCGCACCCACATATTAACCGAAGGGTCATACTAGACGTGCCAACTGGGCGTCGAATGTATGAACGCCAAAATAGGAGAACAAGATGAACTTCGAGAAGTTTACAGAGCGTAGCCGTGGTTTCGTACAGGCCGCTCAGACCATTGCCAAACGAGAAGAACACCAGCGGTTTATGCCTGAACATTTGTTGAAGGCATTGTTGGATGACGATCAGGGATTGGCCGCGAATTTGATTAAACGCGCAGGCGGTGCGCCGAATGTTGCGATTGCCGAGGTTGACGCGGCGGTTGCCAAACTGCCCAAGGTTTCGGGCGATCAACTGTATATGGACGGGCAGACCAGCAAAGTTCTGGCCGAGGCCGAAAAGCTGGCCGACAAGGCTGGCGATAGTTTCGTGACGGTGGAGCGTTTGTTGACCGCGTTGGCCGTGACCAAATCCGAGGCCGAAAAGGCATTGAAGGCCGCAAAGGTAACAGCGCAGGCTTTGAACGAGGCGATAAACGATATTCGTAAGGGCCGTACCGCTGATTCCGCGAGTGCTGAGGATAGTTACGAGGCGTTGAAGAAATACGCGCATGATCTGACCGAAGCGGCGCGAGAGGGCAAGATTGACCCGATCATCGGGCGTGACGAAGAAATTCGCCGCACGATGCAGGTTTTGGCGCGGCGTACTAAAAACAACCCCGTTTTGATCGGGGAACCCGGCGTTGGTAAAACGGCGATTGCCGAAGGGTTGGCTTTACGAATAGTTAACGGTGACGTGCCGGATTCAATTGCTAACAAAAAGTTAATGTCACTGGATATGGGGGCGCTGATTGCGGGCGCCAAATATCGCGGTGAATTTGAGGAGCGGCTTAAAGCGGTTCTGAACGAGGTGACCCACGCGAACGGCGAGATCATCTTGTTTATCGACGAAATGCACACGCTTGTCGGGGCTGGTAAGTCGGATGGGGCGATGGATGCCTCGAACCTGCTGAAACCTGCCTTGGCGCGGGGTGAATTGCACTGCGTTGGTGCGACCACGTTGGATGAGTATCGCAAACATGTTGAGAAAGACGCAGCTTTGGCGCGGCGCTTCCAGCCAGTGTTGGTTGAAGAGCCGACGGTCGAGGATACGATCTCTATACTGCGCGGTATTAAGGAAAAGTACGAGCTGCACCACGGCATTCGGATTTCGGACCGCGCGCTGGTTGCAGCGGCGACTTTGTCGGATCGCTATATCACCGATCGTTTCTTACCGGATAAGGCGATTGATTTGATGGACGAAGCAGCCAGCCGTCTGCGGATGGAGGCTGACAGCAAGCCAGAAGAACTCGACACGCTTGATCGCGAGATATTGCAAAAGCAGATCGAGGCGGAGGCGTTGAAGCAGGAAAAAGATGATGCCTCGGCGGATCGTCTGGTGAAACTGTTGAAAGAGCTGTCGGGTTTGCAGGAAAGATCGACCGAGATGACGGCACGCTGGCAAGCCGAACGCGACAAGATGGCAGGCGCGCGGGACATCAAGGAAGAGCTTGAAACCGCAAGGGCGGAGCTGGACCAAGCAATGCGGGCGGCTGATCACGCGAAGGCTGGCGAGCTGACCTACAGTATCATCCCAAATTTGGAGGCGCGCTTGGCCGATGCCGAAGCGGCTGAAAATCAGGCGATGGACCTGATGGTGGAAGAAGCCGTGATGCCAGAACATATCGCTTCGGTGGTTGAGCGCTGGACGGGTATTCCGATGGACAAAATGTTGGAAGGCGAGCGCGAGAAACTGCTGAAGATGGAAGTTGAGCTTGGTAATCGTGTGATTGGTCAAAACCTGGCCGTGAAGGCGGTATCGGATGCGGTCCGGCGGGCGCGGGCAGGGTTGAATGACCCGAACCGCCCATTGGGCAGCTTCTTGTTCCTTGGCCCAACCGGCGTGGGTAAAACGGAGCTGACCAAAGCTTTGGCCGAATACCTGTTTGACGACGACACCGCGATGACGCGCGTGGATATGTCGGAGTTTATGGAGAAACACTCGGTTTCCCGTCTGATCGGCGCCCCTCCGGGGTATGTCGGGTATGACGAGGGTGGCGTGTTGACCGAAGCCGTGCGGCGTAGGCCCTATCAGGTGATCCTGTTTGACGAGGTTGAGAAGGCGCATCCAGATGTGTTTAACGTTTTGTTGCAGGTTCTGGATGATGGGCGGTTGACCGATGGGCAGGGGCGTCTTGTCGATTTCAAGAACACGCTGATTATTTTGACGTCGAACCTTGGGTCGCAGGCGCTGAACAATACGGCGTTGGATGTGGACGAGGCGAAAGAGGTGGTGATGGAGGCCGTGCGCGGTCACTTCCGCCCTGAATTCCTGAACCGTCTGGACGAGATCGTCGTGTTTGATCGTTTAAGTCGCGAAAACATGGACGGGATCGTTGATATTCAGTTGGCTATTCTTGGCAAACGTCTGGCCCCTCGCAAAATCGTGCTTGAGTTGGATGAGGCGGCGCTAAAATGGTTGGCCGATACCGGATATGATCCGGTTTACGGTGCAAGGCCGCTGAAACGGGTGATCCAAAACCATTTGCAAAACCCGTTGGCAGAAATGTTGTTGGGAGGCGAGGTGTTTGACGGATCCAAAGTGCCGATCTCGGCAGACAGCGAAGGGCTGGTAATTGGGCAGGCGGTGAATATTGCCGATGCCCAAACGGTTCATTAACTGGTGCCGTGTATCTGGCGAGGCCCTCCCGCCCTTCGGTTGGACCGGGCCTCGCTCCGCTCGGCGGTTTGACGGTTTGTTAACCCTCAATGGCTTCCAGAATGATTGCGTCTAACATTTCGTTGACGGGTGCCATGGCGTCACCGGGCATGAACCTGTGGCCAACAGTGGTTTGGTCCGGATTTTCGGGTGTAGAGAATATAAAGATACCATAAGGGCAGAATGCAATGTTCATGACATCCGCCTCCATCGCGGCGCGTGATACGGATGCGGAGCAGAAGCTGTATACAAGTGCTTCGGAGAATATCGTAATATCAGACCCTACGTCTTCGCGCGTGCGTTCCAGCATTTCTCCGACGTTGCTGATGGAATCAATCGTTAAACCTTTGTCGATAATCGCGCTTTCGACAGAAAACGATACATTGTCGAAGGAATCATCTACGACCCAAGAGGTAATATCCTGGGCAAATGCCGGTGTAGCGAAGAATGTTGCAGCTGTTAGGGCTATTATACGTTTAGACATGATGTCGTCCCTTATTAGATTGCTTTTATGAACGGTTAAATACCGTTAAACCTGTTGTCTTACGAAGGTGTATATCATGAAAAACCCAACGTATGTTGACGTTTTTTGCCACGAACTTCCTTTTTTTGATTTATTTTGCTTAAACTGGATTTTTGTACTTGCGCGACTCGTGAGTGGGGTCTAGAAGTCCCCCAACAGCGAGGCGATGAGCTTGGTTGTTGAGAAATACTGAGACAAACGAGCGGCTGGTGCGCTGATTAAGATTAGCGCCTGGTGGTTATTTTTGTCTCTCGCTCTTTGAAAATAGAATATGATGAAGAGATATGTGGGTGGTTTGGTTTGTTTATACGACGGACGAACTTCTACATTTCGGCTTACTAGCCTTCGGGTGATGATGTAAGTGTCAGCTTCACTGTTTGGTGGCTTTTGTTTCTTCGGGAACTAAGTACATTAAGCAATGATAAAGAACGAACGAAAATAAGCAATTCGACTTCGGTTGAATAGTTTCTTTAGTTTGTGATGTGCAGAGGTTTTTCTGTCAAGAACGTCGAAGGCTTAGGCCGAGACGTTTCAACTTGAGAGTTTGATCCTGGCTCAGAACGAACGCTGGCGGCAGGCCTAACACATGCAAGTCGAGCGCACTTATGACCTTCGGGTTATAGGCGAGCGGCGGACGGGTTAGTAACGCGTGGGAACGTACCCTTTACTACGGAATAGCCTTTGGAAACGAAGAGTAATACCGTATACGCCCTTTGGGGGAAAGATTTATCGGTAAAGGATCGGCCCGCGTAAGATTAGATAGTTGGTGGGGTAATGGCCTACCAAGTCTACGATCTTTAGCTGGTTTGAGAGGATGATCAGCAACACTGGGACTGAGACACGGCCCAGACTCCTACGGGAGGCAGCAGTGGGGAATCTTAGACAATGG
>JAESQH010000240.1 GCA_016765235.1 Paracoccaceae bacterium
TATTGCAAGAGGGAGAGCAAAGCCTGATGGTTCGGGTGGAAGTCGGCCTGCCGGCTGGAACTAGAGCGCGGTTTCACCTTTAGGTGAAAGGGGGCAAAACCTAAAATATTGATTGTGTGCATTTAGTTCTATCGAAGCGCGGCTCAGCTGTTTACTTCGGTTTCCAACGTTTCAATCTTGGATAAAATGTCATCAAAGTCCGGCACTGGGCCGATGATCATTTCTTTCATGCCAGCGTAGTCATGACGCAATGCTACCGTTAATTCGGCACGTGGCATGAGCCGTAAGCTGCCCGGTTTTGCCGTCTCATAACGCGCCCAAGCTGCTTTGAAAAAGACCGACTTGTGGTGTGCTACTTGCTCCAGAAGATCGAGATTCTCCAACGCACGTTCCTTCGCAGGATGATCTATCAAAAGCGCCATATCGTAGTAGTGGCGGGACATCCTATCAGAAAGTGGTTTGGCTGGATCTTGATGGCTCAGCATGTGCAGAATTGTCGCCTTCTCCCAGAAGGTGCGCTCAATTCCCAAGACCTGCGCCGAGGTTTCGGGCGAACCTAACAAGTCGGGAAATGCGTCGGACAGATACGGTTTGATGATCAGATCTT
This sequence comes from Paracoccaceae bacterium, assembly GCA_016765235.1. Lineage (GTDB taxonomy): Bacteria > Pseudomonadota > Alphaproteobacteria > Rhodobacterales > Rhodobacteraceae > NORP23. The sequence goes on from JAESQH010000240.1 coordinate 608, forward strand.
CGGCAGGCAGCAGCACCCCCCGCGCGCCAAACTCAAATCAAATGACTGGTTTGACGTAACCTTGAGATGCATTGTTTTGCTGCTCAGACGGGTAGGCAAACAGAAGTGTCTGTGCGTCATTAATATCAACCGAAAGCTGGAAGCCTTGCTCCAGATGTACATCAAAGGCGGCGTTCAGTGCTGACTGGAGAGACCCGCTTACAGTCTCCTCCGCGACCTTCTGCAGATCTTTTAAAAGCGCCTTATGTCTGACTCCAGACAGTTCAGGGTTTTCTGGATCATCGTCACCCGTAAACCCGAGCCGTGCCCGATCAAGCGACAGATCCACATCTTCCGAAAATCGGTGAATGACATCGTAGGCTTTGGACAGCGAAGTGCCGCCTTTGAAGATCAGGTGATCGCCAAAGGATGGAAGCGCAAAGAGCTTATCAAGTGACCAACAAACCCAGAAATCTTTCTCGATTATGGCCTGAGAAAACCCTAACTGAGCTGCGGCTTCTTGGAATGCTTCAGCGCGCTGCTCGGGCGGTTCATTTGCAAAGCTGTCCATATCAGATACGCGCCGTGATCTGCTGCACGACCGGGAACATCCAAGCCGGCACTTGCCTGACCTGTTTCTGCAACTGATCTCTATCTTTGTCATTCAACGCGCGCGCCAAAGTGCTTATCACCTGATCAGTCACGCCGTCTTTGCCAACATAGCGCAGTGCCTGAAAAATAGCGCCAGACATATGACCGGCCCCAACAAGTGTTTTACGCGAAGCATTCCGGAAATGGATCACCTGTCGCCCCACCGTTTTTGTTCGGGAAGGCCCGTCCGTCATATAGGTGCTCTTGGATGGCACTTGTGTTGAAAGCCCGAGTTGATTTGCAGCCGTTGCAGGCGAGACCTGAAGAACATAGTGATCTTTCCGGGCAATCGCTCGAGCCACATCATCAGCTGAAGGGTAGATCGTGCCAAACCGTACGCTGAGTTTTGGGTAATCATAGAGCCCACGGGTAAGCCGCCGGATCACACCTTGATCCGCCAGACGCGACAAAGCCTGATCAACGCTGGCGCGCGACCCCAAGTCCAACAGGTCCGTTGGCGCGAATATAGCGCCGCGGCCCTTGCCTTTGATGCGTTGTAGAATCTTCGACATGATCATCTTCTATCTCCTGTTGTCAGAAAATAGGGTATGTTTTTCTGAATTACAAGACTTTTTCTATACAGGCGATTTTATACGGAAATATTCACCCTGTAACAGAATGGACAGCCAGCCTTCAAAGCAGCCATTGTTACTAACTATTAGAGGGCAGATGAGTATTGCTTTATGCTCCGAGCAAAAATATGCATCGGTGCAAAGCATCGCCGTTTGGCATAGATTAACCTGTAAAGTACTTGCGCGCCTTTTGGTGGTCCTTGAGCTGTTCAGGTCTGTATGGCTTCATTTCACCTAAATGCGATACGGCTTCGGCTTCCAAGCGCTCGATCACCGTAGGATGGAGTTGGAAGTTTTTACCGACCATCCTTGGCTTTGCGGGCCAGCGCTTCTCAATTAGCCCTAGCTTAAACATGAACGTTTCTTCATGTTGCATTCCTTTAGAATCTGGCGACGTCACCAACTCATTTTCACTAATTTGAATGCTGGGGACCCATTCGCGCAGTTCTTTAACCATCCACTCGATGGTGATGTCGCTTAATCGAGATTCCGGCTCAAGGTAGCTGCCGCCGATATCGCTATGACAGCCTGCAAACCAAACTTGTTTAAGCCATTGCGGGTCTGGTATGATCGGTGCGTCTGGATTAAAAGGACCGGGCATGTGCCCCGGCGAAAAAATTCGTTTTATTGAGTGCTAATTTATACTTATCGAAAATGTCGCGCTCAAGATATTAACTGCCAGGCAACATCTCTGTAAGGCACAGCTGCAGCAACCAATCTTTGAACACTTCCGCGGAAGGTGTCAGAACTGCGCTCTTTGGTATGACAATATGGTATGCAGATGAACTGTCGAATGTCTGTTTAAGCGGGTTCACGACGGCGCCGCTCTTGAGTTCGCTTGCGATCAAGCTTTCTTCGATGAGAGAAACCCCTAGACCATTGATCGTCGAACTCAGTAGAAAATGGCGGTCCTCATGAAAATGGCGGTCCTCACGCATCATCTGCGTCTGAGAAGATGATAGCTCCACGTGATTATTATTAAACCACTCTAACCACATACGTTCGTCATCTACATGCAGTAAAGTACAATTTTTTACGTCTGTAACCTCGCGGATCGGGTTGGCCTCAAGATAATTTGGGCTGCAGACAACCGCCATTTTTCCCGGCCAAAGCCGAGTCACGGAAAAACCCTTCCAGTCTCCGCGGCCCCAATGGACACCCAAATCAGCAAAACCTTCCGGACGCTCAAGTTTTACATAAGTGTTGTTGTGGTTCTGGAATGAGAGCTGGAGGTTTGGATGTGCCTCCCACAGGCTGCCTAGACGTGCAGACAACCAGCGGCTTGCGAACATGGGTGGCACCGCAACGCGTACTGAGTCTGTTTTGTCTGTAACCTTATTTAGTCCCGCTTGGATCGTCCTAAGACCCTGTTCAACGTGAGAGGCAAGAACTGCCCCTTGAGGTGTCAGCACCAGACCATTTGACTTTCTTTCAAATAAAAGAGTGCAAACCTCGGTCTCTAATTTTTTGATATGGTAGCTCACAGAACTTTGACTAATGTTCAATAATCGTGCGGCGCGTGTGGTATTTTTTAATCGAGAAACCACCTCAAATACTTGAATAGAATTAAGATTCTTAACTTTCAGCATGTTGTACCCTCTGGATTGATAGCGCGCTGTTCAATCTGTATATCATCTAATAATTAGATAGTCTGTGAGAATCTTTGAATTTCTAAAAGAGTTTCACGCATTGTAGGGTTTTAAATATACGCCGCTTTGATGTGGTAGGGAGAGAAATATGACGAGTGCAGTTCTGCATATTCATAAACTTTGCAAATCCTTCGGGGGTGTGCACGCGATACGGGATCTCTCTTTTGAGGTTGGGCACGGCGAGATAGTCGGGCTGATAGGCCCAAACGGATCGGGAAAATCGACGACGGTGAACGCACTAGCAGGTGTATTTTCTGCATCGTCCGGAGAAATACTTCTCGCAGGTGCTCATATTCAGAAGTTACCCGAATATGAACGCGTGGTGCTTGGGCTTACCAGGACGTTTCAAACTGCGAATGTTTTCCCCGATTTCACAGTCCGTCAACAGGTGGAGTTGGGTTGCAATTCGACATTAAAATCGCACCCTTTGTCTTCGGTCTTTGGGATTGGCATTCACGAAGGTGAAAACGAAAGTATTGCGGCCCGTGTAGAGGATATTCTCGAGATTACTGATCTTTTGGGTGTTGCCGAAGATCTGGTCAGCACTACATCAGCGGCGCAGCAACGGTTCCTAATGATAGCCACGGCGTTGGCGGCAGAACCCAAGATTATCCTGCTTGATGAACCTGCGGCAGGGATGGTTTCACATGAACGCAAAACGCTCGGCAATTTGATCAAACGCATTCGCGATCTTGGCACATCGGTGCTGGTGATCGAACATCACATGGCACTGATCATGGAGGTCTGTGACCGCATCGTCGTGCTGAACTTCGGCTCCAAAATCGCCGAAGGCACACCTTCAGAAATTCGGGACAATAAGGCAGTCATAGATGCCTATCTGGGCGAGGCTGTATAGATGTTAGAAGTTAGAAACCTACATGTTGGTTATGGTCAGATTGAGGTCATTCACGGCATTGATCTGGATGTGAACGAGGGTGAATGCGTAGCCTTAATCGGAGCTAACGGGGCAGGAAAATCTTCTACGCTCAAAGCGATCTGCGGGCTGGTCCCGGCCAAACAGGGCACGATTAAGTTCAATGGCAAGGATATCACCAACCAAAGCGGCCATTCTATCGTACGTGCAGGCATCACCATGTGCCCTGAAGGTCGGCAAGTATTTCCGCAAATGAATGTTCTGCAGAACTTACGTATGGGGGCTTATACCCGCAAAGACGCAGATCAGGCCCTTGATGTAGAAGAAATGATGAACATGTTCCCGATCTTGCGCGAACGCGCGTCACAGGCTGCGGGAACATTGTCTGGCGGGGAGCAGGAAATGCTGGCGATTGGTCGTGCGCTGATGGCTAGACCCAAGCTCTGTATCTTTGATGAACCGTCACTTGGTTTGGCACCCAAGATCGTCGCCGAAGTTGGCGAAACGATCGCCCGGATCAAGAGCATGGGTATGACCATTTTGTTGGTCGAACAGAATTCTTTGATGGCATTACGACTGGCCGACCGGGCTTATCTCTTCGAAGCTGGAGAGATCGTTCTGGAAGGTACGGGAGAAGAGCTTCAGTCACATCCAGAAGTCGTTAAAGCCTATCTGGGCCATTGAAGAGTAAGCATTGTCGCTGTGGTTTTCAGCGCCAAAACAACGTAACATGGGAGAAGAAATATAATGAAATTCACTACTGTAATGAAAACTAGCCTAGCCGCACTTGCTGCGGTCACGCTTAGTGGTACAGCAGGTTGGACGGCTGAAAAGACGCTGGACATTGGTGTTAGCGATGCGCTCACCGGCGGTGCCGCCGTATATGGCCTGCCACAGGCCAACGCAGTGAAGATGGCCGCTGAGGAAATCAATGCCGCAGGCGGTGTGCAAGTGGGTGAAGATACTTACATGCTGAACGTCATTGCGTATGACGATAAGGCTAACCCGACCGAAGCTTCAAACTCAGTCCGCAAATTGCTGGACCGTGATGGTGTGAAATACATTCTTGGCTTCTGTTGCTCAGGAGCGACAGGCGCGGTTGCGTCATTTATCGAAAATGAAGACGCGGTGATGCTAGTAGGCAATGCTGCGGAACGTTCGATCACAACGCGTGAAATTCCTAATCTCGTGAGAACTCGCCCGCCAGCAGATTACACGGGTGCCGCAGCAGGGACGTTTGTCGCACAACAAGGTCACAAACGGGTGGCTGTACTTGGCGCATTGGAAGTTTCGTTTTACGCAAGCTATGTCGACGCCTTTGAAGCAGAGTTTATCAAAGGTGGCGGTGAAATCATTACACGTGAAGTGTTTGCCTCCAAAGACCGGGATATGACACCGCAACTGACTAAAATCCGTGCGTTGAAACCTGATGCGATCCTTGTAGTAGGTTATGTTGAGCCAGCCGCCTTTATCTATCGTCAGTCGGTTGAACTGGGTATTGATGCGGCCCGCTATGGCTTCACCAGCGGCAGTGAAGAGCAATTCTTGCGGGTTGCAACTACGGAACAGATGGAAGGCGTTTGGGACCTTCGTCCGACTGAACTGACACTTCTATCTGCGAGCGCGAGTGGCATTGCCTATCACGCGAACTATTCTGAGAAGTTCGGAATCTCTCCATCGCCTAGTTCGCCTTATGCTTACGATCAGACATATGCACTGAAAGATGCGCTGGAAGCAGCAGGCACTGTTGAGGACACGGCCGCCGTTGCCGCCGCTTTGCGAGAATTGCCGGTTCCGACTGAGGCAGTCATGCAATATTTGCCGATCGACAACAAAATGTTTGACGAAAACGGTCAAGCGTATACCTCGAATGGCGCATTCCAGTGGCGTGATGGCAACTGGGTCTTTGTTCAAGATTTGCCCTCTGATCCTGCCGCCTATTCAGCATTTCTGAGCACATTGGACTAAGACGAAAACTGCAGCGCCGCATTCCACCAAAACGGGCAGCGGCGTTGTATCACCTTAAAATCGCGAAATTTCCTTCCCGCACGCGGATCGAGCAGCGCGGAAAATAACCGGATAAGGGGCCGTAAAACGATGATCGAGATAATACAGCAAATTGTAAACGGACTTGCGATCGGGGGTATTTATGTCCTCATCGCGCTTGGTCTAACAACGGTATTCGGAATTTTGGGGATCGCCCATTTTGCGCACGGATCAGTGTCCATGTTTGGGGGGTATCTCACTTTCTTCCTGGTGGTCCAGCAGGGTTTTCCATTGGTCGCAGCGATTTTGGTCGCGCTCTTGGTGGGAATGTTGCTTGGCGTCGTGATCGAGCTTTTGGCCTACAGGCCAGTGCGCAATGCCAACCATATCAACGCCTTCATTGTCGCGCTTGGACTAACGATGATGGTCGAAGGTGCCAACCTTCACTTCTTTGGCGCTGAACAGATTGTTATCCCAACTGATTTCAAGCGGGTTTTCAACATCGGTGGTGTTACGATCCCCGAACTGAGGCTGTATGTGATCGTTTCGGCCGCCGCTCTGGTTATTTGTATGACACTCTTTATTGAGCGCACCAAAACAGGTCAGGCGATCCGCGCCGTGGCCGAAAATCGCGACGCTGCAATCCTGATGGGGGTAAACGTTAACACCATCCCACTAGTGGTTTTTGCAATATCGACAATGCTGGGCGTAGCGGCAGGGGTCATGGTCGGTTCGTTGTTCGCAATCGCTCCAGGTATTGGCGAAGGTCTGGTCATCAAAGGTTTTGCGGTTCTAATCTTGGGTGGTCTTGGATCGATCCCCGGTGCAATTGTCGGAGGCATCGTCCTAGGTGTGGCCGAGGCGCTAGCCGCCGGGTTCATATCCTCTGCCTATAAAGATGTAATTGCCTTCGCAGTGATGATTATCGTGCTGCTGGTGCGCCCACAGGGATTGTTGGGAAAAGCAACATGAACATCTCAGCCAAACACATTTTTTACGCTACCGCTCTATTTCTGTTCATCGCACTGCCGCAACTGATCACTGTAAAGTACTATATACATCTCAGCATTCTGGCGCTTGTCTGGGTGATCGCGTCACAGGGACAGAACCTTATCCAAGGTTATACGGGCTATGTTTCCATCGTTCAGGCAGGTTTCATGGGCATTGGTGCATATAGCACAGCGCTGATGGGGATGCATTATGGCTTGCCAGTGTGGCTGACTATTATGCTTGCACCACTTGTGACGGCAGTCTTTGCAATTGCGACCGGTTATCCAAGCTTGCGGGTTAAGGGACATTATTTCGCGATTGTCACTCTAGCCTTCAACATGGTGATTTTTATCGTTCTTCTGAACTTTACAGATCTGACAAATGGCGAGGCTGGGTTGACCGGCATCCCGAAACCCGGCAATGGCAAAGATGGGTTAATTAACTTTGGCGACCGGGAAGTGTACTACTACTTTGTTTTGATTGTCGCTGTTCTGATGACAGTACTGGCGGCTCTCATTGCACGCTCTCGCATCGGTCAAATTCTAGTGGCGATCCGGCAGAATGAGGACCTTGTTGGCTCCATTGGCATCGCGGCATGGAAATACAAACTTTTTGCATTTGTCACCAGCGCGATGTTCGCGGGATTGGCAGGCGCGCTTTACGCTCACTACCAAAGCTTCATCAACCCCGAGATATTCGGAGTGGCTCAGTCTCTTGACGCAATTCTCGCAGTGATCATTGGTGGCTCGGGTACAATTGCAGGCCCGGTCATCGGCTCCTTTATTGTGGTATTCCTACCTGAGTACCTTCGTTTTGCCGACAGTTTCCGCCTGATCCTCTACGGGCTGATCCTTGTGCTGGCGACGATATTCATGCCGCGCGGTATCGCGGGTGTTGCCAGCGATCTCCACAAGAAATTGGTGCGACGCAAATGACAGCCCTGAGCAACGACGAAGCAGAGTGTGTGGTTGGGATTGAGGATTTTTCCAGATCTACCGTTGCCCCTGTCGCGCCTGAATGGGCAAAGGGCAGAGCCCCTGATCCGAAATTATTGGTTCGGGCTGCTGAGCTGGGCCTAACGCGACTGGAGGTTCCGGTCGCAGACGGTGGGCTGGGATACAGCTTTGCCCTCAAGGCACGGGCGTGCGAGGTTCTCGCCGCAGCGGATTTCGGGTTCGCCATGTCGGTGGTGAATACCCACAATGCGGCGCTGAAACTGGCGCAATTTGGCTCTCACGAATTGAAGGCCTCCCATCTGCCCGCCTTGCTTTGGGGACAGGCCAGCGCTTGTACCGCGCTGACCGAACGCACCACAGGGTCTGACTTTGCCGCCATCGAAATGCGCGCTGTCAAGGTCGCGGGTGGCTGGGTTCTGGACGGCGAAAAAACCTGGATAACAAATGCCCGCAATGCAGCACTTGCAATTGTTTATGCCCAATGTGGCGAAGTTGGAGACCGGAGCGGAATCGGTGCCTTTCTAGTCGACCTAACAGCACCAGGATGCCGCCGCTATGCGATCAGCTCTGCCTTTGCGCAGTCCAGCACCGGCACGGGCGGATTCACATTATCAGGTTACGAATTGACCGATGAACACCTATTGGTCGAACCGGGTCAGGCGTTTACCTCAATCATGTTAGAAATCAACGGCGCCCGCACCTATGTGGCCGCTATGTGCTGTGGCATGTTGGATTCCGCGCTGTCACTTTGTACCACATATGGGGCACAGCGACACTCCTTTGGACGACCTCTTGCAGCCCATCAAGCATGGCGTCTGCCACTGGCCCAGGCCGAAACCGATCTGGCCGCTGCCCGTAGTCTGGTCCAATCCGCAACAAACTGCATAACCAGTGGCGAGGATGCCCAACTTCTTTCGGCTCAAGCCAAAATATATGCTGTTTCAACCTGCCAGAAACATCTGCCCGTGCTGCTTCATGCGATGGGTGCAGAGGGGCTGCGACAGGAATATCCCTATGCCCGACATCTGGGAGCGGCCCAGATCGCCGCCCTTGTAGATGGTTCAACCGAAATGCTTCTGGAGCGTGTCTCCAGATTGGCTCGGCCCGTGCCGACCCTGATAAAAAACTGAGAAGGTAAAAAATGCGTGTTTTTCAAATTCAAGGCGACTGGAGCTTCGACAACCTCGAATTAGCCGAGCGTCAAGCCCCCAGTCCAGAACGCAACCAGGTTCTGATTTCCATGCGGGTTGCGTCCCTGAATGCGCGCGATCTGATCGTGCCCGAACGAGGGTATGGCCGCGCAACTGGCAACCTCCCGCTGATCCCTGTCTCAGATGGGGTGGGTGAAATCGTCGAAATCGGTGAAGACGTGACGCGCGTTGCTGTCGGGGATCGTGTCTGTCCGACTTACTTTCAGAATTGGACATCTGGTGCGCCGAGCCCTGCCCGATTTGCCTCGGCTCTTGGTGGTCCGCTGGATGGAGTTATGGCCGATCTGGTCTGTCTTTCCGAAGAAGGCGTCGTCAAAGTGCCCGAATATCTCAGCGATTTAGAAGCTGCCACGTTGCCTTGCGCAGCCCTTACGGCTTGGAGTGCAATTTCGACGCATGGCCAGACACAGGCAAGCGACCGTATTTTGATTCAAGGCACCGGAGGTGTTGCACTGTTTGCGCTGGCTTTTGCCAAACTGCACGGCGCGCATGTGACGGTCATTTCCTCCAGCGATGACAAGTTGGAGCAAGTCCGCAAAATGGGCGCGGACGCCACGATTAACTATCGCGAGACCCCGGATTGGGCGCGGGCCAGCCGCGAGTTTACAGCTAGTAAAGGCGGATACGACAACATTATTGAACTTGGCGGCGAGGCGACCCTTCCACTGTCGCTGCGCGCTGTTCGACCGGGTGGCACGCTGTCGATGATTGGTGTTCTATCGGGTCTGAATCTCAACGCCTCGCTCGGCCCGATTGTGGCTCGCCAATTGCGGTTGCAAGGGGTTACTGTTGGGCATCGCGACGGGTTTGAAGCGATGCTTGCTGCGATGGCTCAGCATCAAATACATCCGGTTCTGGGGAAGGAATTCGCGTTCGAAGACTTGAAACCGGCGATGAACCATATTCGCGCCGGTGGTGGCTTCGGCAAGACTACGATCCGGTTCTGAACATGACCAACGACATATTTCATCCAAGACATTACGCAAAAAAATCGCCTGACGCACTAGCATACCGTATGTGTGCAACGGGCGAGGACGTTACCTTTCTTCAACTTGAAACGCGCGCAAACCAGGGTGCACATCTATTTCGTGCAGCTGGCCTTCATGTTGGCGATCACATCGTTATCATGATGGAGAATAGGCGTGAGTTCCTTGAGATCTGCTTTGCCGCGGATCGTGCGGGGCTGTACTACACCACTGTCAGCACGCACCTGACTTTCGATGAAATCAGCTACATCATCGCCGATTGCGGGGCGCGGGTCGTTGTAACATCCGACCATTTCTCAGAGACCAACCGCAAGTTGCATGAGACGCCCGTTCCCGGAGCACGTCTATTTATAGTGGGCGAACCGACGCGTGGATTTGAAAGCTGGTCCGAAGCTGCACAATCCCAACCCAGAACGCCGATACCGGATGAGGTTCAGGGCCTCGACATGTTATATTCTTCGGGCACAACCGGGCGGCCCAAGGGGATCAAATGGCCTCTGACGGGCGAAAAACCAGGCGGGAGGACGATGCTAATTGACCTTCTGACCTCGCTTTTCGGTTATGATAGCGATACGCGGTATCTATCCCCTGCACCACTTTATCACGCTGCCCCGCTAAGGCACACGATGGTCACGATCAAAATGGGTGGCACTGCCTTCATAATGACGAAGTTTGACGCCCAGAACGCGTTAGAGATCATTGAGAAAGAGAACATCACCCATAGCCAATGGGTGCCAACAATGTTCGTCCGGCTTCTCAAACTTCCGCGGGAGCTGCGCGAATCCTTTAATATTTCCTCCATGAAAATGGCTGTGCACGCAGCCGCCCCGTGCCCGGTGAGCGTCAAACATCAGATGATCAACTGGTGGGGGCCGATCATCCATGAGTACTACGCGGGCACGGAAAACAACGGTTTCACATCGATCAACACCGAAGAGTGGCTGATCCACGAAGGGTCCGTTGGAACTGCGAAGTTAGGTGTTCTACATATCTGCGATGAAGCTGGCAACGAGTTGCAAAATGGCCACGAAGGTGAAATCTTTTTCGAAAATGGCCACCAGTTTGAATACTATAACGACCCGGAAAAAACAGAGGCCTGCACCAATGAGTTCGGTTGGACCTCTTTGGGAGATATCGGGCGAAAGGATGCCGAAGGGTATCTCTTCCTAACGGATCGAAAATCTTTCGTGATCATCTCGGGCGGCGTGAATATTTACCCACAGGAAACCGAAAATGTGCTGCTTGGGCACCCTTTGGTGCTGGATGCTGCCGTCATCGGCGTGCCGAATGAAGATTTTGGCGAAGAGGTAAAAGCAGTGGTCCAGCTAGTCGAGAACCATGAAAGGTCCCCAGATTTGGAGGCGGCGCTGATCGAGTACTGTCGTTCGCAGCTTTCTAGCATCAAATGTCCCAGAACCATTGAGTTTCGAAAGACGCTGCCGAGAGCGGCCACCGGCAAACTATACAAACGCAAATTGCGTGACGAATACTGGACACAATCATCGTCGATATCCGGCGGCTAAACGATGACAATCAAAACCGAATTCACCGGCGTTCAGGTCGAAACCTCAATCCGAGAGGAAGGCTGCGCCATGAGAACTACGAACACGCGTCCATTAGCAATGAATACGCTGACCGTAATCCCACTTGCGGGGCTGGTCGACAAGCGACGTTAATGGGCTGCTTGCGCCTTCGGCGTCAGCAGGGTTTGAATTTCAGGAGTATTGACTATGCAGATCGGCTTTATAGGCCTTGGGAATATGGGGGCACCGATGGCTGCAAATCTCGCGGCAGCCGGGCATTCGGTCAGCGGCTTTGATCCGGTCGGGGACTACCCCGACGGAGTAACTCAAGTTGTCAGCGCACGGCTGGCTTGTGAAAATGCTGAAGTGGTATTCCTGATGTTGCCAAACGGCGCAATTGTTAGAAGTGTCTCGGAGGACATCCTGCCAGTGATGATAAAAGGCGCGATTCTTCTCGATTGTTCGACAATCGATGTCGCGACCAGCGAGTACGTCTACCAGACCGCGCGGGATGTGGGTGTTTCAGCCCTGGATGCGCCGGTTTCCGGCGGGATCAAAGGGGCAGCCGACGGCAAGCTTACATTCATGGTTGGAGGATCGGTAGAAGGTTTTGCAAAATCCCAACACCTCTTTGATATCATGGGGAACAAAACTGTACACTGCGGAAAAGCGGGTGCAGGCCAGGCTGCCAAGCTATGCAACAATATGATCCTCGGGATCACCATGTCTGGCACTTGCGAAGCTTTTGCTCTGGCCGACAAGTTGGGGCTTGACCGGCAAAAATTGTACGACGTTGTCAGCACATCCTCGGGGTACAGTTGGTCCATGAATGCCTACTGTCCTGCTCCAGGTGTCGGTCCTGTGTCACCCGCGGACAACGACTATGCGCCAGGATTCGCTGCCGAACTAATGCTCAAGGATCTACGCCTCAGCCAGCAAGCGGCAACCTTGGTGGATGCTGATACGCCGATGGGTCAGGCTGTCTGTGAGCTCTATGAAAATTTTATCGAAAAGGGGGATGGCTTGGGTAAAGACTTCAGCGCCCTACTGCCTTTTTTCGCGGATCGAGGCAGGACAATTTGAGGTCGACAGCAAGGGGTCTGGTTTTTTATCACACAGCGGCGGTCGACGAATGTGCCAATAAAGGGAGTGGAAATGGAAGTTTCGTCAGAAAATGACTATCTTGAATTCTGGAAGAACGTTGCGGAAAACAATCCGTTTTTCACGGTACTTGTCCAGAGCCAAGCCAAAGATCTGGCCGAGCAGCTGAGTATAACCAACGACACATTTTCCGCCATGTCTCCGGCAACAACAACCGAGTGGATTCAAAACGTGCTTAAATATCAGAGCGAAATGGCACAGCTTTGGTTAGGTAGTCTTGCCAATACCAAAGAGGCGACGCCAGAGCCGTCCAGAGATCCCCGTTTCCGGGGGGATGCCTGGAATGAAGGGGTGTTCCCGTTCTTGCGCATGTCCTATGAAATTGCAGCCAATACCATGGTGGAAATGGCAGATAAAGCAGGACTGCCTGCGCATGAGCAGCGCAAATTCAGTTTTTACGCGCGTGTCGCAGCAGACGCGATGGCGCCTTCGAACTATCCATCGACTAACCCCGAGGTTCTCAAGCTGGCGCAGGAGACACAGGGGCAAAGCCTGGTGGATGGATTTCAGAATGTTCTCCGGGATTTGAAAAAAGGCTATATCACGACCAGTGACGAATCCGCTTTCGAAGTTGGGAAGAACCTCGCAACGACGCCGGGTTCTGTGGTGTTCCGAAACGAACTGGTCGAGTTGATCCAGTACAAACCGATGACCGACCAAGTGAACAGCACGCCAATCCTGATAGTGCCACCATGTGTGAACAAGTTTTACATATTCGATATCAACGAAAAAAAATCGATGGTGCGGTATTTGCTGGAGCATGGCAACAGCGTCTATATCGTCGCGTGGAGGAACCCTGGCGCAGAACTGGTGGACTACGGGTGGGACGAATACATACTGAAGGGCATTATCTCTGCCTTCGAAGCTTGTTCCGAAGTGGATAAGGCCGAGCAAATCCACATGATGTCTTGGTGCAATGGCGGAACGATGCAGTTGGCCGCTCTGTCGGTTTTTCCAGATGAGCTGAACAAGAAAGTCGCATCGGCCACATTCCTATCCTCGATGATTGACTTCTCCGATCCGGGCGGAATCGAAGTTTTTATCGATAAGCCGCAGTTCAAGGTATACAAGAATCGAATGAAAACAGCCAAAGTCGTGCCTGGTCGGGACATCGCGCAGGCCATGGCAATGCTGCATGTCAATGAATCGATCTGGAATTTCGTGGTGAACAATTACCTGATGGGCAAGGCGTCACGTCCGTTTGACATTCTGCATTGGAACGCTGACACCTCGAACCTGCCGGTGGCCTGGTTTAGCTATTACATCCAAGAGATGTATGTCGCAAACAAGCTGATGGAGGCCGGTGCGCTGACTCTGCTCGGGCGCCCAGTGGATACCCGAAATATCAAAGTCCCGTGCTATTTCGTGGCGGCAACAGATGACCATATCGTGCCCTGGAAGACTTCGTACGTCGCGACAGCGCTTGTAACGGGTGATACTGAATTCGTCCTGACGGATGGAGGACATGTTTCTGGCACTGTCATCAACCATCCCGTAAAAAGCCGCCGCAGCTTTCTGACCGATGGTCAAAATGATCAGGACGCGGATGGCTGGAAAGAGACCGCATCGAAGACCGACGGTAGCTGGTGGAACCATTGGCTCGAGTGGCTGGGTGAAAATAGTTCAGACAAAACACGCACGGCACCCAACAAACTGGGCAGCAAGGCCTATCCGCCCTTGGCTGACGCGCCGGGAACCTATGTTGTAGAGCAGGTACCGCAAGACGGAAGACTGTTTTGATGCAAACCGTAAAAAAGAAGGCCGCTGAACATGCTATCGCACTCTATGAGGGAGCGTTTCATACGCAACAGATTAATGGTTTAGGCATCCGCATCTATTCGCGTAGGGCTGATAGTGCGGCACCACCATTGCTAATATGCAATGGGTTGGGGCAATCCGTGGAAACCCTGTTTCCGCTGATTGAACAGTTCCGGGACCGTGAAATCGTTGCCTTCGACGTGCCAGGTGTCGGTCATTCGGATATCCCCGAAAACCGCCTGAGCATTCCGGAGTACGCACGCATCACTGCACAAATCATGGAGCAATTGGGACATGACATCTATGATGTATTGGGTATTTCCTGGGGCGGTGCTCTTGCGCAGCAACTGGCCCATGACTATCCGGATCGGTGTCGAAAGCTAGTTCTTTCCATCTCGTCAGCCGGCGGTCCGGGCAGCTGGTGGGGTTCACCGATAGCTCAATTCGAGATATTTTTCCCATTGCGCTACACCAGCAAGACCTATGGCAACATGATTGGCCCATGGATGTATGGAGGTGAGGCAATTTTTCAGCCTGAAATGTTCAAGGAATACGCCAAACATGCCATCGCACCCTCGGCAGAAGGGTATTTTGGGCAGGTGCAGGCGATCTGTAGCTGGACCAGTCTGCCTTGGCTGCACAATCTTAAGCAACCTACCCAAGTCATTGCTGGGGCTTTTGACGCACTTATTCCAATCGCCAATCAGTTACTGTTAGCGTCGCGTCTACCTAATGCGCGACTCAAAGTTTATCAGGATGGGCATCTGCTGATGTATTCGCTTCGTGAAGAAGTTGGAAACTTGATGGTCAGTTTTCTGGACGAAGTCGGCGCACGGTAGTCATAGGTAGATTGGCTAAGTTTGTCTTGTTTGAAAGCCCGGTCTGGGAAACTACTAGAGAGTTTTCGCGTCCGCAGGGAAATCCCGTTTCCCACCCAAATTGGCAGTTTCATATGGTTACTCGAAGAGTGAGAAACGCCTGGTTTTTCTCTGTGTTACGAACCGCAGGTGCTGACCTGCTCTCTGAGCAGACTGTAGTCAGCCAACCAGTCGACAATTACGGTATTCGCTGGCAAGGCTTCAATTTCAGTGGCCAACAGAGATTGCTCTGCCCGACTATACTGCACAGCCGGCGGGCAAGCCCCGACAACGGGCTCAGAACTCACCGTCGCGCAAGCGGTCAACAAGCTCGCCACGGTTACGAGGGCGACGGGCCCCAGCCTCAAGCATTCGGCGTTCAATTTCATTTGTTGTCTCCTGATTTTCAAGACGTTCTGCCAGCCGTCCGGCGCGCTCGCCGGAGCGGCGCAGGAACAGAAGGAACAGTGATATTGTCAGGGCGATTGCCGCCCACTTTCCGACGGCCAGCATTAACCGGCTGCCGGCGAACCATCCGATGAGCGCTCCCATCAACTCTGCCCCTTTCGCCAGTCGTCCCAGCGGGCATAGATGGCAACCCAGAAGCGTAACCTCGGGTGTGCCGGGATCGCCGTCGCGCAGGATCAACAGACCGCTGGACGGGTGTCGTTGTGCCTTTAATTATGAGTAAAAATATTGTTTTTTTCAACGAACGGGCTGTGCTGCTAATTGTGAAATTGTTCCCGTAATTTCGAAACTGTGCCCTAGTTATTGAAATGGCCTGCCGTGTAAACAGCATCTAAGTAAATTTAGATATTTTGATAGTATCCATAGGTGCGGAATCGACGGTGAAAGTATTTTACACTTCAATTTGAACTTCAACCGTTGGTCCAAAAGCGTGTTTTCCCTTTTGCGTACCGGTTAAATTTTAAATAAACATTGACCTGTCTCTTGTGCTCTTAATTGTGAAATGAATCGGTGGATATTTCACAATTAAGAGCACAAAAATGATCGAAAACGGCGCGCATGCGTTTTATTGCCATAATTAGGGGCACAACGCCAAACGGTTAATGGGGTAAGGTGTCCACTCCTCATCTAACGAGCGAATAGCGTCCAATATCCGATCCGGCAGCGCAGCATTGAAGCTTCTTTCATAGTCCATCACGGCCAGAAATCCTTCTTTCGTGGCGTTTTCGAATTTGGTCCATGTCGGTTTGTTGCTTTTATCAAGCATATTGGGTTTCCTAATTTACGATGAGGACAATTACCATGGATCGGATGATCGAAAAATTAATTGATTTCATCACACCGATAAAATATTCGTCCGATATGAATATAGGTGCCATCGAAACATATCTGGTTATAGCGGAATTGGGCGGATTTCATATCGCAGCTCGACGGCTGAACATCACACAAACAGCGGTCAGCGCGCGCATTAAATCCCTAGAAAAGGCGTTGTTGCATGGATCAGTATCCAAGTGTTAACAAGCGCTTTTACCCCGCTCATGGAACCGCTTACTGCCGCATAAATTCAATGGCCGCCATCGCCATAAATTTGCAAAGAAGAAATACCGCGTAACGAACTGGCGTGCGCATAATGAAAGCCTGCGAAATCGCGGGAATTTGACGATCTGGATCACGACTGATGCTCTAAAACACTGGGTTGCACCACAGCGCGGATCGCGCGGCGGGAAGCGTCAATATACGGATCTGGCGATCACCTTGTGCCTGACATTAAGCATGGTTTACAAGCTGCCACTGCGCCAAACGCAAGGTTTGATGCGCAGCATATCAAAGCTCATGCAGCTGGAAGTTCTCGTTCCAGATTTCTCGACTCTATCGCGCAGAGGGCGAAATCTTGTCCTTCCGGTAAGGCCTAAAACCAAGCGAACCGATCCGATTCATCTGGCGGTGGATAGCACCGGTCTGAAGATCTTCGGCGTGGGTGAATGGTTGCGAAAGAAACATACAA
Organism: Paracoccaceae bacterium; assembly: GCA_016765235.1. Classification (GTDB taxonomy): domain Bacteria; phylum Pseudomonadota; class Alphaproteobacteria; order Rhodobacterales; family Rhodobacteraceae; genus NORP23. The sequence goes on from JAESQH010000240.1 coordinate 17,733, forward strand.
CAGGAGCCAACCGCAAGAAGTGGCGTAAGTTGCACCTCGGGCTTGACCTTACAAGTGGAGAAATTATCTGTGCCGATTTGACAAAGGACAACGTGGGTGATCCATCTGCCTTGCCTTGTCTTTTGGATCAGGTTGAGGTGCCGGTTGCGCATTTCCTGGCGGATGGAGCTTACGATGGTGCGCCAACCAGCGGCCTGCTCCAAGAACGGTTTGGTGAGACCGTCGAGATCATCATCCCACCCCCCCGAAACGCGATACCAAGCCCACAATCTGCATCTGAACTTTCAATTCGAGACCGACACATTGCTGAGATACAGAACCGTGGCCGCATGGCCTGGCAATCCAGCAGCGGCTATAATCAGCGCAGCAGAATTGAAACACAAATCGGGTGCTGGAAGACGGTTATCGGGCCCAAACTGAAGGCGCGGTATTTCGAAAATCAGCAAGTAGAGGTAAAGATTGGCGTCACTATTCTCAATAAAATGACCGAACTCGGGCGACCCGTGTTCGAACAAATCGCATAACCTAAATTACGGGTAAGGGGTCGTTTCAGCAGTGTCTGATCCATGCAACAACGTCTCCTTGAAGTATATTTTTACGGACACCAATTGTTTTTCATCAAGGCCCGGTGCCCCAAGAAAATCTAAGTATCACGTTTGATAAACATCAACAGAATTAAAACGTGTAAAAATAAACACTGTGCTGCGAGTGCAGCTCCGCGCGAAGCGCCGGGCCTGTGTTTCTTGCCCCTTCTCCGGGGCGGGAAATACAGGGCATTTCACAGGCACCCGGACCTTTCCGACAATTCATAAGAATGATTACTGGCGATTCACTAATTTTGACAGTTTCGAGGAAAAAGCGCTCATAAAGCGTTTCGCAATAACTTTGATAAATGCCTTACCTGCGCGTTGTGCTGGTCGGAGCGAAAGCACTACATCGTAATCTGGGAAACCTAAATCGGCATAGACTGATGAAAGGAGCATTACGAATTGTTTGACCTCTTGCTCGACATGCCCCTCGCGGCAAATGACGTGCGCATCGTCCTGCTCAAATGTTCTGGTTCTCATTAAAACCGTGCATGGACCCGGACGGTTCGTCTCTATGGCACATTTCAATTGGCAATGAGAGTTAGGATGGACGACGCGCGAAATGTCGTTAACGCGAAGGTGGCGGCTCCCTCACTAGGCACCACCCAATTTACGCCGTCACCTCGATATAACCACGGCGACGTTTATGCTTTTCGAGTTTCTGGAGCGCCGCAACGGCTTGGTCTTCATCTTCATAGGTCACCATCATCCCTCGCCCTTTGGTACCAATGCGTCCCCAGTTGCGTAGCACCGACACTTCTCCAAAAAGTGTGGGCTGCACTTCGATCCCATAGAACCGAGCCATATTTCGCTCAGGATCGACATGGATCAAATTGACTGGGATGACTTCTGGCGAATACATAGTAAGATTATCGCTTCACGTCGCCAATCTGTCCAATGACATTACTGAATCATTGCGCTTCAAATGATTCCTATCCATGATGTGAGGTTTAGTTTCGGTCTGCCACGTGAGTTGACAGGGTAGATAGCGGTTTTCGTGTGAGGATTGATATCTGGGACTTATTGCTACTCTAACGACCGCGTGCAAATTTGGGAGTCCAACTATCTACTAGTTGTTCCTGCTCGTCGTGCGCCTCATCATCAGGATCTTCAGCAAGCTCTTCACTCGACAAAACCGTCAATGTGAAACCGTAGCCCCCAAGCCCAATTATTTCTTCATCAAGTGCCAAACACCGCCGACACGAAAACCACTGAGACAAACTTGTCTCCCCACAAACCGTACGGGAATATTCAACATTTTTTGGATCGCGATTGAACTGCAATGTATGCGTATGAGGCAACAGAACCCCTTTCCGCAGAAAGGATAGCTTGTCCAGCGTTTTGAAACTTTCGGACATGAACGCATAGGCAACTTTATCGCCGGAGCTAACGACAACTGCCATTGGGTAGTCACTGCATTCTGCAGCGCGTATTGCCGACGCGGTTAGTGAGCATTCTGCGAGTTGGCTAAGTGCTACAATACCGTCGAGACCAATGCGGCTGCCCCCTATCACCTCACCGACAAGCCTCGTCGGCATTAACAATCCTGAAGCGAAGTGATCCGCCTCAAGTTCAATTGAGCTTGTTCCTTGTGAGAACCCGGCTTTGGAAATATGGATGGGTGCCGTTTTAAGAATTTCCTCCGGATGGCCTTCAAGAAAATAATGGCCCAGTTCATGTGCAACGGTAAACCGACGAAACCCTTCACTCTTGATGTTTGTCGCATAGAAAATTCCCACATTATCGTTGTGGAAAATGATACCACCGCTAACTCCAACTTGATCCGGTGCCTTAGGCTCTACGACAATGTCTTCAGCTTCAGCGATCGCAAATGGGTCAATCGGGAAACAATCATAGCCCATCTCTTTGGCCTTTTGTTCGCCCTGCCGTCTGGCCATCTGAATACGAAACTTGCTCACTTTTCTGACTTTCGTTGGTTCATCAGATCAATCATCATTTGGATGTGATCACGATCACCGCCTGTGAGATTTTCTTCACCCCGAAAAACCGTTGTCGCACCTTCCATTTTATTTGTTCGCCCAAGCAAATAGTCGGATGTGACATTTAGTGCTTTGGCCAACGCTCGAATGTTTGAAAACGATGGTTTACGTCTCTCTTTCTCAAAATGGCCAATCGCCGAGGGTTGCAAACCAGCTTTCGCAGCAAGTTCAGTTTGATTGAACTCACGCGCATCTCTTGCTTGCTTCAACCTTTCACCGAATCCACCCGTAGACTCCGAAGAATTTGACATGACGCCCCTAACTGTGTTACTATGACGAATACGTAGGATTCGGCCGCTTGCTCGCGGCTTCTTTTTTCACCATATATCCTACGGATACGTCATAAATTGTAAGACAGATAAGAGAATCCGTCAAGCCTGAGGGGCAGAAGAATATGAACATTACAACGAATTTCGAAGAATTCGCCCGACAACTTGATATTGACCCGATAGAAGCCGCGGTCATGGATGTGGCGCGGGCGCTGCAAATCACACAGACGATGCATCAGCAGGCCGAGTCACATTACCGGGGCTTGGCAAGCCATGTTGATCGACCTGGCAGCCCATTCGAGGACTTAGTTGACGAGATTTACTCCTCTGGGAGTTTTGCCATTCATGCTGCAACACGGTCTCGTTTGAAACGAGATCAACACGATGTTGATGCAGTTTTGGAGTTGAGCTGTCCTGCTAGTAGTGACCCGGAATGGGTCATTCGTGATCTCTACACGGCCATCAGGGGTGAAAAGGGCAGCAAATACTTTGATTATCTCATTGAGAAAAATAGCCGCTGCGTCACGGTTACATATCCAGATGGCGTCACAGTTGATCTGATGCCGGTGGTCCGTCTGATTGGCCAGCCAGAACGGGTTGCTGTCTTGTTCCACTATAAGCGTGAGACTGGGGACAAGTATCATAAGGAAATTAATCCAAAGGGTTTCGCTGAATATTTCAACGGACAGATCGAAACCAGCAAAGCATTTCAGGATCGATTCGATGCCCGCCGCTTTCTTGTGGACGGTGAAACCTATGTTGAATTAGCAAACCGTATAGCTTCGAACTCAACTACAATTACCCTAGAAAAGGCCGACACACAGCCGATGCCAGTCCACGTCCCTCTGGATCAGAAATCAGCGCGCGTTGTCGCTCTCCAATTGATTAAGCGCTTCCGTGACAAGAGGTATCGCAAACATGATGATCATCGTGGCAAGCGCAAACCTCCATCAATTATTATTGCCGCGATTGCGCTGGACGCAGGCCCTGTAAACGACAACCTCGTTGATGAAGTGATTGCAATTGCCCACCACATGCGGAGGTTGATCCGCAATGCAGAAGGGAACTTGCACCTGCTAAAGGTCAGAAACCCTGCTCATTATCCCGACATTTTTACTGATCGTTGGCCAGAGGCCAGAAGTGAGCAGCGGCTTTGGTCTTCAGATCTGAAAACCCTTGTTGAACAATTGGAAACACTCAAGCGTGTTGGCTTTGATCCGGCAGTGGTTCAGTCCACACTGGCTAACCTCTTTGGAGAGAAAGCAGGCGATATCGCGCTGCATGCATATCATCAGGCGCAGACGACCAATCTTGAGCATGGTGCTTTGGGAATGACACCGAGCGGCAAATTAACTCCCGCCAAACCAACATCAGGGTTAACCACCCCTGTGCTCGGTGCTGGGGTCGCATCAACAGGTCTCATTATGCCTGCACGCGCCAATACCAACATGGGGGGAACTATTCCCGATGATAACTGTTGGTGAACAAGTGTCCAACATGGCGGATGTATTTCCTGGATGGTCTTGCGAAAGACCAACTAAGCGCACCGCCGTTTGGATAGGGCAATTACAGCCACATAAGACAATCTATACCCTGCGTGTTGAATACACAGAGCCGCTTTTGCCTGAAGGAAGGTCTGCACTATATGTGCAGCCGCTTGTAGAGATTCTCAACCCCAAACTCAAACGCCGCTTTGGCAATGCCGAAGGATCATTACCACATGTTTATGTGGCACATCCCAGAACAAACCGGATTGGTCCATTCTTGTGTCTGTTCGACGACAAAAAATCCCAGTGGACGTCAGAAAATCTGATCAGCAATACCACCATTCCTTGGGCCTCCAACTGGTTGAGCTGCTATGAAAGCTGGCTGGCGACGGGAACATGGTTTGGTACAGGAAAACATATTCAAACGGAGTCGAACGGCCGCAGCGCCATTTCGGCATTGATGGAGCATTACTATGCAACAACCTCATACGCGGCGCTCACAGGGTATACTCTCTCAACGCCGTAAACAGCTTCCTTGGTCAGAGAATGATTTTCGGATTTTGTCGATAGATGGCGGCGGCATTAAAGGCATTCTGCCTGCTTCCATACTCGCCGAATGCGAAAGGCGTTTCCTGAAAGGGGGTTCAGCAGCCAATTATTTCGACATGATCGCAGGTACATCTACTGGTGGAATTGTAGCGCTTGGGCTTGGTGCTGGTATGCGTGCTGACGAGGTTTTACAGATTTACCTTGAGCACGGTGGAGATATTTTCCCAGCACTCTGGACACCGCCCATACCGTTCGGAAACACGTTCAGGTCAGTCTATCAATTTGCACGAGACGTCGCTGTTTACCGATATAATCGAGACCCATTGGAACGAGCGCTCCGAGACCGGTTCGGAAACAAGCTTTATGGCGCTATAAACAAGCGATTAAATATTCCAACATTTGACGGGTTCAATGAAGTCAATGTTATGAAGACCCCACACCACCCGGATTTTCGCCTTGATTGGCAGGAAGAAATCGTGACGGTTGCTCTTGCCACATCTGCCGCACCGACCTTCTTTTCCACGTACCGCAACGGCACTCGACATTTTGCTGATGGCGGCGTCTGGGCCAACAATCCGATTATGGTCGCCCTTGTTGATGTATTGTCGTGCTTTGATGTAAATCGCCACGATATCGACATTCTGTCACTTGGCTGTGGTGATCTCGACATGAAGATGACGGATGGCCAGATCAAACGGGGTGGCTTGTTTCATTGGAAAACCATTATTGACAGCGCCATGCATCTGCAGAGCCAGAACGCTTTGGGACAGGCTGGCCTCCTCATCGGGCGTGAACGGTTACTGAGATTGTCGTCTGCACCGTCACTCACACCTATTGCACTTGATGACTTCAAACGGGCACGCGACGAATTACCGGCACAAGCCAAGAGATTGGTGGAAGAAAATGCTGAGCGTCTTGAAGCGTTCTTTGATGTACGTCGCCCCCCAGTCACTTTTTATCATGGGCCATTGGTTTGCCAAAGCTAGCCCTAACCTCGGTCGCCAGATTATTGACATTGGCGTGATCTATTTCTCGGTGTGCAGATTACCGGGTCAACGCAGCCAAACGTACGCACTTAGAGAACGCTAGTAGACAAACGACGTATTTTCTAATAGTAGTTTCAACAGAACAATAATAGTAATCTCACAACACACCTACTCGGTTTCTGGTGGAAAGGGTGGTCATGACAGACACTGCGGATGACTACATACCACGACACCTCTCGCAAGAGCTAACGGACGCACTTACCTCTTCGCGCATTGTCAACCTTGTCGGATCTCGCCAAGTTGGCAAGACGACACTCGTACGCGACCTGTTCTATGAGGGAAAGTTCATCACATTGGACGATGAGGCCTTGCTCGCAGCTATCGAGGCTGACCCCCAGGGACAGCTTGAAAGTTTAACAAGCGACTTGGGAAACGCGCCTCTGATCATAGATGAAGCGCAGCGCTCAAAATCCCTGTCCCTTTCGATCAAAAGGATTGTTGATGCAAACAGGCGCAAAGGCCAGTTTGTTCTCACCGGCTCGTCGAACGTTTTCACCAGCGCGGAAATCGCTGACTCTCTTGCTGGCCGTATGCGCACTTTGCAACTCTGGCCCCTATCCGCCGCCGAAATCAATCGAAGCGAACCCCAGCACATCCTCGACTGGGCGATCCAAAAAGAACCGAAACTGGCGCAGCTAAAAACCCCCGATGCATTGTCCCGCAATGATTATATCAATCTCATCCTTATGGGTGGGTACCCAGAGATACGCCAGCTCCCGCTTCGTGCACGGCACCGCCAGTATCGCGATTACATAAACTCTGTTGTTGAGCGCGATGTCATTGATATTTTACCCATCCGGAAAACAGATGTTCTGCGACGTCTGATTGATCAGATGGCGGCACGATCTGGGCAAGAGATAAATATCGCTGAACTCACGAAACTCCTTGGTGTTCGACGCGAAACGATCACCCAGTATCTTGATGTTTTGGTGCGCCTATCCCTGATCATCAAACATGGTGCGTGGACCTCAGGAGAAGGAAAGCGCGAAGTTAAAAATGCGAAATACCATTTTACCGACAGCGGCCTCGCGTCAGCTTTGCGCAGATTTAACGCGACAACTTTTAGTATTGAGGAAAACCCAACCGCACTCGGCGGCATTCTTGAAAGCTACATCTTCAATGAATTTCAACGATCCCTGCCCCTTCAGGATGAGGACTTCCGCCTGTATCACTGGCGCAGTGCCGACAAAAAAGAAGTCGATATTTTGGCAGACGCAGGATCAAAGCTGGTCGGCATCGAGGTAAAATCCGCCGCAACAGTCAGCAACGATGATTTCAAACACTTACGGTGGTTTGCAAAAGATGGGCCGGGTAAAAATCGTATGTTCACTGGTATTGTATTTTACATGGGCACCGAGAAACTCTCCTTTGGGGATCGGCAATTTGCTTTACCGATTAGCAGTCTGATGTGAAGTTTAGCCACACGTCATAGGAGCCGTCTAATCGAACAGTAAATTCCCTCAAAGTAACGTCTCGCCAAGGGCGGATTGATCGTGGCGAGGAGACTGTTGTTGGCGTCAATATGTATCGCGTGGATGCGGTAGAAAACTCAAATTAAAGCTTGATTAAGACGGATACTATTCAGAGCGGTATTGCCATTGAGCCCTCCCAGAGGTGGCTTATTTCAATCAAAAGCCGTTTTTTCGGGCGGTTCACTACCTTAATCGAAGCTGGATCCAAAAGCGGAAAATATAACTTAAAAAAATTAAACCTCGTCGTTTTCGACAGCGTAAACTAGCCCATCTGTATGGTCTGATAGGCGGTATGGAGAATGCGTATAGTCATGAATCGTTAAGCACCTTTTCTATATAGCTCAGCGAGCTGATTATTTCTTCAAATTCAGGCGCATCGCCAAAAATCATTGCCTTTGTGTTTTCATAATCTTTCTTTAGGCGATCTTTCATTTCACCGTTTGGAAGCAGATTAAAAGTCCCGGGTTCTGCCGACGCCAAATTGAAGTCGGGCCTGTTAAAAAACGTCAGCGCGTGCGCAACGCAATCCCTGCCAAGTGCCAAATCTTTGACGGCCTTTTTGCCGGTATCTGTTTGCAAAAGGCAATGAAGATCATAGTAGTGGCGGGAAATCCGTTGCCCCTCCTGACGCACTTCACCCCGCCGCTCAAACCAGTTCTTCATACCGTGAGCGATTACTATCTTGTCCCAAAAGGTGCGCTCGGCATCAATGGTTGTAACATCTGGAATTTCCAGGTCGATCGAGCTAACTTCGTCTGCTATGTATGGCGTTATCATGCGCGGTTGGTTTGGGTCCAAGGCTGACTTAGCACCGGACTCAATCCGCACCGCGGCTTGGACATAACCGGACGCTGGTGCATCAATTCTCGGATACCAAACCAAAAGTGTTTGGCCACTTGCATCAGTCTTATCAATCTCGACCCTCCCCTGCCCGTCCGTGTCTTCTGCCAAGATCGTTGAAACTGACATTAAAAGATCACCCGTGATGAAAGTTCGGCAGGAATCCGCTATCGCTGCAAGCATCGCTTTTCGTTTCTTATTGGAAAGCGATGCTATTTCTTCTGGCACTTCAGGATAACCAAGGTCATCGCGAAAGACAGTGACATCGATATCTTCAGAAAATCGATTAATAAGTCCATATGCTTTGGAAAGAGAGGTCCCGCCCTTGAACAGTAATCTTGGCCCGCCCGCGGGCAATCGATGATAAAGAACGTTCAGCGTCCAGCAGACCCAAAAGTCCTTTTCTATGTTGACGAGTGGCGCGCCGAGGCGTTTTGCCGTTGCCAAAAACAGACCTGTTCGGTCGTTCTCCGGCGCGCGAATGATATCGATAAATCCATCGGAAGTCATGGATCTATATCCTGTCTTGAAAGCTCCAACGGTTTTCGTAAAAATTCCTGCATCCAAATCGGCAGAGCTGAAAGACCTTCTCTTAGATCAACTGCAAGAGCATTTCCCTTGTCACCAGATGCCAAGAGCGCTTCGATTGCCCTTTTGACTTTTGCCCGTTCCTCTTTGTTGTTCATAACATCCTGCATCCAATGTAGGGCTTGAACTATCGACATCGCAGGTCGGCCCGCCCAAAAAAGACGGCTTGGTGCCGCGTATTTAAAAACGATCTTCTGATTGCCAAAAGAGATCGTTTTGAGCCGTGCATCTACCAAGACCTCTATTTTTGCCGGAACAGCAGTTGTCAGCCCAAGCTCATTTGCTGCCGTCATACCATCTATGACAAATCGCGCTTTATCCCGTCTCGCAACAGCCTCTATGACCGCACGATAATCAGGAACGGTTTCACTGTCGGTAAGGGAATTAAACGAAGGTTTATCATAAAGTCCTCGTTCGATGCGTCGCAGCTCACCACTTCTAGCAAGGCGCTGTAACGTTTTATCAACCGCATCACGCACAGCCAGATCGACAAAATCTCCGGGTGTCCAAACGCTCCTGGGATTTTGCGCTACGCGCTGCATCATTAGGTAGCGCAGTTTCGAGGTATTTTTTTTATTAGTCATGTCCGAAATATGACACATACTTCGGACGAATCCAAGTATTGTCCGAAGTATGTGTCATATTTCGGACAAACTAGCTTGCGGAGACTGACTACTCAACTGAGAGTGCAATCGGCAAGACTCAAACAATTCTTCTGTCAATTCCTTTGCTATGGTGAGCTGCCCCAGCGCGTGGTTTGGTCCAAACAGCATGGTCTCTGACTTGTGCGTTGTGCTGTTGCGCAGATGCCGTGCTGCATCCCAACGTATCGCTGTTTCAGGATCAATCAGGGCCTCATTTCTGGCCCAGTAGATGAGCTTCGCGTAAGTTTGCTTAAGAGTTGCTTCGGAAGCTCCCGTTTCGGCAATTGCCGCGCGCAGAGCGCTCTCCAAAAAGCGGAATAATTCTTCGATGCCTAGCGTGAACAAAGGATAGTGATAGCATCCGTAGACCATGCAAGATTGCGTGCGCTCGTAAATTTCTCGAAGGGCGACTGGCAATGTGGTGTGAATTCTAATCGATAATATCAAACGGACCCAATCCTCAGTCTTGTGAGAAGAAGGACCGATTCCGTTAACAGTCCAGCCATCGAGGCGGAGATCGCGCTGCAAATGATTGGCCACAGTCAATTGGCGAGAATCCGTCATGAAGTAACCCTTTCATGTTTTCCTTAGTGTTGTTTGGTGAATTTGCCAATCTATTCGCCTAATAGTGATCGAGCAAGGGGATGCGCAGCCTTAAACCAAAATCTTAACAGTTTGCCTGCCCATAAATTAACGCCCAACTTAGACAGATCAACGCTGAGGTTTTTTCAGCCCAGAGCACACATTGACGATCTACTCATACCTCACGGGAACTACGCTAAACTTTCATGTAATGAACCGCGGGTGCCGATTGCGGTTTTGGACGCCCGACGAACACCTCTAGCGTTACGCAAGCCATGCTTTGAAGTGACTTAATATTGTCAAACACTTGTTGACTATATTGCAAACTTTCAAAGAGAGAGGTCGACCGAATAGTCTAATGACCCTCTTCCAAAAATTGGTCGGAAGATTTGCGCAATCCAAAGAAAAAAGATATGTCAACGAAAGTTCTCCGTTTTTAGAACCGAAACAGGCCCGTTAGCCCCCTGAATAACGATCCTGTCGCCAAAAAGAACAATCACAACCGACTTATCTGGATCGGTATCGTCTTCAATAGTAAGCACGGCTCGCCCGTGATCATTGTCCTTCGCTTCATCAAACCGCCCGCGGATATCAATTTCGGTTTCTTTAGGTGTCCAGAAGAAAGGCTTTTTCTTTGGGGTGCCATTACTGTTTTTGCCCATAAACACCGAGAGTCGTGCTTTATTCCACATCATAAATTCCTCAAACAAATGCAGAGGGCTAGGTTAGACGGGGCGGCGATTGTTGTTAGTTCAGTGGTCATAGTTCTTTCCTTTGTGGTTTTATTGTCTTGTTTTCATTGGTTACTTATTGGGTGCCCTGCCCCGGGTTGGGGCAAATGCAGAAAAGCATCCGGTTGCTCACGCATACCAAGACCGGCTTTCGGGTTTTCCATCCCACAAAGATGCACTTTGAAAGCTGGAAAGACTGATGCTTGGGGAACCCATGAACATCGAAACCTTGCGGCGCGTGGCTAGAGCAATAAATCTATCACCAGCAATCACTTCGTCCGCAATACCGTGGGAAAGTGTTGAGCCCCCAACGTGGACACGGTTGATCTCACGCACTTCCACCATTGTTTTCCCGACGATCTTTGTGACTTTGTAGAAATCGACATTGGTCTGGTCATACCCCCATGACGAAACAAGAATATCGCCAAGTTTTAAGGTATGGGGTTGGTTAGCTTCCGCGCGGCGCTTGGCTTTTTCTTCGCTCAAAGTTTCAAGGTCTGCAAACCAGTTGTTCAACCATTTATCGCGCACCTCAACTGATCCGTAATAGTGGCGAAACGTTGGTTTTTTGGCACGCCCCTTGAACCCGCACGCGGCAGGGTGTCCGTTTTTGTTGGTATAAATGTATACCTCGGCCTTTACCCCCTCACGGGTAACCAGCTTTGCCCCTACGGGGATGTAAAATTCTCGCTTGTGAACCTTTCCGGGCATTTAAGACTTCCTTCATTTTGACTGGCGGTTTTTAGGTTTCTTGCCTTCTGTCCGCCTATGGGCAGCGCCTCGCCTGATCTGTTTGACGAATAAGCATGTATTCGGCCGGAACAGAGTGGGAGAGGGCGTAGCCCGACCCATGGTCACGCCTTGGCATGTCAAAGATCGCAGCGGCGGAGATATCCGGCAATTTGCTTCGCGAGGAATGGCCCGTTTGGGACAGGGGAAATTACCGGATCTCGGGGGAGTGAAGACAAGACACGGGCGGCGCCGTGGCGCAAGCAGCTCATAAAGCTGTGCCGTCAATTGACCTCCGAAGGCGGGACTGTTGGGCGGTTTTATCACTTCAAATGAAAATATCGTCGCGCTGTCTGGAATGAAATGGAAGGCAGTGCGTCCATACCTCATCTTGATCACCGCGCTGCAAGCGGGGATCTCAATATCTCTACCCGCCTACGATATTGCCTATTCCTACAACCCCCAGGGCTCGTGGACCCGCGATCACCAAATGAGTTTGGCGGGGAAACGCAATGAGTTCTCGCACGCAGACCTGCTGACCTTCGCATCCAACGTAGGCCTGAAGGAAGCAAAAGCCCGACAGGTAATAGACAATGTCTCGCGGTCGGTCGCAAAGTGGGAAACGCATGCCGAGAAGGCAGACGTTAACCCGGGGGACATCATCCGCATCGAGAAAACGTTTCGGCTGAAGCTACGAGGAAAATAGACTTTTGGTTCCAGTTGGTTACGAAGGAGTCAGAACCGGATGGTACTTGGTGGCGGCTCTTGTTCCACGCCAAACTTTTATACATTTACTAAAGCTTCCTGCACTCCGGGTCAGTGGCCCGATCACAATACATCGCGGCCACTGCCATAATTTGCCGCATGCTTTCGGAGGTGAAAATGCTTGCCAAGTCCACTGTCATGCCTATCTCCAAAATATCAGCATTAGGGCAGGTCGCAAATAGAAGCGTCGCGCTAAGTATAGCATTCCACATGACTGTCGAAGGCGAACGTTCGCATGGAAAAACAATAACTGCTTGGATTCGTCGAGATATCAATTTTCATGCTGTCATTTCTGCGATGTAATCTGCCCAAAGGCTGAAGGCATCGGATATAATATGACGGTAGGATTGAGCGGTGGTCAGCGTCTAATGCAAAAAATCCTGGTTAAGTAGTATGGATTTTTTTGGTTCACAAATACTCAAATATTACAACGGAACCCGCTCAAGCGTCTTCGAAAAATCCTTCATCAAGCCCTTCCCAGAACTCGAATATCGATCGGCCGTTCAAAGCTGAACGCCAGCCATGTCGCGAAAAATCCTCGCGATCCAGATCATTTTCAAGAGTCGCCAGAAATAGCCGCTTGTCCGCGTCCCGTTGGGTTGGCGTGCGATTAGCCACATGTGCCAGAACACGCTCCAGTCGCACCGCCCTGCCCCGCCGGTCGGCCGCTCGGTTTGCGTCGGCCAACTCCGCCGCATCCTCTTGTGCCGCCGCCTGGTTTACCCGCCTCGCCGCCGCGGCCTGTGCCTCAGGCGATGGCGCAGCAGGTTGTTTATCCACATAATCATCGCGGATCGCGGCGCTCAGATACTGCGCAGCACTCCCCTTGATGGCCCCTGCCCTGCTTTTAGCTGCAACATAGGCAAGTTTTTGCACCACATAATCCTCGCCATGTTCCGCTATCCATTGGCGCGCCAATCGGTCCGAAACCCCCTGCCCCACAAGCTCGCCGTAAACACCCGACGTTCGTACCCCTTCGCTATCATCGATCTCGAACATCGCCAGTTGCGGGTTTTCCTTTATCAAAAACCGGATATGCGAAACCTTGCGGCCCTGTTTGCGAAACTCCGGGGTCACCATAATATTCGAGGTTTTGTTAACCTCGACAACAGCAGGTTTGATAATCTTCGCATTCAAATGCTTGAAGCTTTCGTAATACGTGCTGTCACTCACCCCCATCAGGCGGCGAAACAGGTCAATTTCCCACCATCCGGTCGATCCGGTGCGAACAAATCTAAAACAGTTCTCATACAGCGCCAAGCCGTGTCCGCTAGTAAACCGTCGTTGGATATTAAGGTTAATCAGCGCAAAAATCTTGGGGTCAAACAGTTTTTCCGCCAACGCGGGGGAATAGGCGTATTCGCAAACTCCGGCCTTCAGCTTGGCATAGGAAAGCAGGCTGGATACCCCCCATTCCTGTTTTCCGTCCTTATCCAGCATGTCCCATTCCGCGACGGTTTCCGCCAGCGATCGCAAGGCCCCGCGCAACGTATCAATATCGTTGGAATTATACCCGATCATCAAACACAGTGTTTTGGCATCAATAGAATGCGACGGCTTGGTAATCAGTTCATCATAGGCATTCAGCAGTAAAACATTTGATAATTTCCGCTGCAACAACGACAGTTTGCCGCTTACATGAATTGCCGCTACATTCTTTTTCACGCTGTCACGCCGCAAAGCCCCTGACAGCTTTTCCCGCGGGATGGTATCTTCAACCTGATTCATTCTGCTCGCCTGTTTTTTTCAAGACTGGCAGATAAGGAACCCACAATCAACCCATATGAAGGTTCCTTTACCAGTTACCAGACTCCCGTATTTGGGTTCCTTTACCATGAAATTGGGGCTGTTGCGCAAATTTTGGCACTGGCGTACGTTCGAAATTCGTCTATTTAGGCCATTTTTGACTCATAATACGTGTTTTTAGGCCTCCTGACAGCGGGTTCCTTAGGTACCGGATTCGGGTTCCGCTCCACCTGTAAACGGGTTCCTTTCATCCTGTAAAATGGTGCCCTTCATACTGTATTAGGGTCCGCAAACTAGGCTAACCTGTTGATATACTAATGTTTATTCTAAGTAAAGATTCTAAATATACATAAATACTTACAACCTATAAGGCGCGATTCACGCCTGTGTGCCTTCTTTTTTTCTGATTTCAAGATAGATAACGGTTTCGCATGCGAAACCAAAGAACTGATTCCCTTCTACATACGGATATGCCATAGTTTTCCAGATAAGCAGCATAACACCTAACATAATAGGATACCTGCAATGAGCAGAAAACCAGAACAGCCGTCCCCTCCGTACATGAATCTCGATCCAGAGAGTGCCGCCGCGAAACTAGGGGATCCTATCAACACCCACCGATTCGCCCAAGCCGCATCATTCTGCGCCAAAGGTCGCATTGATCTAGCCAAGCGCGGACACGCCCCGGATGGCAAAAAAAGGCTGCGGAAATTTTCGACTTGGGAGATCACAAAATACCTGATCCCTCTAGCCCCGGCCCACTTCCGTCGTGTCCTCAAGAACCACCCGGAGTTACCACAAGGCGAGACCGAAACCGGTACAGAAAACGGCGCCAAGTGGTTCAGCCTCGAAGAAATATTGATCCTGCGCGAACACTTCGCAGCCGAGGGGGTCGCGACCAAGGAATATAAGCCCTACAAACCCGAAGGCGCTCCTGCCAAGATCACCGCCATCGCCAATTTCAAAGGCGGTGTAGGCAAGACTTCGACAGCGGCTCATCTGGCAATGTCGGCAGCGTTGGACGGTTACAAAGTGCTGGTGATCGATCTTGATAGCCAAGGGTCTATGACCTCCATTATGGGAGGTCAGGTCGAGGATGAATGGTCCACGGTTTTCCCGCTGATAGCCAAGGATTTTGCCAAATCGCTGGTGGCTGAAAATCAGATTCGCGAGGCTGCAAACGAGGCGCCTATTCCGCTCGATGAAACCTTGCAAGAGGCGTTGAATATAACGGCGGCGGATGTCATCCAAAGCACGCATTGGCCCAATATCGACCTTATCGGCGCACAGCTGAACCTCTATTGGGCGGAGTTTCAGATACCCGTATGGCGGACAACGCTTAAGGGGTGGAAGTTATGGGACGGGCTGACAAATTTCCTTGAGGACGAGGGGATTTTGCAAAAGTACGATGTCATTATTCTGGATACCCCCCCTGCCCTCGGCTATCTGACGATCAACGCTTTGGCGGCAGCGGATATCCTGCTGGTTCCTCTTGGGGCGTCGTTTCTGGAATTCGATTCTACTGGCCGTTTCTTTGATATGCTTTACACCACATTCGCCTCGATCGAAGACGGGGAAAATGCGCTAAACCGTGCCGCCGGAATGCCGGAAGTTCGGTTTGAATGGGACGTGGTTCGCGCGATCATCACCCGCTTCGATGCCAGTCAACAAACAGAGCTGGCGAACGTCATCCAGGCGTATTTCGGGGATTTCATGAATGCCTACCGTCAAGAATATACTGCGCTTGTCGGGCAAGCTGGTGAACAAGTGAACGGAATTTATGAGGCGGACTATCGGGATTTCAATCGGGAAACCTACGTACGCGGGCGAGAAACTTTCGACAGAACTTACGCAGAATTTAAGGAATTGCTGATAGGTTGCTGGTGGCGCGATGCGCATATGGATGAAGGAGAGACCAATGGCGAGACGTAGAAGGTTAAACGCACCAAGCGCGGAGGATCTGGCGAAAATTGCGGAGGGTTTCGCTGCGGAACAGAACACGGGGAAACGCCCAGCAGGGCTTGGGCCATCGGCCCCGATTGCGCGGGTTGTTGGCGAAGCGGCAGGCATATCGACCGAAGAGCGGATCAAAGCGGCGAAATACGACACGGCCAAAGCAGATGGGCTGCTGGCGGTGAGTATTCCGCTGGATTCAATCATTGTGGACCACCTAAGCCGAGATCGTATGCGCGCTGACGATGACGAGTTGGCAGAGCTGCGCCACAGCATTCTTGCGCATGGTATGCGGATGCCAATCGAAGTTCTGGAGTTAGATACCGCGGATGATCCACAATACGGTCTTATATCCGGCTGGCGGCGGCTGGCGGCGCTTCGTGCGTTGGAGGTGGAAACCGGCAAGCCGGAATTCGGACAAATTGCAGCGCTGGTGCGCCGTCCCAAGGATGCGTCGGACGCGTATATCTCGATGGTTGAAGAAAACGAGATCAGATCGGATCTGAGCCAGTTTGAACGCGGCAGGATTGCTGTCGTTTCTTCGGGGCAGGGTGCATTCGATACGGTTGAAGACGCGGTGGACGCGCTGTTTGCGGCGGGATCAAAAGCGAAGCGTTCAAAAATTCGCAGCTTTGCTTTGATTTTCGAGGAGCTGGGCGATCTGCTGGTTTTCCCGACTTATATGTCGGAGCGTGCGGGATTGCGATTGGCAGCGGCACTTAAGGCTGGCAAAGGGCATCATTTCCGTAAAGTGTTGGCCGACAGCACAGCCGAGACTTTCGAGGCGGAATGGAAGGTTCTGGAAGGGCCGCTCAAGGATCACGAAGCCGATCTAAAGGTTAAGGTGACCGAGCGGCGCGCCCCGAAACCCGTTAAACACGGGGTCATTGAATTGGCGAATGGCATTACAATCGAGAAGATTAACTCCGACGGCTTTATCGATATACGGTTTCGCGGAAAACATGCGGATAATGTGCTGGTTGATACAGTGATGTTGGAAATTCAGAGATTACTGGAGCCGATCTAGGGTTTCGCATGCGAAACCATAAGGAGGTATAACCTTGCATATCTTCTGATAGTGCGATATTAACTGTGCATATTATCCATCCCATGGAGTAAATACATAGTTATGACTGAAAGACTTGCGAAACGCCGAATAGAAAAGGCGCTGAGTGTCCAGCCAGCGGTTGTGCTTCTTGGGCCACGGCAAGTTGGAAAAACCACGCTGGCGCTGGAAATAGCGGCCGGGCGCGATGCCATACATCTGGATATGGAGCGGCATCAGGACCGGCAAATACTGCAAGAACCCGATCTGTATCTGGATGAGCAGGCCGGGCGATTGGTGGTGATTGACGAGGTGCAGCTGTTGCCGGACTTGTTCAGTTCCTTGCGGGGTCAAATTGACCAGAGGCGGCGCGACGGGTATCGCATCGGGCAGTTTCTGCTGCTGGGATCGGCCAGTAATACATTATTGCGCCAGTCGGCAGAATCCTTGGCCGGACGGGTGTCTTATCACGAGCTGGGTGGGTTGAATGTACAGGAGGTAGGGCAGGGCGCGTTGAATGCGCTGTGGCTGCGCGGCGGTTTTCCAGGTGCTTTTTTGGCTGAGGGGGGCGAAAACAGCCTTCAGTGGCGTGATGATTTCATCCGCACATATCTGGAGCGCGATATTCCGACGTTCGGCGCGCGGGTGCCGGCGGCGACGCTTAGGCGGTTCTGGACAATGTTGGCGCATAATCAGGGCGGGTTGCTGAACGCGGCGCGACTGGCGGCTGGCTTGGGGGTTTCGGGGCAATCTGTCGGGCGGTATCTGGATTTGATGGTCGATCTAATGTTGGTCAGGCGACTTGAGCCGTGGCACGCAAATGCGGGCAAACGGTTGGTGAAATCCCCCAAGATATATGTTCGTGACAGCGGTTTGGCGCATAGTTTGTTGAATATACTGACACCAGAGGCCCTGTTGGCGCATCCGGTGGTTGGTGGCAGTTGGGAGGGTTTCGTGATCGAAAACCTGCTTAGCGTTGCGCCAATTGGAACGGATGCGTGTTTTTACCGATCCTCGGGTGGGGCGGAGGTTGATTTGGTGCTTACCTTACCGGACGGCGCGGTTTGGGCGATAGAAATCAAGCGAACCGGCACGCCAAAAGTTGCACGCGGGTTTCATACGGCCAGTGCCGATGTCGGGGCCACGGCGCGGTTTCTGGTTTATGCGGGGGATCGTGAGGTTCCGATGCTAAACGACATTCGCGCTTTGCCGTTGTTGGCGCTGATGGACCGGTTATCCCAGTAAATCCGTCGCCGGATTATCCTGTAAATCCACATCATCGTAATACTTCTGGGCCTGGGTGAGGGATTTATGCAGGCTAAGGCGCATGGCGGCCTGTATGGGCGTGCCACGCAACGCGGCCTCGGTCAGGAACCCCGAGCGCAGGCCGTGCGGGGAGGCGA
>JAESQH010000241.1 GCA_016765235.1 Paracoccaceae bacterium
AAGAAACGGGCGTGGTTTTCCTCTTTATTGCCGCGCATATATCCGATGCCGTAGAGGTGCGTAATGACCCAAAGGCCTGATGCCACAATCGCAAACAACAGGCCGAGGGGTTCGACGTTGAAGGCGATGTCTAATCCGGGGAAAACCTCGAATAACACCAGTGGTTCGGTTGTGCCGTTGCCCACGTTGGACAAGATCGTCAGGACCATTGTGAAAGTAGCGACGGCTGCGGCCAGTGTTATTCCGTCCCGCAAATCGGCGCGATTGCGAAACAGCATGTTTGTTACGGCGGCCCCTGCGGGGATCAGCATTGTCAGCAATATGGCGGTGTTGGTTTCCAAGATCATTTCCTACATCATGCCCGCACTACCGGCCAGCAACCCTTGGGCGGCTGCGCGGGCGGCGGTTAGTGTGACGTCTGTTGCAAAGCCGAAATAGATGGTGGACAGGGCGAGTATCCATATCGGGATCAGCATGGACAACGGGGCCTCTTTATAATCGGTTCCGGCGAGAGGGGTTTTTAAGTAAAGCGCCTCGAACATCCGCCAGACGTAGATCACGGCCAGCAAGGATGACAGAACGATCAGTACGGAAACCGGCCACCAGCCTTTTTCGATTGTGGCCTCGACCAGAACCCATTTGCTGATGAAACCTGCTGTGCCGGGAACGCCAATCAGGCTAAGACCACCGATAACGATTGCACCACTTGTCCAAGGCATGGTTTTACCCATTCCCTGGATGCGATTGTAAAACGACCCACCGGAGCGAAGCACCAGTATGCCGACACCCATAAACAGCGTGGCTTTGGTGATACCGTGGTTAAACAGATATATGATGGTGGCGGTTAGGCCAGTCTCCGTCAACAGGCTGATGCCAAGCAACATATACCCGATCTGCGCGATACTGGAATACGCCAGCATCCGTTTGAAATCGCTCTGGAAGATCGCGATGAAGGAAGCTGCGAACATGGCTAGTAGGGCGAAGGGCAGGATGATGAACTCCAACGTATTCACCTCGAACAGGAATGCTGGCTGGAAGACCGAGAACGTGAAACGTAGCAGCACATAAATCGCGACTTTGGTGGCGGTGGCAGCAAGGAACACCGAGACGGCCGACGGCGCAAATGTGTATGCCCGTGGCAGCCATAAATGCAGCGGGTAGATGGCGATTTTCAGCCCCATGCCCACGACGATAAACGCAAAGGCAGCGCGGACCGTGCGGTTGGCGCCTTGGTCGGCGATACGATCCGCCAGATTGGCCATATTCAGTGTGCCGGTCGCCATATAAAGCATGCCGAGGCCAATCACGAAGAACGTAGCGCCAATGGTACCCATAATCAGGTAATCGAAGGCGGCCGTCAGCGCACGTTTATCTCGGTACGAACCTTGTGCGATCAACACATACGTGGATAGTGACGAGATTTCGAGGAACACAAACACGTTGAACGCATCGCCCGTGATCGTTACGCCCAGCAAGCCCGTCAGACACAGCATAAAGGCGGCGTAGAACAGGGTGTGGTGGCGCGCCGGTATCTCGAATTTCACGCTTTCGCGGGCGTAGGGCAGCACGAGGGTGCTTATGCCCGAAACCAGCAGCAATACGAAGGCATTGGCAGCGTCAACGCGGTACTCGATGCCCAAAGGAGGTGCCCAGCCGCCGATTTGGTAGGAAATTACGCTGCCGTCGATCACCTGTATCAGCAATAGAATTGCGATAACGAAAGACAACGCGCTAGCGGTAAAGGCCAATGTCCACGTTAGGCGGCGGCTGCCGATCAATACGATTAGCGGCGCTGTTACCAACGGAATTAGGATCTGCAGTATCGGCAATTGATCGGACAGCGTCATGGCTACCTGCGCAGGTTCAACAGCCATTATGCCCGTCCGCCCATAGCATCGCCGTGAATAGCGTTTTCAGCTTGTACGATGGCGCGTTCGATTTTCAGGATGTCGTCTTCCTCGATCGTATTAAATTCTTCTTGAATGCGAACAATCAGCGCCAATCCCAGCGACGTTGTTGCAATCCCCACAACAATGGCAGTCAGGATCAGCACGTGGGGCAGGGGGTTGGAGTAAACCACCTCCGGATCAATCTCCATATCCTGTGGGAATATCGGTGCAGTACCGCCCGTGATCTTGCCCATAGATATATACACCATGAAAACCGAGGTCTGGAAAATGTTCAGCCCGACGATCTTTTTTACGAGGTTGCCTTTGGCCACCACGATATAAAGCCCCGTCATCATCAACACGGAAAATAGCCAGTAATTCATATGGCCGAGGATGTACTCTTGTGTCAGTTCGAAACCCATCACCACTCCTCGTCGCTTAGTCTTGGGGGGCGGCCTGCGAAGGCGTAATAGATTGCTACCATCACGGCGGTCACGGTTATGCCGACACCAAGTTCGACCGCTAGAATGCCGTAATGTTGGCCGCTTGATGGATGCGAGGGCACAAGCGCGCCGTAATCCAGAAAGGTATAGCCAAGAAACATGCTGACGATTCCAGTGCCTGCGTAAAACAATACGCCCAAAGCGACCAGTTTATGGACCAGCCACGGTGGGAATACCTTCTGGACGTTGTGCAGGCTGAACACCAGACCATATAGGATGAACGCCACGGCCATAATTACGCCCGCCTGAAATCCACCACCGGGTGAAAAATCCCCGTGGAACTGGACGTAAAACGCAAACAGCATGATCGCGCCGACCAGAAGTTTAGTGATAACCCGCAATATTAGGTGGTGGCGCATCAGACTTCTTCGCTTTCGTCTTCGTCTTCGTCATCACGGCGACGACGGAGGCGTAAACCGCTGATCAGCAACAAAACTCCGATTCCCGCGGTGAAGACAACGGCGGTCTCGCCCAACGTGTCGTACCCACGGTAGCTGGCCAAAATGGATGTCACTACATTGGGTATGTCAATTTCCTCGACGCTACGCTCTAGGTAGTCTGGGCCAACATGCGTTTGGACTGGTGCATCTGGCGATCCGAAGTTGGGCATATCGAGTGTGCCGTATATCAGGGCCGCACCGGTTACCAACACGACAAACAGCGGCACCATTGGTGATCGCTTGGTCGGCTTTTCAAATCTGGAGGTCAGGGCCAGCGTGCCGAGTACCAGCACGGTCGAAATGCCCGCCCCAACGGCCGCTTCGGTGAAGGCAACATCTACAGCGTCCATCGTTACGAATAGCAAGGCCGAAAGCAGGCTGAACACGCCTGACAACATCGCAATTGCGAACAGGCTGCGCATCCGCACGACTGCAATCGCTGTAAGGACCAGCATAACGAATAGCGCGATATCAATGAAAATTACTATGGCACACCTACTGCTGTTCTGAACTTGCCGGATCGGCAGTCGGGGGTGTTAGCGGTTCAGGTTCTACACCCGTAAACCCCTTAGCCTCTTTCGGGCGCAGGCCCGAGACAAGTGCTGCGTTTGCGATCGCGTGGGTGGCGGTTGGGCCAGTGATAAACAGGAATACGCCGATAATGATAAGTTTGACCGTTATTAGTGTGAATCCAGCCTGCACAGCCATACCTGCGAACAGTAATATCACTCCGGCAGAATCCGTGATTGAGACGGCGTGCAACCGCGACCAGAAGTCTGGAAAGCGTAAAGTTCCCACTGCACCGACAATAACAAAGAACGAGCCGGACAA
>JAESQH010000242.1 GCA_016765235.1 Paracoccaceae bacterium
GGAAACCGGCTCGGTCGATACGGTCTGGAAATTGCTTGGCGCGAACCACAAAATCATTGTCGAGGTGTTCGATGACCCCAAGGTTGAAGGCGTTAGCTGCTTCGTTAGCCGTGCTAAAACTGGCGGGATCAGCGGATCATTAGGGTTGGCGGAAAACACCAGTGACGCGTCGATTGCGTGTCGGCAAGTCGGCCCGATTAAATTCTTGGCGGAACTGGAAGAGGGGGAAGAGGTCTTTGGCCGCCGTTCCTCCATCCTGTTCAAACGCATTCAGGTGGTGCGGTTTTTCGACGAAAAACGCAACACGCTGGTGTATTTGACGTATTCTGACCGCCTGATTGAAGGCTCCCCGAAAAACTCGATCTCGGCGGTGGTAATCCGCCCGTGGGCAGAGTGACCTTGATCCTTGATAGCAAGACCCCGATCACCTTGGTAGGCGGCGGCCCGGTTGACGGGGGCCTGCTGGCGCAGGCGGTTGCGCATGGGAAAACGGTGGTTGCAGCAGATGGCGGAGTGCATAGGGCGCAGGATCTGGGTTTTTCGGTCGATCATGTGATTGGTGATATGGATTCGGTGGATTTGGCACGGATTGACGGGCCAAAGATGCACCCGATTGCAGAACAAATGTCGACCGACCTTGATAAATGCCTGAGGTCTTGCACGGCCCCCTATTTCATTGGTGTCGGGTTTCTGGGTGGGCGGCTGGATCACCAGATGGCCGCCTGTCATAGTCTGGTTGAGGCCTCGGACAGACAAGTTGTTTTGATAGGTGATCAGGATTTGTGCTTCTTGGCCCCGTTTTCCTTATCGCTGAACCTGCCCGTGGGAACGCGCGTTTCGCTGTTTCCCATGGGGGAAGTTGAAGGAAACTCGGTCGGGCTTAAATGGCCGATCCATGCCTATCAGTTCTCGCCTGCCTTGATGATTGGCACGTCTAACGAGGTGGATGCGCCACAGATGGAGCTGACGTTTGATCGCCGCCGAATGCTGGTGATTTTGCCGGTGGAGTTTCTGGACGATGTGATTTCGCAAGTGTTCAAGGGGTGATTTACCCACGAAAAAAAACGACGTTCGATCAATAACCGCGCCATACATGTCTGAAATCCTCGGAGAGGGCATCTGCCCATGATTTTCGGCGCTTCCGGTTAAAAACCGCCTGTGTGCTGAGGGTAAGGAAACCCGCGCCAAGGCCCAATCCTTGAGAATGTTGCTGACATAAGCCGGTCTTTAAGCGGCGCAACGATCGGGCAGTTTAGTGCGTCTATGTTGCGAATAAATGCAACGGTAAATTAACAAATACATTGGCGCGAGTAACCTTCGAACCTCTCGGCCCATCTCGCTCAGTGCCTCGGTATATACGCCAAATTGGTTAACCAAAGGTGAATTAGGGCTTCTTCTTTGTAAAAAATACTCAAAATCCCACAACCTCAACACTCGATAACATTAACGGCCAAACCACCCAACGAAGTCTCTTTATAGTTGGTGTTCATGTCCAACCCAGTTTGGCGCATGGTTTCGACACAAGCATCAAGCGAGATCAAATGCGTTCCGTCCCCGCGCAGAGCAAGCGAGGCGGCAGAGATGGCCTTGATCGCCCCCAACCCGTTGCGCTCAATACAAGGCGCTTGCACCAACCCGCCAACGGGGTCGCAGGTCATGCCAAGGTGGTGTTCCAGCGCGATTTCGGCGGCGTTTTCCACCTGTTCGGGGGTTCCGCCCATCACAGCGCAGAAACCGGCAGCGGCCATGGCGGCGGCTGATCCGATCTCGCCTTGGCATCCGACTTCGGCACCTGAAATAGAAGCGTTATTTTTGATCATTCCGCCAATCGCCGCGGCGGTTAGAAGAAAATCGTTAACCTTTGTGCGGGAAGCGCCTGGAACGTGGTCAAGGTAATAGCGAATCGTGGCGGGCAGAACGCCGGCCGCCCCGTTGGTGGGGGCGGTCACGACTTGGCCGCCAGCGGCGTTTTCCTCGTTCACGGCGATTGCGTAGACGGAAATCCAGTCGTTGATTGTATGGGGGGCGTACAGATTTGCGCCGCGCTCTTTCAATAGTGCTTCGTGGATGGCTTTCGCGCGGCGTTTAACAAACAGACCGCCGGCCAGGATGCCATCTGTTTGAAGGCCGCGTGCGATGCAGGTTTCCATCACTTGCCAGATGCGGCCAAGGCGGTCGTCGAAGGATTGCGCGTCGGTATGTGTAAGCTCGTTCGCGAGCTTCATCTGCGCAATGGATTTGCCGGATTTGCCTGCCATTTGCAGCATTTCGACGGCGTTGCGGAACGGGAATGGAACACCCGTTGGTTCCTCGGGGCTGCCGTCTTGCGCGTCCATTTCCTTGGCCGTCAGGATGAAACCACCCCCGACGGAGAAGTAAGTCTCCCGCAGGTAGACATTTCCCGCAGCGTCATAGGCAGAAAGGATCATACCATTTGGGTGGCCATCCAGAGGTGGGCCGTAGTCGAAGAGTATGTCTTGGTCGAAATCGAAATCCAGTTCGCCAAGATCTGGTGGTGATATTTTACCGCTGGCTTTAATCGCGGCTTCAGTCGCTTCGGCACTGTCCGCCTCGAACGTGGCGGGGATAAATCCGGCGAGGCCAAGCATTATCGCGCGATCCGTAGCGTGGCCTTTGCCCGTGAAGGACAACGACCCGTGGAGCGAGCATCCCAAACGGGCCAGTTTGCCTGCACCGGGGATTTTTTGCCGCCCACTCCGCAGCAAATCGAGAAAATCCGCAGCCGCAACCATCGGCCCGACCGTATGGGAGGACGAGGGGCCTACGCCTACTTTAAAGATGTCGAGTGCGCTTAAAAACATTGGAATCCCCTTTGATGTTAGCGAGTATATACGGGTGGTTTCCTATAGGAAACGTGCAAAATACGACATGTGACACCATGCGTGCGAAATTTTGTCGAAACGCGGCAATTCAGGCTATCGCGCGCGCGTAATAATGTCCGTATAAGGTGGTAATCAGCAGCCACCAAAACGAGGACTTGGATTATGGACAAACCTACAGAAGGCGCAGCGAAGGCAAAATACCTTGCTGCGGAAAAGGCGTTGGAATTCGTTAAGCCTGGCATGAAGCTGGGGCTTGGAACTGGGTCGACGGCGGCATATTTCGTTGACTTACTGGGCGAAAAGGTTGCCGAGGGTCTGGAAGTTTTATGTGTCCCGACCTCGAGCGCGACCAAAGCGCAGGCGCAGGCTTTGGGGATTCCGTTAACAACGCTTGGGGAAATTCGCCAACTCGATCTGGTGGTTGACGGTGCGGATGAATTCGATGGCCGTAGGAACCTGATAAAAGGTGGTGGTGGCGCATTGTTGCAGGAAAAACTTGTGGCGACTGCGGCTGATAAAATGATCGTTATTAGTGATAACTCCAAACGGGTGCGGACGCTGGGCGCGTTTCCTTTACCGGTTGAGGTGGTGCGGTTCGGTTGGGAAGTGACCGAGAACAAAATCCTTGAAGTTATCAGCCATGCGTTTGTTGGTGGCGTGGATATTTTCCGGCGCATGGACGGTGATCAACCATTTGTGACGGATGAGGGGCATTATATCCTTGATCTGCACTTGAAGAAAATTGACGAACCACCAGTTCTGGCAGCACAGTTGAAAGAAATTGTTGGTGTGGTCGAGACAGGATTCTTTATCGATATTTGCGACGTTATTATCGTCGGTAAAGAAGATGGCACGACGCGAGTGATTGATACGCGGCCAGCGTTCCGGCCAGTTCACTAAGCCACAACCGCCGAGCGTCGGTGAGGCTTGGCCCAAAAGGAGGTGGTTCGATTTGCGTGCAAATCGATGCCCTGACGGGCGGAAGCGGCACTTTCTTGGTGCGTGTAGCGGTATTGAGTATTTATGCAAAATAGAAGCTGGCGCGCAATTTTCAGCCTGCAATTCGCTGGTGCTAGGATTACAATGTCGGTATCAGTGCCGCGTTGAATTGGTAAATAGGCGTTAGGAAATACGATGAGCTATGATTTTGATCTTTTCGTTATTGGCGGCGGGTCCGGCGGGGTTCGTGCAGGGCGAGTGGCCTCGCAAGGCGGCGCCAAGGTCGGTTTGGCGGAGGAGTATCGTTACGGCGGCACTTGTGTGATCCGTGGCTGTGTGCCCAAGAAGCTGATGGTTTATGCCTCCGCTTTTTCCGAAGCGTTCGAGGCGGCCAAGGGATTTGGCTGGACTGTTGGCGAAACGAGTTTCGATTTCAAGAAGCTGATCGGCTCGATTGATACAGAACTTGACCGTTTGGAAGGACTTTATCTGAAAGGCCTTCAAGGCAATGGCGTCACCACCTTTGACATGCGCGCAACTGTTTCGGGCGCGCATACGGTTGTATTGGCGGACGGACAGGAATTTACAGCCAAGACTATTTTGGTAGCGACAGGCGGGCATCCGTATATTCCCAATGTTAAGGGGCATGAGCATGCGATGTCTTCGGACGATGTGTTTTTGTTGAAAGATTTGCCGGCGCGCATTTTGGTTGTTGGCGGTGGCTATATCGCTTGCGAGTTTGCCGGAATCTTCAACGGTATGGGCGCGAAAGTAACGCAGTTCTATCGCGGGGCGCAAATTTTGCGCGGTTTCGACGGTGAAGTGCGTGGGCATGTGGCCGAAGAGATGATCCGCAAGGGTGTTAATTTGCATGTTGGCACGGACGTGGCAAGTATCGAGAAGAAAGACGACGGGTTGCATGTAACGTGTACGAACGGCTCTGCCTGTGTTGTCGACAAAGTGTTGTACGCCACGGGCCGTGTTGCTAATACGCGTGACATGGGGCTTGAGGAGGCCGGCGTTAAGCTGGGCCGTAAGGGCGAGATTATGGTTGATCGGTTCTCGCAGACCTCGGTTCCTTCCATCTATGCCGTGGGCGATGTAACGGACCGTGTTAACCTGACGCCGGTTGCCATTCGCGAAGGTGTGGCGTTCGTGGAAACTGTGTTTAATGACAACCCCACCGCGATGGACCATGACATGATCGCAACGGCGGTGTTTACGCAGCCAGAGGTCGGGACCGTTGGTTTGGGTCAGGAAGAAGCTGACGATAGCTATAATATCGAGATTTACCGCGCCACCTTCCGTCCGATGGCGAATATCTTGGCAGGTAGTGATGAGCGTATGTTGATGAAACTGGTCGTTGATAAAGACAGCCGAAAGGTTCTTGGATGTCATATTGTCGGCCCTGCGGCGAGCGAGATGATCCAGATGGCGGCGATCGCGATTAAGATGGGGGCCACCAAGGAAGATTTCGACAGAACGGTCGCTGTACATCCAACGGCGGCAGAAGAATTGGTGACAATGAAAGAACCTGTAGGTTAACCCTTGAATTTTCCTAAAAAATGAACACATTCTGACACAGAATTATCTTTAACCGAAGGAAGAGCAGATACATGCCAAATTCGAGTAATTCCGGTGGCCCTTGGGGTGGCGGCGGCAACAATGGCGGCGACGATGATCGCAATAAGGGAAATCAGGATGGGCAACCTCCTCAGATTCCCGATATTGACGAGCTGGTTCGCAAGGGTTCCGAACAACTTAAGGTCCTGATGGGCGGCGGCGGTGGCGGCGGTTCCAACGGGGCAGGCGGGGGTGGCTTTGGTAAAGGCTCCATCGGGCTGGTTGCACTGGCAGCACTTGCGCTGTGGGGCTTTGCGTCTCTTTATTCGGTTAAACCCGAAGAACAATCGGTCGAGCTGCTTTTCGGTAAGTATTATGACACGGGTAACCCCGGTCTGAATTTTGCGCCTTGGCCGTTCGTTTCCGCTCAAATTCTTCCGGTTACACGCGAGAACACTGAAGACATCGGTGTTGGTAGCCGTGGCAGCCGTCTGGAAGAAGGCTTGATGTTGACGGGTGACGAGAACATCGTGGATATTGATTTCCAGGTTGTTTGGAACATTTCCGATGCGCAGCTATTCCTGTTTAACTTGGCTGACGCACAGGAAACTATTCGTGCTGTGGCTGAATCCTCGATGCGCGAGGTTATTGCGCGTTCCGATCTGGCACCAATCCTTAACCGTGACCGTGCGGCGATTTCGCAAGAGGTTCGCGGGCTTCTCCAGGGTACGTTGGATAGCTATTCTTCGGGCGTGAATATTGTTCGCCTGAACTTCGACAAGGCCGACCCGCCTGTTGAGGTGATTGATGCGTTCCGCGACGTTCAGGCCGCTGAACAGGAGCGTGACACGTTGGAAAAACGCGCCGATGCTTATGCGAATGAACGTCTGGCTGCGGCTCGTGGTCAATCGGTACAGCTGTTGCAAGCCGCCGAAGGCTACCGTGCGCAGGTCGTGAATACCGCGACTGGTGAGGCCAGCCGTTTCCTCGCTGTTTACGAGGAATACGCCAAGGCTAAAGAAGTCACACGCAAGCGTTTGTATCTTGAAACAATGGAACGTGTTTTCGCTGATGTAACAAAAATCATCATCGACGATAACGCAAGCGGATCGGGTGTCGTACCCTACCTTCCGCTGAACGAGCTTAACAAAGGAGGGTCAAACTAATGAAACGTTTGCCTATTCTTGGTGTCGTATTAATCGTCATCGCATTCCTCGCCTCCTCCTCCATCTATACGGTGGACGAGCGTGAAAAAGCTCTGGTCTTGCAGTTTGGTCAGGTGAAAGCCGTTAAAACCGAACCGGGGATCGCGTTCAAAATCCCGTTCATTCAGGAAGTCGTAAGATATGACGACCGCATCCTGTCGCTGGACACGCTTCCGCTAGAAGTTACCCCGCTGGATGATCGCCGTTTGGTGGTGGATGCGTTTGCACGTTACCGGATTGTTGATGTGGTCCAGTTCCGTCTGGCCGTTGGTACAGGTGGTGTGGCATCTGCTGAATCGCGTCTTAGCCGCATTATCAACGCCAGTTTGCGTGATGTTCTTGGTTCCGTGTCTTCTAACGATATCCTCTCTGAGGGTCGTGTTGCACTGATGAACCGTATCCGCGATCTTGCGGCCTCAGAATCCGAGAACCTCGGAATTGAAGTGGTTGACGTGCGTATCAAACGGGCTGATTTGCCAACGCAGAACCTGGAAGCGACATTCGCACGTATGCGTGCGGAACGTGAACGTGAAGCGGCGGACGAGCGCGCACGTGGTAACGAGGCCGCGCAGAAAGTTCGCGCACAGGCCGACCGAACCGCTGTTACGCTGGTGTCCGAAGCGCAACGTGATAGCGATATCATTCGCGGTGAAGCTGACGGTGCGCGAAATGCGATTTTCGCCGAAGCGTTTAGTCAAGACCCTGAGTTCTTCGCTTTCTATCGTTCGCTTGCCGCTTACGAGGTGTCCTTGAAAGGCAGCAATACAACTTTGGTGCTTTCGCCTGACAGCGAATTCTTCGACTTCCTGAAAACGGACGGTTTGGAGTAACGCCAATATGTTAACCGACATCCTGTTCGGATTAGGTTTCGTAGCTATAGTGGAGGGGCTGGTGCTTGCACTGGCCCCTTCGCGTTTGGCGCAGCTTTTGGATATGTTGCGCGAGATCGGGCCAGAACGCACCCGAACGCTGGGTTTGGTCATCGTTGCAGGCGGAGTTCTGCTCGTTTGGGCGGTTCATGGCTGATCTAACGTTTATGTGACACGTAATCGCTTGATTTATCGTCAAATAGTCACAGTTTATTAGGAAAGTTAGACGAGGTCATATTCGGCCCGTCAATTTTCCGACCGGGAGTAGAACCATTGAATAAATCCAGCACCCTAAACCGTACAGGTTATGTCCGCGCATCGTACGCGATGTTGATTACGGCGTTTTCCCTGATTTTGATTATCATGCCATCACCAAGCCTCTCGCGGGTGGCGGGGGACAGTCTGGCGGATCTGGTCGAACAGATCAGCCCGGCGGTGGTGAATATTGTAACAACTGTGACGTTGCCGGGCACAACAGGGCAAGGGCCAATTGTACCAGAGGGATCACCGTTAGAGGATCTTTTCAAAGACTTTCAGGGGGATCAACAGGATCGCCCGCGCCGCCGTGGAAGTGCATTGGGATCGGGTTTTATCATCTCCGCGGATGGGCTTATTGTTACGAATAACCATGTGATCGTAGATTCCGACGAAATTCTGATCGAGTTCTTCGACGGGAAATCTTTGATCGCGACGGTCGTTGGCCGCGACGAGAAAACTGACCTTGCGGTATTGAAGGTCGAATCCGAAGAACCACTGCCATTTGTGCAGTTCGGCGATTCCGACGTTTCCCGCGTAGGTGACTGGGTGCTGGCGATTGGTAATCCGCTGGGGCAGGGTTTCTCCGTGTCGGCAGGAATAATTTCAGCACGGAACAGGTCTTTGAACGGGTCTTACGATGATTTTATCCAAACGGATGCCGCGATTAACCGGGGCAATTCGGGCGGGCCACTGTTCAATATGGATGGTGACGTAATAGGCGTGAACACCGCGATTCTGTCGCCAACGGGTGGGTCGGTCGGTATCGGGTTCTCCATGTCCTCGGCGGTGGTTTCCAAAGTGGTTGGGCAATTGATCGAGTATGGCGAAACGCGCCGTGGATGGCTGGGCGTTCGCATTCAGGATGTCAGCGAAGATATCGCCGCTGCCCTTGAACTAGAAGCCGCGATGGGCGCTTTGGTGACGGATGTTATGGATGGCCCTGCCGGCGATGCGGGCATTTTGCCGGGCGACGTGATTACGACGTTTGATGGTGTCGAGGTCGAAAGCACCAACGCCTTGGTACGCATGGTTGGCAATGCCGACGTGGGCAAAGCCGTGCGGGTTGTAGTCGTTCGGGATGGAAAATCACAAACGTTCCTTGTTGATCTTGGACGTCTGGAAGAAGCGTTGTTAACATCTCTGACGCAACCGATGATCGATGACGCCCCTGAATTCGACACAAACGGATTGACGCTTGGCGCCCTTAATGCGGAAAACCTGAGCCAGTTTGGTCTCGGGGATTATTCCGAAGGCGTTCTGATTATGGATGTTGACGAAGGCTCGGTCGCTTTTGACAAGGGTTTGCGCGCTGGTGATATCATCACCGAGATCGGCCAGGAGGCCGTCACATCCCCCGGTGATATCGACGAACGGATCGCGTCTGCCAAAGCAGGAGGGCGCACGTCCATTCTGTTGCTGGTACATCGCGATGGCGACAAACGGTTTGTAGCGTTGTCGCTGGTCGAATGATCTAGCTAAGCGAAGAGGTTACCCAAAAATAAAATCGTCAGCGCCCAGCAGGGTGCTGTCGAAATTTGTTAACGTGATGTCACTGTCACCGGCCCAATTTATTAATGTATCGTTACCGTCTTGTGTGATTGTGAGGTCGTCAAAACTTGCCAAACCGTTAAGAACCATCAAGTCAATATTGTCGGTGAAATCTGCGATACGATCTTGCCCGCGATCTTCGGTGTTGAATACGAACTGGTCAGCACCTTGATGACCTTTCAAAAAATCCGAGCCGTTCCCGCCTTCTAAAATATCATTGCCGCGTCCGCCGAAAAGCCTGTCGTCTCCGGCTCCGCCCTCCAGAATATCGTCGCCTGCACCACCCCGAAGGGTGTCACTGCCAGCGCCTGAAAACAGCTGATCATCACCGCGACCGCCCTTCGCAATACTATTGTCGGAGCCGTCGCCAAGCCGCAAAATGTCATCGCCGGACTGCCCGTATAACAAATTGGTTCCGTCTGAATCGATCAAGATATCGTCGCCAGTGCCGCCTTTGATCTTGTCGTTGCCAAGCCCGCCGGTCAGGCGATCATCGCCGCCACGCCCGCGCAAGATATTGTCGGCGTAGCTGGGCAAAATTGTGCTGTGTGGGGCGAAAATATCGTCACCATCAGCGCCATTGAAAATGACGCCTTCGGTTTGAAGCATATTCTCAAGGGCGCTACCCGCTTCGGCAATCCAACCGTAGGTGTCGATTGAAACTTGATCGTAAGTGGCGATTAATGAAAGCGGTTCCGGTAAGGTCATCGTCGCGGCAACGACCTTTTCGCCGCTTTCAACGCGGAAGTATTCGATGCGAGTTACATCGATCAAAGTTTGTTCACCAAGTTTGGCGTCGACATCCGGCATGTTAACGATCAGGTCGATACCGAAATCGTCATACATCCCGCTTTCGGCAGTTTCCCAACCGGTCGGAGTGGAATGGATCATCCCACGGGTATTTACGGCTGTTTTGAGGAACACATTCGGGGCCAGCGCAGTGCCAAGCGGTGACAGGTTGAAAAACCCGGCATCTGTCGCAGTAATTTTGATCTTGGACATTTCGCGCCCCCATTCGTTGAACTTCGATATGGGAGATTTCGCACAGGTTTATATAAAATCCTAACTATCTGTTAAGGATTGGTTAACACTTTGGTGGTTCCGGTTCGCGCAATTTGTCCGTCGAGACGGCTGTATCTACGCGAACCGAGGAGGGTTTAGCGGTAAAGTTTAAGGTATTTACGCTCGAATATCTCTTTGGTGCGATGTGCCAGACGCATACGCGGGAGAGACAGCTCGAATTTTGGAGTGCGCGCCACCATTACACCGGTTTTGTTGTCGTCGATTATACAAACCAGCTCGACGCGGAAAGTATGGCTGGCCGCCTTGCCGCTCAATTCGTCGATCAGGTTGGCCGCTGCTGCTGCCGCTTGTAAATCGGCCATATGCGCTTGTTTTGGTTGCCAGTCCGGCCCCGGGAAACTGCCTGAATCGCCTGCTACATAGGTGCGCTCGAAACCTTCGATTTTGCAATGCGCGTCGGCTTTTATCAGCCCTCCTGCGGAGCGTGGCAGGTCGGTGTTGTCAAACCATTTGTTGCCGGTCATTCCGGGCATAAACAAGATCACGTCGGCGCCAAATTCGGTTCCTTCGGTTACGACTTTGTCGGTCTCGAAGCGGACCATTTTGTGGCCGATGTGTACTTCGATATCCAGTTCCTGCATCCGGTCCATTAATTTGGCCTGCGCTTTTGGCCCGAGGCGGTCGCCCGGTTTCGCGGCAGGGCAGAAGAAAACGAGCTTGAACTTGTCGCGGCGACCTTGGCGGCGCAACAACTCGTCCGTTCCGAACAGGAATTCAAACATTGGACCGCCGCGCACGGCAGATTTTTCTTTCGGATTGCCTGCAAATCCGAAGGCCAGTGTTCCGCCGTCCAGACTTTCCACGCGTTCTTTAAATTTCATTACCGGGTCCACGCCTTCGCACGGCGTAATTGCGTTTTCGATACCCGGAAGTTTTTTGAGGAAACGCCCGCCGGTGCCGATAATCAGGCCGTCGTTTTTCACATCACCGTTCGATGTTTTCACCGTCCGGCCACCATCTTCAAGGCCTTCAGCAGCCCCTTGCACATAGTTAACATTGTTGCGCTTGAAGAAGTTGTCGAGGGGGATCACGATGTCTTCGGGTTTACGTTGATCTGACGGCAGCCAAATCAAGCTGGGTAAATAGACAAGGTTCGGTTGCGGGGCGATTACGGTTATTTCCAATTGGCTGTCAGCGGCCCGCAATTTCCGAACTGCGGTTAGGGCTGCAAACCCTGTGCCTAGTATTGTTACTGCACTCATATCAATCACCTGTATCTTGTGCCTCAAGCCTGCGTTGTGTGGGCGTAGGCAAATTTAGTTCACACATTGTTAACATGGAATATGGGTAAGAGGTAGCCCGGTGAACACCCCTCTATAGGCAGATATGACCCGCTAGGCGGAAAAATGTAATAAAATGTGTCGTGGGGCTGGTTCGATGCGGTGTTGAGTATTAGATAGCGGGTTGAAACATATCACCCGAAGGACGGAACATGGCTAAAATTACGTATATCGAGCACAACGGTACCGAACATGTGATCGAGGTCGCCAATGGTTTGACTGTTATGGAGGGGGCGCGCGATAACAATGTGCCGGGAATTGAAGCCGATTGTGGCGGCGCTTGCGCCTGTTCTACGTGTCATTCCTATGTAGATCCGGCTTGGGTGGATAAGCTGCCTGCGAAGGATGATATGGAAGCCGACATGCTCGATTTCGCTTGGGAGCCGGATGTGATACGTTCGCGTCTGACCTGTCAGGTCAAAGTGACGGACGCGCTGGATGGCTTAATCGTTAACTTGCCCGAAAAACAGATATGATTATTCGTCTCCTTTTTCTGCTCATGCTGTTGCCGCTTGCCGCGACGGCTGGTGGTGGAATTGTGGAGGCGGAATATGGCGCTGACTTCAATGTTTATCCGCACCGGATTATGGGTAGCATCTTAGAGAAGCAAGAGTTGCGCGTCGTGGACGCAGACGATGTTAAGTATTCGTTAACTTTGCCGGACAACGTGTTCGAAGATATTGCACCCCGCATAGCCGACATGGATGGCGACGGTTTGGGCGACGTTATTGTCGTGGAAACCGATGTTAATCTTGGCGCATCTTTGGCGATTTATTCGCTTGGGCCGGATGGCTTGTTCAAACTGGCCGCAACGCCGCATATCGGGCAACCAGCGCGATGGCTTGCCCCCGCAGGAATCGCGGATTTTGATGGCGATGGTCAGAACGACATCGCTTATGTGGAAACACCGCATCTGGGCAAAGTGTTGCGGATATGGACGATGCAGAACGGCGAATTGGTGGAGCTCGCTTCGGCGCAAGGCCTGACCGACCACCGCATTGGCGAGGAATTTATTTCGGGGGGTGCAAGGGTCTGCGATGGCGTGGTCGAGGTGATCACAGCAAACGGCGACTGGTCACGCGTGATCGCAACGCGATTGGTTGACGGCGCGTTAGAGTCTACGGATTTGGGCCAGTTCAGCACGCAGGCTTTGGCGGACGCTTTGTATTGTGGCTAGCGTGGAGATGCCATGATATTCAACGGCCGCTTGGCGGACAGAGCGACCAATATCACGCGGACTCTCAATGCCTGCTTTGGCGAGATCGGACCAAACAAAAAACAGTTGTTTTCGCGGGTGACATAAACGTATGAGTTTTGGTCGGCAGCGGCCAAACCCCACGGCCATCTACGGTTTGACGGCACTCATCCGATAATAGGTGAGCGAAAAGAAGAACCGTCCTTGGCGTGCGAGGTCCACTTGTTCGTCGAACCAGGCCTTTGTCTCGGCCTCGCTCATATGGCCGTTCTCGGCCGCATAACGCGACATCAGGTGCATCAGCATGAAAGCGATCCCGTCTGGGCGTAGTGTTACATCACAGAACGTGAATGGCTCGATTTCGATTGCCGCAAATCCTGCTTCTCGCGTCAAGTTAGGCCAAAGTGCCCCTATGCGCGCTTCAGTGTAATGGTGATCCCACGCCGACTGGACGCGCCGCATGCGGTTTTCGTCTTCCGAAAACCAGTCGAGTGTCTTGCACCCGGTATCAACCGCGACAAACCGACCGCCGGGGCGCAGAACTCGATATGCTTCGCGAACAGCCGCCGGAATATCCGGGAGATATTCAAGCACCTGAACGGCAACGGCCTTATCAGCGTCCTTATCTTGCAACGGTAGCGCATCGGCCAATCCATCTACGATCTGAACCGTTGGAAATGCAGCACATCGCGCCGAGGCCGGGGCGCGCATGTCTTTACTGGGATCGACCCCGATGACACGCCCAGTCGCACCGACTGCAAGCGCGATCTGTTTCGTCAGAAGTCCGTTGCCACAACCTATGTCGACGACAGTATCCCCCTCGGAAAGGTAGAGCGCATCGAAGGCCATCCGCCTACGTCGACTTATGTCGCCACCTTGGTAAGCGATCTCAAGCAGTTTGGTCGTTTCTTCATCAAACTTTAGCATGCCCCACTTATAGCAACTCAAAGCGGTGTATGGAATACTGGGGCATCAAGTGTTCTGATGCAGCGCCATGGATGTTTAGATTTGGTCAAAAATCCCCTGCCAAAACCTATGCGTCAAAAACGGTCGCCTTTGTCACGATGTCCCGTCACATTGAAATCCCTGGAAAACCTTTGGACACAAACCTATGGCAATATCCATTTTTGATTCTGATACGTTTTTGCCCAACCAAGCAAAGTCGACATTCGCCGCATTGCGGAATATTGACACAATGGGCTCCAAGCCGACATTGTCATTCACCCAAATGGAACAGCTCAGCTCACAACGCGCGGTATCCTATATCGGTTCTGTAAAATCCTTCCGGCCAATCGATTTTTTCAATCGCTTTGTAGGCGCGGTCGTGGGCTTGTTTTAGGCTGTCGCCGCGGGCGGTGATCGCCAGTACTCGCCCACCAGTGGCCAGTGTTTTACTGTCTTTTGCAGTGGTTCCTGCGTGGAACACATGCAGGGACGAACCGTTGTTCAACCCTTCAAGCCCCACGATTTCTGTACCCTTTTCGTAGGCGCCGGGGTAGCCATCGGCTGCGTAGACTACGGAAAATGCGTGGTCGTTTGCCCAGTTGATGCGAGCGACGGCAAGCTTGCCTTCAGCGCAGGCCAGCAGCGCGTCTAGCACCTGTGCGCCGAGGCGGATCATTAGGGCTTGGCATTCGGGATCGCCGAAACGGACGTTGTATTCAACTAAACGAGGTTGCCCGTCTTTGATCATGAAGCCTGCGTAAAGTACGCCCGCAAACGGCGTGCCACGTTTGGCCATTTCTTTGATCGTCGGGATGATGGTTTCGTTTAAGGCTTTTTGGGTGATCTCTTCGGTCATCACGGGGGCGGGGGAATAGGCGCCCATACCGCCGGTGTTTGGACCTTTGTCGCCATCAAAGGCGCGTTTGTGGTCTTGCGCGGTGCCCATTGGCAGGACGTTCTCGCCGTCGGATAAAACGAAGAAGGAGGCTTCCTCGCCTTCCATAAACTCTTCGATCACGACTTCCGCGCCAGCCGCGCCAAAGGCGCCACCGAACATGTCGTCGATGGCGGATAGGGCCGTTTCCATGTCCATGGCGACAACAACGCCTTTGCCTGCGGCCAGACCGTCGGCTTTGATAACAATAGGTGCGCCTTGTTGGCGGGTGTATTCTTTGGCGGTTTCGGCGTCTGTGAAATGGCCATAAGCGGCGGTGTCAGCGCCGCATGCATCGCATATTTCCTTTGTGAAGGCTTTGGAGGCCTCCAATTGTGCGGCAGCGCGGGATGGTCCGAAAGTCAGGATGCCAGCGGCGCGTAATGTGTCGGCGACACCTGCGGCCAATGGGGCTTCGGGGCCGATCAGCACGAATCCGATGCTTTCGTCTGCGCAAAATGCCACGACGGCGTCGCCGTCTTCGGGGTCAATCGCCACGCAATCGGCGACTTGCGCGATGCCTGCGTTTCCGGGGGCGCAGAACAGTTGGTCACACTTGGGGTTTTGGGCTATGGCCCATGCGAGGGCGTGTTCACGACCCCCTCCGCCTAAAATAAGGATGTTCATGCGCGCTCCCTCTTGGCCTTTGTTACGGGTCGTTCTAAAGTCGCGCGATGGTACATGCAAGCATACACAATGTCTGATTTGATCGACGAGCCCGAGAGCGGCCAAAACGCCCCCGAATACTCGGTTTCCGAGATTTCTGGTGTGGTTAAACGCATGATCGAGGGCGAGTTTTCCCATGTGCGAATTCGCGGCGAGGTCGGGCGTGTATCGCGCCCGCAATCGGGGCATTTGTATCTGGACCTGAAGGACGACCGCGCGGTTTTGGCGTCTGTGATTTGGAAGGGTGTCGCGGGGCGGCTTCGTGTCCAACCTGAGGAAGGGATGGAGGTTGTCGCCACCGGGCGGCTAACCACGTTCCCGGGGCAAAGCCGATACCAGATGATAATCGAGGATATTGCGCCTGCGGGTGTCGGCGCGCTGATGGCGATGCTGGAAAAACGTAAAGCAGCGCTGGCCGCGGAGGGGTTGTTTGAGGCTGAACACAAGCAGGCGTTGCCATATTTGCCAGAGGTGATCGGGGTGATTACGTCGCCTTCGGGGGCCGTGATCAAAGATATTTTGCACAGGCTTAGGGATCGGTTTCCGCGCAAGGTTTTGCTTTGGCCCGTGGTCGTGCAAGGGGATAAATGCGCGCCTGAAGTGGCGGCAGCGATCAAGGGTTTCAATGCGATGACACCGGGGGGCGCGTTGCCGCGACCGGATGTGATTATCGTGGCGCGGGGTGGTGGTTCCATTGAAGATCTCTGGGGGTTCAACGAGGAAATCGTGGTGCGTGCGGCGTTTGATAGTGACATTCCGCTTATCTCAGCCGTTGGGCATGAAACCGATACGACATTAATAGATTACGCCTCGGACAAACGCGCACCGACACCCACGGCGGCCGCTGAAATGGCGGTTCCGGTGCGCGCCGATTTGTCAGCCCATGTGGCGGGCCTGGAAGAACGCCGCCGTCGTGCGCTGGCACGAGGGTTGGAGCAGCGCGGTCAGCGGTTGCGGGATATATCACGGGCATTACCGCGTGTGGAAAGCCTGTTTGCAGAACGCACTCAGCGGCTGGATAGCTTGACGATGCGGTTGCCGTTGGCGCTGTCCAGCTTGACGCACCGCAAGCGCGTGCAATTGGCGGCGAGTGGTGCGGAACGCTTGCGTCCTGCCGCATTGCTGGCCGATATAACGCGCAAGGGGCGGGATGTTGGGGCGTGGTCAACACGGCTGACACCAGCGCTGAAGCGCAATATGTCTGACCCCAAACGCCAGTTGACGGCGCTGGCACGCACGTTGGAAACGTTGAGCTATCGTAAAACGCTGGAACGTGGGTATGCGGTTGTGCATTCTAGCGCGGGCTTGGTTACCAGCAAAAAGGTTGCGGCCAAAAATGCCACGTTGGAAATCGAATTTAGCGATGGAAAGTTGCCGGTTGAGTTGGGCGGAACCGCGCCACCCGTGAAACGGGGGGCGCCCCTCAAGCGGTCCAAGGGTAGTGATGGATCGCAGGGTAGTTTGTTTTAATCGACCAGTGTTGCCTCGGTCAGTTGGCGGATTTCGTCCATTGTGACACCTTCGGCGATCTCGATGACTTTCAAGCCGCCTGTTACCACTTTGAACACGCCGAAGTTGGTGATGATTTCATCGACCACGCCTGCGCCGGTAAGAGGCAAGGTGCAGGCTTTCAGTAATTTTCTTTCGCCTTTTTTGTTGGTGTGGTCCATGATTACGATCACGCGGCCGACGCCTGCGACCAAATCCATCGCGCCGCCCATGCCTTTGACCAGTTTGCCGGGAATCATCC
This sequence comes from Paracoccaceae bacterium, assembly GCA_016765235.1. Lineage (GTDB taxonomy): Bacteria > Pseudomonadota > Alphaproteobacteria > Rhodobacterales > Rhodobacteraceae > NORP23. The sequence continues at coordinate 17,079 of JAESQH010000242.1, forward strand.
AGTTTGCCAGATCCCCGTTTTCGGCAACTTCCATCGCGCCAAGGATCGCCATGGCGATTTTGCCGCCTCGGATCATCCCGAAGCTGTCTGCGGAGCTGAAATAGCTGGTGCGGTGCAACTCGGTAATGGTTTGTTTACCGGCGTTAATCAGATCGGCGTCGATCTCGTCTTCGGTCGGGAATGGTCCCATGCCGAGCATGCCGTTTTCGGATTGCAGTGTTACGTCTACACCCTCGGGTATGTAGTTGGATACCAACGTCGGAATGCCGATACCAAGGTTCACATACATGCCATCGCGAAGTTCATGTCCGGCCCGTTCGGCCATTTGGTTTCTATCCCATGCCATGATTTAACCCTCTCGCACTGTGCGTTGTTCGATACGTTTTTCGTGGCCGCCTTCAAAGATGCGATGCACGAATATTCCCGGTGTGTGGATCAGATCAGGGTCGAGCGCGCCTGTTGGCACCAACTCCTCGACTTCCGCGATGCAGATTTTGCCGCATGTGGCGACGTTGGGGTTAAAGTTGCGGGCGGTTTTGCGGTAGATCAGATTGCCCGCATGATCGCCCTTCCAAGCCTTGACGATGGCGAGGTCGGCGACGATGCCTTCCTCCAGAATATATGTTTCGCCGTTGAAGTCTTTGTGCTCTTTGCCCTCGGCGATCACGGTACCGACGCCGGTTTTGGTATAGAAACCGGGGATGCCCGCGCCGCCTGCGCGCATGCGTTCGGCCAGCGTGCCTTGCGGGTTGAATTCGAGTTCCAGCTCGCCAGACAGGTATTGCCGCATAAATTCGTCGTTTTCACCAACGTAGGACGATATCATTTTCTTGACCTGTTTGGTTTGCAAAAGGATCCCGAGGCCAAAATCATCGACGCCTGCGTTGTTGGATGCCACTGTCAGGTTTTGTGTGCCTGCATCGCGAATGCCCTCGATCAAGTTTTCAGGGATACCGCAGAGGCCGAAACCGCCTGCTGCGATCATCATTCCGTCAAAGAGGACACCTTCAAGGGCGTCGGATGCGGAGTCGAAGGTTTTTCTCATGAGGGTTCTCCCGTTTGGTCAGGGTGTTTATCGGGTCTGGTGTGCCCTTGGGTCAAGGGGCAAGCGATTAGAGACGTGACGTAATAGTGGGCTGACAGAGCGGTATAGTTGAGTATTTTTGCAAAATAGAAGGGGGCGGCGGCGATCATTATTGATTGAGCTTGGTGGACATCTCGTCGATTAGGTTGGTGAACACTTGTTCCATCATTTCGTTGGGCTGTTGGCCTGCAATTCTCGCGCCCATGGCGTCGCCTGCGTCGATTTCGCTGCCGGACATTTCTTGCAACACGGCGTGGCCGCAGAAGGGGACGTGGACTTCGGAGTAGCCGCCCTCGTGTGCCATGACAAGTTTGCCGTCGCATAATTGGTCGGCGGTTTGCATCAGTTGACGGGTCATCAAGCGGTAAGTCTGTGCGCTACATAACATTCGCGAGAGGGGGTCAACGCCGGAGGCATCGAAACCGCACGCGACCAAGATCACGTCTGGTTGGTGAGCGTTAAGGGCAGGGACAACGATCCGGTCCATCGCATAGATATAGGCCGCGTGCCCGGCGCCGGGTGGTAGGGGGATGTTTATGTTGTGGCCAAGGCCTGCACCTTTGCCGCGATCCACCGCATCACCTGTGTCGGCGGGGTAGTTGCGTTCTTGGTGCAGGCTGATGGTTAGCACGTCGTCGCGGTCGTAAAATATCGCTTCGGTTCCGTTGCCGTGGTGGACATCCCAATCGACGACGGCAACGCGTGGGGCGAGGCCCTCGGCTTTGGCGGCCTCGATTGCAATCGCAATGTTGGCGAGTAGGCAGAACCCGTTCGACCAGTCGGGCAGGCAGTGGTGGCCCGGTGGGCGTGACAGGGCGTAGGCGTTGTGGTGTTGGCCTTTCAGCACCGACAGTAACGCTCCTTTGACGAGACCGGTCGAGAGCGCGGCGATTTCGTATCCGCCTGCCCCGAACGGGGTGCGAAGGCCCATTTCGCCGCCGCCACCATCGCTGAGATTTTTGAAGTTCTCAAGATAGCTGTCTGGATGGATGCGGTTCAGATCTTCGTCGGTCGCAGGTTCCGCCGATCGGCAATCCAGTTCGTGCGCCAACCCCGTTACGTCCAGCAGGTTTTTCAACCGGCGTTTGGTTTCGGGATTTTCCGGCGGGCCGCCAGACGCCAAGGGTTGCACCAGGCCGCCGACGGGGGCGGTCAGGGCGTAGTTGCCACCGGAGTGCCAAAAGCACTTTTCATCCCAGAAGAATCCGGTGTTGCGCATTCAGCGTGTCCCGACTTCCATCAATCCTTGGGTTTTCGCCTCTGCTAGTGTCAGGTCGAGGCATTTCCAAGCTTTTTCGGCCAGCTCGTCAATCTCGGATTTTGAAATTACCAGTGGGGGCGAAATGATCATTTTGTTGCCGACGTGGCGCATGATCAGGCCGTTTGCGAAGCAGAACTCGCGGCAGATCAGGCCGATGCTGCCCTCGCCCGATGCGAACGGGGCGCGGGCGGATTTGTCTGGTGTTAGTTCCAGTGCGCCCATCATGCCGATGTTTCGGGCCTCGCCTACCAAGGGGTGATCGGCCAAGGCGGACCACTTTTCGGTTAGGTAGGGTGCGGTTTCTTCGCGCACGGTGTCGACGATTTTTTCTTCTTCCAAGATGCGCAGGTTTTCCAGTGCCACGGCGGAGGCCACGGGGTGGCCGGAATATGTGTAGCC
>JAESQH010000243.1 GCA_016765235.1 Paracoccaceae bacterium
CACGAAAAACGAAATCCGCGCCACGACTTTCGGAAAATCCTCCGCCGGAACTTGGCCACGCACCTGATCCAGCACGGCAATGGCAGTCGTTAACGCAAAAGCCAGTTCCTGCTCCGGCGTCGCGCCCGCTTCTTGCAAATGATACGAACACACGTTCATCGGGTTCCATTTCGGCACGCTCGTGTAACAATACTCCGCCACATCCCCGATCAGTTTCAAACTGGCCTCTGGCGGGAAAACATACGTCCCGCGGCTTAGGTATTCCTTGATTATATCGTTCTGAACCGTCCCCTGAAGGGTCGCAACATCCGCCCCTTGTTCCTCCGCCACAGCGATATAGAGCGCCAACATCCTCGCCGCCGTCGCGTTAATCGTCATGGATGTGTTCATCTGTTCCAGCGGAATATCCGCTAACAGCGCCCGCATGTCGCCCAAATGACTGATCGGCACGCCAACCTTGCCAACCTCGCCGCGCGCCAGAATGTGATCGCTGTCATATCCTGTTTGCGTCGGTAAATCGAACGCAACCGAAAGGCCCGTCTGACCCTTCGCCAAATTAGAACGATAAAGAGAATTTGACGCTGCCGCCGTCGAGTGTCCGGCATAAGTGCGGAACAGCCATGGCCGATCTTTATCTGCTTGCGTCACGTGCGACTCCAAATCCATATTGCGTTGCAGCATAGATTTACAAAGCTAAGATAATTACGCAAGCGGAAAGTTAACCGGAATAATATTTCGTGGTGATATTATCTAATTGTAGGTGAAGCTCGGAATTTCACAAACGTTGATACCTTTACTAACGACCTCTTCGCCGTCACTGAAAACCGCCTTGAAGTCGAAGATACAATAACCGGTATTGTCGTCGAAGTTGATGTTAATGGATTCGTAACCACCTAGAACATCAGTGCCCAATATATCTTCTTCCCAACTCTTCGACCCTTTGTTGGAACCATAAAACCTCACCATTACATAGCCGGTCTGATTTACAATTTTCACAACCCAATTTTGGGCTGCGGCCGGAAGCGCGAATGTTGCTGCTAAAATTCCTGCAGCAGTGATCGCCGTCAATACTTGTTGAATACGCATATATACACCTTTTAATTATAACGTTTAGTGTTGCCACAGAGCCAAAGTAGTCGCATTTTGATTCTACAGTCAAGGATGTAGATTAATCAATTTTGCGGCCAAAGTGTGACACAAATCGGCGGAACATCAGCCGACTAGACGTATGACGCGATTCCTGCAACGTTACGATGCATGAACAACGTTGTAGAAATTCCCGTTTGGTTATTGATGCTTGGCGGTATCCTTGCCGCTGTTGGAATTCTGGACCGGCTGTTAATGCCCTCCGTTCGTTGGTATCTTCGCCGTCGCTTGAACCGCGTGATCGACAGCTTGAACGACCGTTTGCAGCTGTCCATCCAGCCGTTCAAACTTACCCGTCGCAAGATCATGATCGACAGGTTGATCCACGACCCAAAGGTCATGGAAGCCATCACCGAACACACCCTCAACAAAAATATGCCCCCGAGGTTGCCGCCAAAATGGCCGAGCGTTACGCCCGCGAGATCGTCCCCTCCTTCTCGGCCTCCGCCTATTTCGGGTTCGCCATTCGCGCCTCAAAGTTCATCTCCAAGGCCATGTACCGCGTCCGCATCGGCTTTGTCGACGATGACGCCTTGCGAAATGTTGATCCGAATTCGACTGTAATATTCGCGATGAACCACCGCTCCAACATGGATTACGTGCTGGTGACATTCTTAGGTGTCAAATTCACTCTGCCTATTTGGTGCGTTGGGCTGGCCGACACAGACTTATAATACGTCGGTGATCTATATATCCGACAAATAAAAATGTTAACAACCAACTTGGGTTTGTACTTTGGCATATTTCGACTGACAATTTATCAAACTTATATTACGGTTTTTACTTTCATGCGTATTTTGGAGCGAATAAATTGGCTGATAATAATATTGAGGACGATCAACCTTTCGATGAGAACCGACAAATATTATTGTTGGACGGATTATCACAACTAATAGACTATATTAAATCAACAGTGCCATTCAGTGCCATTCCACTAGTGGTATTAGTATCTCAGATTGAAAGAATCACAAGTTTAGGCAGTGTTAAATTCAACTATATATTGATTGGCGCGATTTTGGCTTTCATTTTAGCGACTTTGCTGACGATGTATTTCTTAATATACGTTCGCATTTGGAGAGCGCTTGAGACGTTAAAGTCAGCGGATCATGGACAAGTTTTGGATAAAATCGCTGACGAGGTTAACACGAGGTATAACTTTTTTTACCGTCGGTTTTCGAAAAACGTTGACGCAAACGTCCAGTTCTATTCAGAAGAAAGAGTTGTTCTTTTGGCAAAACGTACCAAATTTATTTTTGTCACTTGTATGGTGATTGGTTGGCTGTGTTCGATCGCCTTAGTACTCTTTGCAATACCTTTTTTTGAGGCTCCAGTCGAAAAATGTAGTTTTGTGGAAAATTTATTAGGCTCCTGCTAATTCGCACAACTATTCTAATAGTAAAATTGTAGGACTTCCCTTCCTGCATGGTTCCTGGGTGAAATTTGAAGTCAAACCTAGTATCAATGTTGAACGCCATAGCACTTGGCCATTTTTTTCCATGCATCCACATATTGACTTTACATACGCCAGAACGATTGTGCCCAACAAATTGTAACTATAAGCCATAATACTCTACGTAATTGTAATATTATGTCCGCTGCGCTGCACAATTTGGTATTGTGAAGCATAATATTTAATGTAATGACGTATATACGCGTTTCAACGCAACTATATTACAACGCCAACAAATGAGGCCCACCATGTCCACCGCCCCTCTCAAAGACCTATACGAAGTCGGACAAATCCCACCGCTTGGTCATGTGCCCAAAGAAATGTATGGCTGGGCCATTCGGCGCGAACGCCACGGCGAGCCGGACAAAGCCATGCAGCTAGAAGTGATCGACACGCCCGAGATCGACAGCCACGAGGTGTTGATCTTGGTGATGGCAGCAGGCGTTAACTATAACGGTGTGTGGGCTGGACTTGGCACGCCGATCTCGCCTTTTGATATTCATAAGTCCGACTACCACATCGCAGGATCTGACGCTTCCGGTATCATCTGGAAGGTCGGTGACAAAGTTAAACGCTGGAAAGTTGGCGACGAAGTTGTGGTTCACTGCAACCAGGACGACGGCGACGACGAAGAATGTAACGGCGGCGATCCGATGTTTTCTTCCAGCCAACGGATTTGGGGATATGAAACCCCAGACGGTTCCTTCGCCCAATTCACCCGCGTGCAAGCCCAACAACTTATGCGCCGCCCACAACACTTAACGTGGGAAGAAAGCGCGTGCTACACACTAACCCTCGCCACCGCTTACCGCATGCTGTTCGGCCACCGCCCGCACACGCTGAAACCGGGCCAAAACGTATTGGTTTGGGGTGCATCAGGCGGGTTAGGGTCGTTCGCGATCCAGCTTATCAACACCGCAGGCGGCAATGCCATCGGTGTGATATCAGACGAAAGCAAACGCGAATTCGTTTTGGGCCTCGGTGCCAAGGGTGTGATAAACCGCAAAAATTTCAACTGTTGGGGCCAAATGCCCACCGTAAACACGCCTGAATACAAAGAATGGTTCGGCGAGGTCCGCAAGTTCGGCAAAGCCATCTGGGACATCACCGGCAAAGGCGTCAACGTCGATATGGTCTTCGAACACCCCGGCGAGGCAACGTTCCCTACCTCCGTCTTCGTATGCAAAAAGGGCGGCATGATCGTGATTTGCGCAGGCACCACGGGGTACAACCTAACCATGGACGCGCGCTATTTATGGATGCACCAGAAACGCGTTCAAGGCAGCCATTTCGCCAACCTCAAACAGGCCAGCTCTGCCAATCAGTTGATGTTAGAACGCCGTCTCGACCCCTCCATGTCCGAGGTATTCCCTTGGGTCGATATCCCCGCAGCCCATATGAAAATGCTTCGGAACGAACATAAACCGGGAAACATGGCTGTGTTAGTCAGCGCACCAACCACAGGGCTTCGCACGCTGGAAGACGCAATCGAGGTTGGTTCGGGCTGATTCCGCCATATTCACCATTTGGATAACGTGCCCAATGTGACTCCAACCACATAAATCCTATTTAACAATCAGTTAACTGCTCAACCCTCCCCATAAATGGGGAGGGCGAAATGGCGAGTAGTATCGAATCGTATTATTCGCAAAGTTTAGTATATAAATGTATTTACAACCTAAACGAGTATTGCTATGACAAATGAGTGGATGATTGATGTTCTGGCCGACCTGCGAAATTTCGCTGCGAAACAAGCCATGTTGGAACTAGCAGAACACCTCGACGATGCCATTCTTGTGGCTACCGTAGAGATCCGCGATCACGATAGGGGTCGGGTAATAGGTGTAGGTGTAAATGACGCGAAAGCTGGAAACATTTCTGGAACGGTTGGAAACAACCAATACAGTTGACGATTTGTCATCGCTAGCAGACATCCTGCGCGATACGTACGGCGTTAAAAACATGTCGTATCTGGCGACCAACCTGAATGGATTGCCGTTTGTATCTTCTACGTACGATCCCAAATGGGCGCAGCATTACGAAGATCAAAACTACATGCTGATCGACCCCGTGGTGCGCGGCGCGTTGCTGCAATTCAATCCACTGGACTGGAAACAACTGGACTGGTCGAGCAAACGAACCCGCGAGTTTTTCCACGAGGCTGTGGATTTCGGCGTCGGGCGGCAAGGCTACACTATCCCGATCCGCGGCCCCAACGGCCAAGCCGCCATTTTCGCCATCAACCACGACAGCAACGACGCGGGATGGGATCGCTACATCGGCGAACACGCGCATGATTTCATGTTGATTTCCCACTACTTCCACCAAAAGGCCTTGGCCGCAACCCACACCACCGAACCAATTGAGGGGCGCGACCTGTCGCCGCGCGAACTCGATGTACTGAAATACCTCGGCATCGGGTTAAGTCGCGGTAAGGTCGCCGAAATCCTTAAAATATCAGAACACACCCTGCGCGTTTACGTGGATTCCGCGCGCTACAAACTCGGCGCACTGAACACCACGCACGCCGTCGCAATCGCCCTCGCTCGTGGAGTGATTGCGGTTTAGCACAAAACATTACGGCTAAGCGAACCCGCCGAGCGAAGAGAGGTAGACGTCCGATCGTACCCTGTTGCGCAAACGCCTAAAGTGGCGACCGTTCGACGAGTGTTAACCATATTCGAAGTACTCCTGTTTCAAACGAAACCAAACGGAGCCAGCTTTGATCAAATACATATACGCCGACCAGCTAGACAATTTTCCTATCCTCAAAGACACCATGTTCAAGGATCGCGCCGGACAGTTCAAAATCCGGCACGGCTGGGACGTTACTGTCGATGAAAACGGTTACGAGA
>JAESQH010000244.1 GCA_016765235.1 Paracoccaceae bacterium
TGACAAGAACGAAGCAGTCGCCGCCAAGGCCGGTCATCTGCGGTTCGGCGATATTCAGGATCATTGCAGCAGCGATGGCGGCATCAACGGCGTTTCCGCCTTGCTCCAACATCTGAATTGCGATTTTTGCTGCTAACGGGTGTGACGTCGCACACATACCGTTACTGGCAATAACTGTTGATCTACCGGGGGAGCTGAAGTTTCGCATGGTGGGGGCCTGATTGTTGTTTACGCCCTACACGTAAACTAAAAATTCAGGCCCCGCCATACGGCGGTGTTAGGCAATTGGTTTTTTTTTAAAACCGACATCGCGTATCGGGGTGGGGCTGATAAGCGCGATGCCGGTGAAGCTTTGTAGCTACCTGATAATGAGTAGATAACGAACAAGGCGCGGATTGGACTTAACTGTGACGAAAAAGAGGAGAAATAAGGCGGAATTGTGAATCATTTGAATGGATTGGCCTGAAATGCTTGCCAAGCGGCCATTTTTGGGCGCAGAATTGGGGAATGGCAGTAACACTCGTAAGCACCACCAAAGCGAAGAAAATAGCACCCGTAATGGTCAGCTATCACCGCACGGAATTGGCGGTAATCCTTTCTTTATATGGGCGGATGGTCGCTGCGGGCGAATGGCGGGACTATGGTATTTCCAGCCTGCGGGACGTGGCGATTTTCTCGATATTCCGCCACACATCCGAGAATCCGGTGTACCGCATCGAAAAGCGCCCCAAACTTGCGAACAAACAAGGCATTTATAGCGTAATTGCCATGAATGGGCAGGTTATGAAGCGTGGTGGTGACCTAAAAACGGTACTTGCGGTGCTGGAACGCAAAATGATTCGGGCCGTTTCGGGCTAAATCAGCGCTGCACCGCCCTTGTAGAAAGAATCGCTTGGCTGGATAAAGCCGGTGTTGACCTCGCGACAATTCAAAATTGCCGGGTTCATTCGTTTTTTCGCCATGGGGTGATCCGCCGACAATACCCCTAAACGCACCAGAATTGCCGCCATCGCAGCTTCTGATGCGCGGGTGGCGCCATCTTCGATTTTCAGTGCAACGCCAAGACCTTGTTCGGGGAGGATGGCGATGAATACGCCCTCTGCTCCTGTTTTGACGGCGACTTTACCGTCCATCGCTGCCATCAATTCCGAACATGCGCACCCCTCGCCTGCGACTAGTAGCGGGTGTTCGCGCATCGCGGATACCAACGCGCGGGCGGCGGTTTCACGCGCTGCCCCAAGACCCGAGGGGTCCGCCATACGCGCCATCGCGTGGGCCAATCCTTTGACGGTCGTGGCGAAATTAGGAGCGTTGCAGCCGTCAATGCCGTAACCGGGGGTGTCCATCCCTGTCATTTCCTCGAACGCTTCCTTCACAGCAACTTGCAACGGGTGATCGATTTCGACGTAATCTGCATGGCCGCCTAGGTGTTTGTTTACAGTTAAAAACCCTGAATGCTTACCAGAACAATTGTTGTGCATCTGGCACGGTTTCAGGCCGTTATCGCGAAGGGCATGCCGCGCGGTTTCGTCTTTGGGTTGGTGAGCGCCGCAACGAAAATCATCGTCGCTCAGGCCTAGATTGTCCAGCCACGTTTCTACACGGTCGGTATGAATCGCCGCACTACTGTGCGAGGCGCAAGACAATGCCAACTGTTCGGAACCAAGGCCAAAAGCCGCCGCTGCGCCGGTTTCGATTAACGGCAATGCCTGCAACATTTTTGTGGAGGAACGGGGCAGGATTACCTGATCCGGGTTGCCCCAACTGGCGATGATATTTCCGGCCATATCGCTGATAACCGCGTGTCCACGGTGTTCAGATTCCAGAAAATCGGCACGCCAGATTTCGATTAGTGTTTCGGCTGATGACATGGGGATGGGCCTCGATATCGTTGATTGTTGCGAAAAGATCGGCGTAACCCTGCCAATCCGTGTATTTAGCGGCTTTTTGGGGCTAGCAAAATGCCTAGTGCTACGGCTAGATTAGGGCCGCAGGTGATAGAAATACAAGCCGTCTGAAGGAATTCGCAACGTAATGCGGGCCGGACGGTAAATATATTTGAGCGGAGGCTAAAAATTATGAGCTGGAATATTTCACGCGGTGTTGCAGCAGCAGCAATATTGGCCGGATTGACCATTGGTGCAGGCGCACAAGCGCAAGAGCTAACGATGGTCGAGTCGATGACCGATTGGAGCGTTTATGTTGATCAAAACCCGAAAGTCTGTTTCATCGTATCGCAGCCAACCAAAAGTGTTGCGCGGCGTGGTGGGCAGGATGTGACCGTTAATCGCGGTGATATCCGTTTCCATATTTCCGTGATCCCCGGGCAAGGCGTTGCTGGCGAACCAAGCTTCATGGCAGGTTACCCGCTGAAACCTGATGAGGCTGTAAAGATGGAAGTCGGTGGCACGAAATTTGAACTTTACACTGACGCGGCAGTCCACAAGGAATATGCTTGGACGGCTCCTGCCGATGACACGCGGCTGATTGCGGCGATGCGCAAAGGCGCTGATGCGACTGTAACAGGCGTTTCGGCGCGCGGGACGACAACAATCGATACGTTCTCATTGCGCGGGTTTACCGCGGCTGTCGAGAAAGCTGAAGAGCTTTGCAAATAAGATCATAGGGTCTATACTGCTTGTTAATTTCTACGCCTCTCGCATTTCGCGGGGGGCGTGATGCGTTTTAAGGAAGCTGCGATGTCTGTGCCCATTACACCCGATAACCTGACGGTTCCACGCCAGAAAGTGGCCGGAAAGCCAAGCCTGATTGGTTTGAGCCGTGACGCTATGCGCGATGCTCTGATCGAAATGGGGACTCCCGAAAAGCAGGCGAAAATGCGTGTGGGGCAAATATGGCACTGGCTGTATTTCAAAGGCGTCACGGATTTCGGCTTGATGACCAGCTTATCCAAAGATTACCGCGCCGAACTTGCCGAAATTTTCACGCTGGCACGGCCAGAGATTGTCACCAAGCAGATTAGCAAGGATGGCACCCGCAAGTACTTGCTACGGATAGCAGGCGGCCACGAAGTTGAAGTGGTTTATATCCCCGAAAAGAACCGCGGCACGTTGTGTGTATCCTCGCAGGTGGGGTGTACGCTGACGTGTCCTTTTTGTCATACAGGCACACAGAAGTTGGTACGCAATCTTGCAGCAGGCGAAATTGTAGGGCAGATTTTGGTGGCCCGTGACGATCTGAATGAGTGGGACAACACTCCGTTTGATAAACGTATGCTTTCCAACATCGTGCTGATGGGCATGGGCGAGCCTTTGTACAATTTTGAGAACGTGCGCGATGCGATGAAAATCGTGATGGATAATGAGGGCATTTCAATTTCTCGCCGCCGGATAA
>JAESQH010000245.1 GCA_016765235.1 Paracoccaceae bacterium
CCCCCCCCCCCAGAAGATCTGGACGATGCTCTCGGAGGATAGCCAGGGTAACCTGTTCGCCACGTTTTGAGAGCCGCTCGATCCACTCAGCAGGCATGGCATTAAAGTTCGTTGGATAGGCGTCGACCTCTTCTCGACGCACGAACCCTGCTGGTATCACCGCTAGTCTTTGATCCGATTGTCCAAGATATGGAAGTAAAACACTTTTCAGGTGCCCTGCGGATTTTAGATCAAACAAGCGCCTTATCGACGCATTTTGTGCACGATCCAACGTTGTATAGAAGCTTGTAGCCATACGGGAAGGAAGGAATATGCTCGGCCTTCCAAACCGCAACCCATATCCAGCACGGCAAGCGATGATAGTGTCCGGTTTTGGCATTCGTACACTTATGCGACTGTCCCGATCTGGCCACAGATGCGACAATCCAAGATTATCATATACACCACCATCCGTCAGCGTCACGCGATCCGACCGCTCGCTCCCATCGCTCTTATTGAACGCGAATGTTTCGTCCATGGCTGGTAGAAACAATGGATACGCTGCTGACGCTGCAACAGCTTTCGCCAACAAGATGTTATCTGGATTTACCTTGCCAAATCGCCAACACCCGCTTTCAAAAGCGCTGAAATAGAAGGCCGAACCGGTGCGTAGTTCCGTAGCAGAGGCCACGAACTTTACTTTGTTTTTCTCGACATCCTTTAATGTCGCGCCCTTAAAATAGATACGATCCAAAGTACGTTCGATCAGTGTTGTTCGGCTCGCAAATCTCATCGGCAGGTCATACGGGAGCGACGCATCATTGTTGATGCTCAGCACTCCCCTAAGAAACACGCCTACTATCCACTTTGGGATTTTCGTAACGACACGCCACAGAATCACCCAAATCAAACGAAGCCAAGACACAAGCGCGCGAATGCCTTCGTTTGTTGTAAAAGCTGTCTTGATTGACGGTTTCACCAATCCTTCTCTCAGCAACCCGTGAACCTTGTCTTCGAATTCCTCAAAGGATCCTTCATGCACTGCGTAAAGTGCACCGATCACACTGCCCCCCGAAACACAGGACATAATCACACTCTTTTGGATTAATCCGTAAGCATTGAGCGTTTTTAGGCAACCCAAATGGAATGCGATGGCGCGTGATCCGCCACCAGACAGGGCAATGCCGATCCTTTCAAGTTCTTCATCCTTGTCGACTGGTCTCATTGAACCCTCCAGTGTCAAGCTACACCTGATTGCAAAACTATTTATTCAGCAAGTGTTTGTAGTCAAAAAAACTGGAATATTTTCACTCGCCTTTCTGGCATGGTCAGGTCTATATCAAGAATTATGTATCCATTCCATACCGTAAGGGACGATAGGAATGGTTGTGATACAAGAACTTTGATTGCGTCTAAATCAACCATGCTGTCGATTCAGTTGATATGCTTAAACAAGCGTTGGAATGCCTGCTTCCTTAGTCAATCTGCGTCGATGCATTTGTGTAGTGAAGGTCCGCTTTTCGCCCGATGTGTCGATCACGTATGTCTACTTTGGGCCGGCAAAGTCTGAAATGCTTGCATGTAGTGGGCCGGGTTAATCTTGCACGTCACAAACGTTTGAAATGGGTAAAACTCGTACCTTTTTCGGACTTTCTGGGAGCTTTTCGCACCTGTTTGGGTACTATTTGGCCTAAGCCACAACATAAACGGCGTAAAAAAGTACGAAAACAACGTAAAATAATGCCACACCAATAAGTTGCAATGTAAGTTTTAGGAGGGGGTTAAGTAAGAATTCGTACTGGGGTCTAAAATCGGCCTTTTTGGGGGCAATAATTCATACCCCCCCACTAGAGGGTCTAGATTGAGCGCGGGGCCAAAATGTCTCGCAGATAGTGAAAAAGTTAAATCACTGTTTTGACTCCATTATATTTTAAAGCCTGCTCATAGACTCCCCCCAAGGGGGGTACAAAATATATCGGGTTCTATAGCTAGTCCTTAAACAAACATTGCCTTTCATCGTCCAAAAGTTAACGTAAATAGCGGGTCTGATCGTACTCGCACCTCCTGAATTTTATCTAGGAGGAGCCCAAAATGCTGTTTAAAAAATCTCTCGAGGAATTTTACCGGGAAGAACTGTTCAAATCCGTGGGAACCTGCCCGAATTATCAGAAGTATTTACCCCTCGATGCAGACCGGTACATTGCCATGTCACTGCTACAAAAAGCCATTCGACGTGGTGAATTTGGCTTTGCTTTTTCGTCCGCACTTACGCTTCTTAATCATAATGACCGTGCTTTCTGGAAACGGTTGTGTGTGATCGTTTTCGAAGACATCGGGATTGCCAATATCGATTTGATTGGCCGGATTACGATTGCAGTGGGAGACAAGCGGCTTCGTCAAAAGCTCGGTGGAGACCGCATTGTAGCGGCAGCGCTAATTCGGGATATGTGTAATTCCGAGAAAGACAGGTCAACAGATGACCTACTCGAATTTGTTGAGCAAGCGCCTGTTCTTGAGCAAGTGAAAGACGAACTGGCAGAGATGGGCCTACAGGGGAGATTGGACCGTGCAATTAATTGCACAGAGCAATTTGGCCTTCAATCCGCTGCTGCGTTGGCTGCTGCAATCGGCCTGCCCTCTGACCCTCAATTGAGTCGAGATCGGATAGCTTGCTCGTCAGCATACTTCGATACTTTGGTTGAAAGTGGGTTTGATCGAACTTGCGTTGAACTTTCCCGACTAGGCCTAAGCCGATCAGGTGAAGCTTTGCCAATATTTATGCCTTTGCTGAAGCGATTGAAGGATGATGAGAGGGGGACGTCAAAGGACGATAATTCCCCCCCGCAGATATTCATCGATGGCATTCCTAGTTGGACGTACAATGGACACACGCGCATCGGACTCGCTGCATTTAGAGAATACATAAATCGCTCCGACAAGATGCGCGCGTTTTTGAGAGATCATTCCGGCCGAGATTTGTCGAAATCGCGGACCGTTGGTGCATTGGTTTTCCGTCTTGAAAGCGGACAAATGACAAAACGACTAAGTTGGCCAACCGGAAACCGAATTCGAAACAGTATTGAGAGGTTGGGGCGGAACATTCCCGATCATGCGGTGGAGGTAGGGAGCCAAATCATACTCGATGAATTCGATCTATTGAACGAGTGCCGAGCGGATGTTGCTCAACATTACCTCCGATAATCTACTCTTATCGGAGCCAAAATATGACCGATTTATTGCATCAAAATGAACACTCGGAACACTTGCCCGAAGCGGTCCGTGAGCTAATTCGGGAAGCCCATTCAGAAAACACCCGTAAAGCGTATCAATCTGACCTTCGTGTGTTTTTGAAATGGGGGGGCAGCATCCCGTCATCACCGAAGCAACTTGCAAGTTATCTCGCAGATCAAGGGAGCAGATTGCATCCTTCCACCCTCAGTCGACACATGGTCGCCTTAGGAGCCGCACACAGGCGCTTATCGGGCTCCGCCAATCCTACTCAACACATTCTGGTAAAGACTGCTTTAAAGGGGCTGCGGCGAAAGTACGGAATGTCTCAGAAGCAGGCATCACCGTTAATGTTGGAAGACCTTTGGAAAATTCTGGATGGAATGGGCGAAGGGCCAAAGTGCCAGAGAGACAAGTCTTTGCTGCTGGTTGGGTTTGCAGGAGGTCTTCGACGGTCCGAAATCGTGTCTCTCAATCTCGATGATCTGGAATTCGTCCGCGAGGGCTTAATTCTGACGCTACGGAAATCGAAAACGGATCAAGAGGCCGTTGGCCGACGTATTGGTATTCCGTTTGCACGTGGCTGCTGGTGTCCTGTATTAGAGTTAACTGCGTGGCTGGATTTGATTGAAACAAAATGTGGCCCTGTATTCCGTTCATTTAGAAAGGGCGGAAAAGTGCAGCACACCAGATTGTCGGGTGAGGCAGTATCTATTCTGATCAAGAAACACGTTTCTGCAATTGGTCTCAATCCTTCAAACTATTCGGGGCATTCCCTTAGGGCTGGCTTTGTCACTTCGGCAGCGAAGGCTGGTATTTCCAATCACTTGATCCGCGCTCAGACCGGACATGCATCCGATGTATCTATGTCTCGGTATATTCGTGAAGGAGAAATGTTTGAGGGCAATGCAGCGAGAAGATTGTTATAGTGTTGCGATTGTCGGTCGGTGTCGCACTAGTAACCCGCCTATTTCGGCCATGTCTGCTCCCGGTTCTTTGCCATTATTTAAACGAATAAAGCCTCTGTTCAGCAGCGTGTGATAACGGAGCGGCACAATTCTGCGACAGGTCTATTCGCTGAGAGTTATCATTCACCATATTCATTTTCTTTGAATGACTCTTTCCTAATCCGAGCAGCTGGTTTAGGATTTGTCGATGGAAAAAATCGATCTACAATTAGCATTAAACGAATTCGAACTACGGATGATTGAGGAAGATCATGCAGCCGCCAGATCGGCGTTACGGTCGTTGCTATGCTGTTATGCTGACACCCCGGCCACGGGATCTATTGCAAACGTTGTGAACCAGTTAGCCGATAGCGCTAAACCACCAGTCGGCGCAGCTTCAGTGATTCTTCGCGCAATTTCGTGGGATGATTTCCTTGCAGACAATTCTGCGAACCAGCTCTGTCGAAACGTCGTCGCTTTGGTTGAAAAATGCCTTCCGGGGCTGTCCAATTTCCTCAAGCTGCAGGAGAAAAGCCAGACCTACGAGAAATTTGAAATATTGGTCGGAGTTAAACCTTGGGTAGATGGAAAACTCATGCCACTCAGGGTATCTTATACTTCGCTTGAGTCACTTCTTGCTGCACGAGGTTCCATCGCGAGTTCACTTTCTCATGGACGACTAAAGGAATTTGGCTCCATATATAGAATTTCAGAGGTGCTGGACGCGGTCGACTCCGTATTCTCTTGCTTGGAGAAAGTTGAAAAGATCGCCGACACACTCGCAGACGACGTAGAAGCGTGCGAACGTACCATCAGGGATGCCATGAGTTTGGCTGAGTCATACCCTTCTTTCGTCACCATTGAAAATCTCGAACCGTTCTTGCAATGTGCTTCTAAACGGCTCGAAGAGTTTATTGTTTCACTTCGCGGCCGGTTCACTGCGGTCATCGAGCAAGACTGGTCCGGTACGACACTACCCAAACGTTATCCCTTGCTCGACAGCGATCGCAACCTGAGAATTCTAGTTCCTTTTAGTAGTAACGGACGCGGTGCCGCGACCGATGTTAGGGTTAGCGTTTTAAGCGATAGTCAAGAACTCATACCTATTAATGACGAGATCGCGCTTGGGAGCCTGTCTCCAGGAAAGTTTTCGGTATCACTCGATGTACATGTTGTTGATCCCAGTACTGAATTTTCTGCGATGTTGGAGTTTGAATGGGGTGAAGTAGGCACCACACGGAGACAAAAAGCCGTTTTTGATTTTAGCGTTCAAGCACAGGCCGCCGGGATTAAATGGGATGAGTATACTTACGCCGACCCCTACGGGACTGGGCCGGCCGAAGGAGATGACTTTGTAGGACGGCATGAACAAGTGCAGACATTGGTTGCACGCATGCTGCGGCGACCGATGGAACCGTCTTATATTACAGGTCAAAAAAGGGTGGGGAAAACCTCACTCGCCACCGCAGCGGCGAAGCAAGCGCTTATGCTAGATCCGAAAAAATCTCTCTCGTGGCACTATATTTTGTGGGGTCAAATTGCGCATGAAGATCCGCGCGTATCGCTTCGGCAACTTGGTGAGCAGATCGAGGAATTTATATTAGGCGAGCTTCCAGACGGCATCTCGATATCCAAAGGAAATTACGATGGATCGCTGTCTCATCTAATCAAACTGTCGGCTGCAGCTAAAGCCGTAAACGGTGATCATCGCTTTGTGATCATCATCGATGAGTTCGACGAGATGCCCCAAGAACTTTACTTGCAGGGTAATCTTGCTGACACTGTTTTCGGCAATATCCGTGCGTTGAACACAACAAGCAACGTTTGCCTACTACTTGTCGGAGGCGAGAACATGCCGTTTGTTATGGATCGCCAAGGACAAAAGCTTAACAAATTTTCACGCGTCAACTTGACCTACTTTGATCGCGCATCTGAGTGGGACGACTATGTTCAGCTCATCCGCGAACCGTCCGCAGGCTTTTTAGAATGGCACGATGATTCCATTTCCGAAATCTACAAGCTCACAAACGGGAATCCTTACTTTAGCAAGATCATCTGTTCGAAAGTGTATGCCCGCGCTTTGAGGGAGCGCGATGTGGATGTTACTAGAGACGAAGTACTGGAAGCTGTCCGTGTTGAAATCTCTCGCCTTGACGAAAACTTATTCGCTCACCTTTGGCAGGATGGTATATTCGCGCCAATGGATGAGCGCGAGCCGATCGTGTTAATGCGCAAGCGCGTGCTCGCAGCTTTAGCGCGGTGTGTGAGGGCAAGCCTTCCAGCCACTATTGAAAACATGCACGCACAAAGAAGTTCATCAGAACTGACAGAATCCGAAATGAGGAGGGTACTTACAGATTTCGTGAGTCGTGAGGTTCTGGTCGAGCGGGACGGCCTGTATCGTACAGTCTTGCCGATATTTGAACTTTGGCTCGTGGATATAGGCCTGACTCGGCTCGCTTCCGACGCGTTATCGCGAGATCTTGCGGCGGATGCCTTACGCGAAGAAGATGAAGCACGGGTCCTTTCCCACGAACTAGTTTCGTTGACTCGAGAGTGGCCTACTTATAGAGGGAAACACGTTGGGGCCGAGGAAGTCCGGGCATGGCTCGACCAATGTCCGAGCAGTCGTGACCAAAGGTCACTCTTTAACATTCTCAAGGCTACTCGCTTCTTATCCGAGGCGGACGTCCTAGAGCGTATAAGGTCCGCTCGTCTCACTGTGATTGGAATGGTCGATGCCGCGGTGCGACGGAAAACGACAGAACGACGTAACGATATCATCATTACTTACGTAGATGGTGAGGGAAAGAGCGGGCAAAAGTATGCTTCCCTTTATGCCGAAGAAAACCTTGTAAACGTAAAATCCATTTTGCCGCCCACAAATTTTGACGTGATGTACCGACAACACGTGGAACAGCACGGCGATCCAAAGATCATTGTGATTGTTGATGATATGGTCGGGACAGGTAAATCGCTCGCGGCAAATATGAAATTGTTCCATGATAACCATTTGGCAATGTTACCTGAAGATGGCCCTCTCGTTCTGGCGTTCGCATTGTTGGCTACTAAAGAAGGTCAGCAGAAAATGTTACGGGAGCTATCCAAACTGAGTTATAGTCGAATGGACTTCCGCGCCGGCGAACTTCTAGACGAGAGCGCATCACTATTCTCTGGACCGAAAGGTGTTTTCGCCACCGTTGAGGAAAAAGATCGGGCTAAGGCTTTAGCTACAGATATCGGTGCCACGATCTACAAGCGGGCGCCACTGGGATATGGCGGTCAGGCCCTTAGCGTGGTTTTCCCAACGACAGTACCTAATAATAGCCTCCCGCTGCTGCACTCCTATAGCAAGAGGGCAGTACCTCAGTGGCGTCCTCTCTTCGAAAGGCTGGTGAACTAGATTTAAGCGTAAACGCTGCTGCCGCCCGTTTTCATGATGTACCGCACCGAACAAGAGATTGACATGCAGAGCTTTACCAGGC
The DNA here is from genome assembly GCA_016765235.1 of Paracoccaceae bacterium. GTDB lineage: Bacteria > Pseudomonadota > Alphaproteobacteria > Rhodobacterales > Rhodobacteraceae > NORP23. The sequence continues at coordinate 7,640 of JAESQH010000245.1, forward strand.
CGACCACATGGGCTGTGATTTGCCGTTTATCTTACTGTTTTACATGTATAATTATAATGTGATTTTGCAACATACCCCCGATCATACCTCCAACTACAAATTGGTAGGCCAACTCGACTGTGTATATCGCTCCATGCTTTGCATCCACGACGCTTTGAAAGCAGGATCACCAGCAAACAGTTTATAAAGTTCCAGCTCATCCTTTCTACGTTTCAACATAATGTCTTGCAGCATTTTCTCAAAAGCCAATCCGCGATTATGTGGATCTGGGTTATTTTGGTATTTACTTTCAAAATCTGGGTGCGCCTTAATACTGTCGGCTATGTTCACAAATTTCACGCGCTGCTCTTCTGGCGTCGCACTCCAGCCTTGAAACCATCTTTCGTTAAATGTTCTTATGATTTCATCCAGCGGATCTTTTTCATCTTCCGCATGGGCACTACGGGGATTAGGGTTTTGTGGATCAACTTCGGTTTCAGATTCATCCAAGCCAATGTAGTGATTAAGTTTTACGCGCTCCAATCCATAAGAGGATAGATCAACCGCTTCCAAAAGCTCGTCCATCAAAACTTGATTTGGGTCTTTGATTTTCAGCTTTGGGATCAAGAATTTCAGGAACCAGAAAAGCTTTTCCCATGCGACGACTTCAAACGGCATGATTGACGCCATCTGGCCATAAATTTTCACAAATTGCTTTACCTTAATCTTGAAATCAATCTTGTCGTCATTTTCCAGCTCAAGTTCATCATTGAAGCGGTTCGCCGCGACATCAATGATCGGGCTAAGGCTTTGCGCGTCCTCGTTGTTGAAATAACGCGCAACGAAATCCTCAACTTCATGCCAATCATATCACCCTCGATTTCGAAGGAACGAGTGACCAGGCTGTGGGTCCGATTAATTTTGCGTCTTCTCCAAAGTTTTTGTCCAAGCTATTGGGGGCCACGTTTAAGCCGTTTGTACCTGACCTTGTTTTGAACGAGGGTGTGACACGGATCTTCAAAATGAAAGAACCACGAAAGGGGTCGATAGTTAACCCAACATTCCCGGCCCCTGTAGCGCACCGTACGGTTACGATGGCGCGAGTATTGGACACCTTCCAAGGCGTGATGGCAAACGCTCTTCCGGGCAGAGTCTCAGGCGCGATGGATACAATTTGTTTATTTACGATCCACGGCAAAGGCTTTGACGGTGACCCGTTCTTCTTCCGTGAAATCGTTGGCGCAGGTTCTGGAGGTCGCAACCACTCCGATGGGCTGGACGCAGTAGACATGATCCCGGAATCCAAGAACATCCCTACAGAGTTCATCGAGATGGTTTATCCTTCACACTATGACGTTGGCTGACGCAGGTATTCTCCTGAACCATACGACACCCTGACGCTTCAGTAACCCAAATTTTGTGAAATCGAGCTTTATTAGAACGGCACCTTTGGAGGCCGCTCACGTCAATTAATCTAGGGTCAGGACTCGTTAAATCCAGAAGATGACGATTGCGGCAATCTGAATTGCTGATAGGAAAGCATGTGCGCAGCGGTCGAACCGCATAGCGATGCGCCTCCAGTCCTTGAGTTTAGC
>JAESQH010000246.1 GCA_016765235.1 Paracoccaceae bacterium
ATTCCGGTTGATGGCGTGGTTACCAAGGGGCGCAGCGAGTTGGACCCTTCGATGCTGACGGGGGAAACCATGCCCGAAGCTGTCGAGCCGGGCACGGCGGTGATCGCAGGCATGTTGAACCTGACGGGCGCGCTGGTGGTACGGGCCGAAGGGTTGGGCGAGGATACCTTGCTGCAACAAATCACGCGGCTGGTTGAATCGGCGGAGGCGTCAAAGAATAAATACACCTCGCTTGCGGAAAAAGCGGCGGCGATTTACGCGCCGCTGGTGCATATTCTTTCAGCGGCGGCGTTCCTGTTCTGGGGATTTTATACCGGTGATTGGCGCTTGGCTGTTAACATCGCAGCGGCGGTTCTTATCATAACCTGCCCCTGCGCGTTGGGGCTGGCCGTGCCTGCGGTGTTGACGGCGGCCAGCGGACGGTTGTTTCGCAACGGGGTGTTGCTGAAAGAAGGCATCGCGCTGGAACGCTTGGCCGAGGTTGATACGGTGGTATTTGACAAAGGTGGCACGCTGACGACGGGTAAACCGCAGTTGATGAATGGGTCTTCGATTTCCGCGCAAAATATGGCGGTGGCGGTGGCCATTGCGCAAGGTTCCGTGCATCCGATGTCTAGGGCGATTGCTGAATTCGGCAAGACGGCGGAAATTGTTCCGGCTACGCTTACCGATATCGTCGAGGAGCCAGGGATGGGCACGCGCGCCGTTCTGGATGGCGAGGAGGTTCGATTGGGCCGTGCGGTCTGGTGCGGTATTGCAAGCCACGAAGTCGCGCAATCCTCAAGTTGGCTGCGGATCGGGTCAAGCTCGCCAATTGTGCTGCTGTTCGAGGATACAATGCGCCCCGAGGCCGCTGAAACGATTGCGGCGCTGCTGGCCGACGGTGTGGACGTGCAGATTTTATCCGGCGACGTGCCCAAACCTGTCGAGGATGCCGCCGCGCGGTTGGGCGTGAAAACATGGATTGCCGAGGCGACACCGGCTGACAAAGTCGCGGTTCTGAAACGCCTGGCGGATGACGGGCGCAAGGTCCTGATGGTTGGTGACGGCTTGAACGACGCGGCGGCGCTAGCGGGCGCGTATGTGTCAATCTCGCTTGCCTCGGCGGTGGATGTCAGTCGCGTTTCTGCGGATTTGATTTTGGTGGGAGATGACCTGTCACAAGTTGCCAAAAGTCTGCGTTTGGCGCGGGTTGCCAAGCGGCGGATTCTGGAGAATTTCACCATCGCCGCGGTCTACAATCTGATCGCCGTGCCGATTGCTCTGATGGGGTTCGCAACCCCGCTTATGGCGGCTTTGGCCATGTCCGGCAGCTCCATCACCGTGTCACTAAACGCAATGCGATTGGGGCGTAAATCATGAATATATTGGCATTTCTTATTCCGATATCTCTTGTACTAGGCGGCGTGGGTCTGTTGGCGTTCTTCTGGATGATGCGCCACAACCAGTATGACGATCCCGACGGAAACGCCAATCGGATATTGTCGGACCGTTTTGACGATGCGCCGAATGACGATCCAGACGACAAATCCTAACGTAAGCCGCGCGTTCAACACGCTGGACAGGGCAGGGCATTCGCCCTATTGATCGCCTATGGTTGATAAAACTAGTCAGATATACAAAGCGCCTTCGATTCTGAGGCCGGATCCGTGGTCGCTAGGTGCGATTGCGATTGCGGCACTGGTGGTTTTCCCGTTGCTCAGCGTTGTCTGGATTGCGTTTTTCCCAACCGAAAACATCTGGGGGCATCTCGTTGAAACGACGCTGCCGCGATACCTGAAGAACTCGCTTATCCTAATGTTTAGCGTCGGGATTTTGGCGGCCGCGATAGGTACAGGGGCGGCGTGGCTGGTGGTAACCACAAGGTTCCCGTTCCGCCGCGTGTTGGAATGGGCGCTGCTGATGCCGCTCGCACTGCCTGCCTATATCAGCGCCTACGCTTTGGTCGATTTTTTGGAGTATGCAGGGCCGGTGCAAACGCTGATGCGCGACTGGTTCGGCTGGCAAGATGCACGCGCCTATTGGTTCCCCGAAATCCGGTCGATGTGGGCGGCAATATTCGTGTTGTCCTTATCAATGTATCCCTACATCTACCTACTGGCCCGCGCGGCTTTCCGCGAGCAATCAGCGAATATGATCGAGGTTGCCCGCGCCCTTGGCAGCGGCCCATGGGCGATTTTCTTGCGCGTGGCGTTGCCATTGGCACGGCCGGCCATTGCAGCGGGCATGGCGATTGTGATGATGGAGACGCTGAATGATTTTGGCACCGTCGATTATTTCGCCGTGCAAACCCTGACCACCGGAATTTTTACAACTTGGCTGTTGGGCTATAACGCGGGCGGTGCGGCGCAGATAGCTTCCGTGATTTTGGCGCTGGTCCTGTTTTTAGCAGCGTTCGAAAAGATCAGCCGGCGCAATCGCCGTTATCACAACTTGTCGTCTAAACGGGTACCGGTCTCGCCAGCCATTTTGCGCGGCCCCAAAGCTTTCGCCGCGACTTTTGCGTGCTTCCTGCCCTTCGCGATGGGGTTCGTGGTGCCATTGTCGGTTATTGCCTCGAACGCGTTTGATAACCCTGATTATTGGCTGGACGCAGGCCTGTGGCGGGCCACGCTGAACACGCTGATACTAGCCGGATCGGCCGCAGTGCTGACCGTGCTTGGCGCGTTGTTTCTGGTTTATGGAGCGCGCCAATCGCGTAGCCGACTGCCGCGTAATCTGCTTCCGGTGACCTCTATCGGATACGCAGCCCCCGGCGCGGTGCTGGCCATTGGCATTCTGTTTCCACTGGCGGCCTTTGACAACGCCCTGGCTGACATGATCGAGAACCTGTTTGGCTGGGACATCGGCCTATTGTTAACCGGATCAGCCGCCGCAGTCGTCTTCGCCTACTTCGTGCGGTTCTTCGCAATCGGGCTAGGCGCAGTAGACAGCGCAATGGGCCGCGTGACACCGTCAATGGACATGGCCTCGCGATCATTGGGCCGCGGGACCGGTCAAACTTTGCGCGAAATTCATGTGCCATTGATCCGTGGTTCGGTTCTGGTGGCCGGCATGCTGATCTTCGTGGACGGCGTAAAAGAGCTTCCAGCGACGCTGATCCTCCGCCCGTTCAACTTCGATACATTGGCGACGCGTGTCTACAGCCAAGCCTCGCTGGAGAACTTGGGGCAGGCAGCCCCTGCAGCGATTTTCGTGACGATGGTGGGGCTGTTGCCGGTAATATTGCTGGCCCGTTCATCAAACAATTGAAAATTTGATTGCGACCGCATTTTACCCCTTGCGCACCCGCCCCATTGAGGGGTAATTAGCCCACGTTGCCCCTATAGCTCAGCTGGTAGAGCAACTGATTTGTAATCAGTAGGTCCGCGGTTCGAGTCCGTGTGGGGGCACCATTTAACCCCATAAATACAATAACTTACTCCAATCACCCAAACTCGGCGGATGCTCATTTCCTCTTTTGGCGCAAATTTGGTGCACTAACTGGCATAATATGCGATAGTTGGAGACAATTAGCGGGAATCAATGAGGACGGTAGACCATTGGCCAACATCCAGAAACGAGAAGGCAAGAACGGCGTTAGATGGCGCGCTCTCGTTCGGATGTTTGGCGTTCAGGAATCCCAGACCTTTGATCGTAAGAAAGACGCGGTAGCTTGGGCCAGCAGTTTGGAGACAAGCATAGCCAATGGCGCTCAGATTATCGGTGGTGAAGCACGGCGACGGACACTTGACGAATTGATTGATCGATACATCGCAGAGGTCCTTCCAGGCAAAAAGTCAGCCAAAGATCAAAAGCAGCAATTGCTGCGCTGGAAACAGTTGCTGGGTGGGACGAAACTCAGCGCGCTTACGCCCGACCGCATTCTCAAAGCTCAACACGAAATCAGGAAGCAGA
>JAESQH010000247.1 GCA_016765235.1 Paracoccaceae bacterium
ACATGTTCGCTAAACTCAAGGACTGGAGGCGCATCGCTATGCGGTTCGACCGCTGCGCACATGCTTTCCTATCAGCAATTCAGATTGCCGCAATCGTCATCTTCTGGATTTAACGAGTCCTGACCCTAGTTTCTTGGGCACTAATGAAAGCGGAAAAGGAAAAACGAGGCAAATATGCGAATCGTGTCGTAAGTCGTGTCGAAAAAATTGAAGACTGTATAAAGCTGAACCGGCTTATTTGGATGAATACGATAAAGAAATAGACCAATTTGAAAAGTATGAGGGAACCACACACTTACGGTCGTACAGCCGGTCGTGGCGTCTTTTTGCACCAACAACCGCCTATGAACTGTGGCTGAAAGTTGCGGTGCCAGTCCGAAGGTTGGCCTCAACAGTAATATATACGCGGGTAGCGGCCTCTCATCGCGGTGTTTCACAAACTTGTTTGTTTATTAGCGAATTGTAATGTAGAAAACAAAGACACATCTACACCCCTCGGGAGAGCAATATGAATAAGTTGACTTCTACTGCGATTGCACTGGTTTTGGGCGCGGCTTCCTTAGCCAGCAGTGTTAGCGCCGAAATCATCGGGGTTTACCTGCGCAATGGAGAAGAGTTTATTCTGATACGCACCACCGACGAGGGCCTGATGTTTTGCACACGCGTGGGCGATGGTTTCGAGATGTGTAACGGAGCAAGCGAGCAAGATGACGGGTCGTGGGCAGGTAACGGTATGAAAAACCCCGATATGCCCAGTTTCATGACCTTCAGCGGCAAAGTGGTATTCAGCGAGACCGAGGTCTCGATTGAAGGTTGTGTTGCAGGAAATTCCCAGTGCGAAGCCGAAGTTTGGCCCAAGCAATAACGGTAAGCGATGTTTCGCCGCGATAAATTTCACATATTGAACGCCTGTAAGTTATTCGATAATAACTTAATGTGATAAACAATCCATTCAGGCGAAAACTATGAACAAACTAACAACACTGGTGCTGGTTACCGGCATCTCTTTTGGCACTATGGCGCAGGCTGAAGTGATTGGCGTTTACCTGCGTAACGGCGAGGAACCTATATCGGTTCGCACAGAGGACGACCTACTATTTTGCACACGCATCAGCGATGATTTCGAGCTGTGCAACGGGATGGTCAAGCTCGAAGATGGCTCGTGGAATGGTGACAAAATGAAGAACCCCGACATGCCCCGATTTATGAGCTTTAACGGAACTATCCGCTTTGCGGAGGGGGAAATGCAGCTGGAAGGGTGTCTCGCCGGGAAATCCATGTGCAAATCGTTAAGCTGGCCTGCGGAGTAATTTGTAAGTCGTCTGGCGCGGTCTTGCCTTCTTTTTAGTTCGGTTGATGGAAATTCCGGCGCCGGACCTCTATATACGGGTTAACAATTCGTAACGGAGGCCGGAATGCCGTTTAACTTTGACAATAGCTATGCGCGCTTACCCAAGCGGTTCTATTCCAATCAGCAACCGACGCCGGTTTCCGCGCCTTCTGTGGTTAAGATTAACCATCGTTTGGCAGTTCAGATTGGCGTGGATGCGGATAGCTTAAGTGCAGCGATCCTTGCGGGAAATATGATCCCCGTGGGGGCAGAACCAATCGCAACAGCCTATGCCGGACACCAGTTTGGTGGATGGAACCCGCAGCTTGGTGATGGTCGGGCCATTTTGTTGGGCGAGGTCGTCGGGCCGGACGGTGTTCGGCGTGACATCCAACTGAAGGGTTCTGGTCAAACGATGTTTTCGCGAAACGGTGACGGACGCGCGACGCTGGGCGCGGTGTTGCGCGAATATCTGGTGAGCGAGGCGATGGCGGCCTTGGGGCTGCCAACAACGCGGGCTTTGGCCGTTGTAACCACTGGTGAGCAGATAATGCGCGACGGTTATGAACCGGGTGCGATACTGACGCGGGTGGCGCAAAGCCATATTCGCGTGGGAACGTTTCAGTTTTACTATGCGCGGAAAGATCACGAGGGTTTGCAGGTTTTGGCGGACCACGTGATTGCGCGGCATTACTCTGAAGCTGCGGAGGCGGATAATCCGGTGCGTGCTATGCTGGACGCGATCGTCGTGCGGCAGGCTGAACTGGTGGCACGCTGGATGTTGGTCGGGTTTATTCACGGGGTAATGAACACGGATAACAGCGCGATCTCGGGCGAGACAATTGATTATGGCCCTTGCGCGTTTATGGATGTTTTTCACCCTGAAACGGTGTTCAGCTCCATTGATCGGCAGGGGCGCTATGCGTGGAATAACCAGCCGGAAATGGCACATTGGAACATGGCGCAACTGGCGCAGGCTTTGGGGCCGGTGCTGGGCGAGGATGCAGATATCGAAGCTGAGGGCGCGTTGGCGCTGTTTGCGCCGGCGTTTTCCGAGACGTTCTATCGCGGGTTTGCAGCCAAGATCGGAGTGGATACCGATACGGCTGAGTTGCGGGAACTGGTAACGGAATTGATGGGGATATTGGCACAAGGGAGTGTGGATTTCACGCTGTTCTTCCGCCATTTGTCCGCTGGCGTTCGGACGGGGGTTTTCGCAGACGTTAAGGCGATGTTTACCAATGTTGAACAGATCACCGCATGGTTGGCGAAATGGGACACGTTTGGGGCAGACGCGGCGTTAATGCAAAAGGTTAACCCCATATTTATTCCGCGAAATCATCGGATCGAAGAAGTAATTACCGCCGCCAACAATGGCGATCTGGAACCGTTTGAGCGGCTGCATACTGTTCTGGGACATCCGTACGATGAACAACCCGAAAATGCGGAATACGAAAATGCACCAAAGCCCGAAGAAATCGTGCAGGCGACTTTCTGTGGGACGTAGAATTCCGGTTGCAATCGGAAAAGTTTTATCAAAGAGTAAACGCCTCTGAAACCAGCGCCCGAGGTATCTATGACCAGCCTTACATTCCCTCCGATTTTTGATGGCCACAACGATGTCTTGTCCTTGCAAATGAAGGCGGGTGCAGATGCGCGCAAGGGATTTAGCGACGGGTATAACGCCCACATAGACGTGCCCAAATCCCGTATTGGCGGGTTCGGTGGCGGGTTTTTCGCAATTTACGTCCCTTCCCCCGGCGATTTCGATCATTATTACGAGATGATGCGGCTACCGGAGTACGACTTACCCCTGCCCGCCCCTGTGCCACAAGAAAAAGCCGAACCGGTTATGTTGGCGCAAGCCGAAATCTTGCGTCAACTAGAGGCTGACGGCGCGCTTAAGGTTTGCACAACGACTGCGGATATCCGTGAGTGTCTTAACACGGGGTTAATGGCTGCCATCATGCACATTGAGGGGGCTGAGGGGATTGATACCAACCTCCATATGCTGGGCAAAATGTATGAACTGGGCCTGCGCTCTTTAGGTCCAGTCTGGAGCCGCCCGACGGCGTTCGGGCACGGTGTGCCGTTCCGGTATCCGTCTGATGGCGAGATTGGCGAGGGGTTAACGAATGCCGGTAGGTATCTGGTGCGCGAGTGTAACCGTTTGGGGATTATGTTGGATTTGTCACATCTGAATGCGGCGGGTGTGCGCGATGTTGCCAAGATTAGTGACGCGCCTTTGGTGGCGACGCACTCAAATTGCTATGCCATCAGCCCCCATGCCCGCAACCTGACGGATGATCAGTTGGCGATGATCAAAGACAGCAACGGAATGGTTGGTTTGAACTTCGCGGTCGCGTTTTTACGCCCTGACGGGCAGATGAAAACGGATGTGGGGCTGGATGTGATGATGCGGCACCTCGATCACCTTATAACCCATCTGGGGGAGGACCGCGTTGGGTTAGGTTCGGATTTCGACGGGGCCGAAATACCGGACGCCATCAAAGATATTTCCGGATTGCCGAACTTGCGCGAGACCATGCGACAACATGGAATTGACGATGTGTTAATGGAAAAGCTGTGTAATAAGAACTGGTTAGATCTTCTTGATCGAACGTGGAAAGATTAGTTTCCGCTTGGTCCTTGAACTGCCCCTATTGGAATGCATAGGTGGTTATGAAACAGTAACTTAGGAGTGTCAAAATGACCGTGTTTACCCGCCGGAATTTCCTGAAATCAACAGCCGCAAGTGCTGTCGTTCTGGGCGGGGTTGCCGTTTACTGGCCACGTTCGAGTTTCGCACAACCGACGGGGGGCATGACGAATGTTCTGAAAATCCCGCCGCTGGAAACAGGCCGCAACGAGGACGGCGTGCAGGTTTATGACCTAACCCTGCAGAACGGCGTGACAGAATTTTTCAAGGGCTATCAAACC
>JAESQH010000248.1 GCA_016765235.1 Paracoccaceae bacterium
AGGTGCTACATTTGTCCGTGATGTAGAGCCTGGTGAGCTTCTTGTATTTGAAAAAGACAAGGAGCCAGTATCCATCAAAGTTTTTGAGCCTACTCCAAAGCATTGTATTTTTGAATATGTTTATTTCTCCCGTCCAGACTCTTTAGTTTTTGGGCAGTCTGTTTACCAAATGAGAAATCCTTGGAATATTGCTTGAACAGATCAAACGATCCGCGATCACAGGCCGATTGCAGCAAATGCATCGCTTGCGCTTCCCACGCATGGGTTTCACCGGATTTGCGAGATTTATAGAACCCGCCAATCGGCAAAATATCCTGCCCTTTCAGCCAGCCCGTCGCATGTACTTTCAGCGCCGCTCGTTGAATGCCCGTGATGCCGATACCGGAAATTCGGCTGTGCATACCGGGGAAATACTCGGCCACCATGGCGCGTGAAAGCCCCACAGCCTCGAAATTCAAACCGCCGCGATAGGACGAAACCACAGAAATCCCCATCTTCGACATGATCTTCAGCAAGCCTTGATTGATCGCCTCGCGATACCGCGACTTCGCCTCATCCAGCGTACAATCCAGCAGCCCGCGTTCAATCCGGTCCGCCAATGAATCGAGCGCCAGATACGCGTTAACCGTTGTCGCCCCCGCGCCAATCAGCACGGCAAAATAGTGCGGATCAATACATTCAGCCGACCGCACGTTCAACGATGTAAACGTCCGCAACCCCTTTTGCACCAGCCAGCTATGCACCGCCGACGTCGCCAAAATCATCGGAATCGCCACACGCTCAGCGCTTTGTTGTGTATCCGTCAGCACAATATGCGCAATTCCTGCACGCACCGCGTCTTCGACTTCGGCCTGGATGCGGTACAAACCCTCTTGCAAACCATGCGGATCATCAACCGCAAACGTACAGTCAATCGTCGCCGCACTTTCGCCGAAATACTTCATCATCGCCCAGAACCGCCCGTTCGAAACAAAGGGACTATCCAGCGTTAGAATCTCGGTCTGGCTGCTATCTTGGTCCAATACATTCTTCAAATTCCCGAACCGCGTCTTCAGGCTCATCACCCGAAATTCGCGCAAACTATCGATCGGAGGGTTGGTCACCTGACTAAAATTTTGCCGGAAGAAATGACTTAGCGGGCGATACCGTTCCGACAAAACCGCCGCAGGCGTGTCATCCCCCATGGAGGCCAGAATTTCCTTACCATCCTCCGCCATCGGATGCAGGATCATCTCCAGCTCCTCGATGGAATAGCCCGCCGCAATCTGGCGCGTCCGCAAATCCGCGCCGGTAAACTTCGGCTTTTCATCCACCCCGTCAGTGATTTCCTCAAGGTCTGTAATCGCCTTGACCCATTCGCCAAACGGCGATGCGGCGGCCAGCATATCCTTCATGTCCGCGTCGTGCCAAAGCTTGCCCTCGGCCATATCGACACCAATCATTTGCCCCGGACCAAGCGCACCTTTCTCAAGAATTCCCATCTCGTCCGTCGGCACCATTCCGGTTTCTGAACCGGCAATTAGCAACCCGTCACCCGTAATCACATAGCGCATCGGGCGCAGTCCGTTACGATCCAGACCGGCACAAACCCAGCGCCCATCGGTCATCGCTAGAGCGGCGGGGCCGTCCCACGGCTCCATCACGGAATTCGCGTAGGAATACATATCCTGCCAAGCTTTTGGCACAGCCGTCGCCAAATTAGTCCAGCTTTCAGGCACCAAAAGCGTCTTGGCCATAGGGGCGTTCCGGCCGCCACGTACCATCATTTCAAACACGGAATCGAGCGCCGCAGAATCCGAAGACCCATGCGCGATCACCGGTTTAATATCTTCGGCCATGTCGCCAAATGAATTCGACGCCATGCGAATCTCGTGACTTTTCATCCAGTTAACGTTGCCTTTAAGCGTGTTAATCTCGCCGTTATGGGCCAACATACGAAACGGTTGCGCCAGCCACCATTGCGGGAATGTGTTGGTCGAATAGCGTTGATGATAGATCGCGAACGCACTCTCAAACCGCTCGTCCATCAGGTCGGGATAGAAAACCGCAACCTGTTCGGCCAGCATCATACCTTTGTAAATCACCGAACGACACGACAGCGAACTGATGTAAAGTTCAGGTACCTGTGCCGCCGCTGCGGCCTTCTCAATCCGGCGGCGAATAACGTAAAGCTCGCGCTCAAACGTAATTTCGTCCACGCCTTTGGAATTGGAAATGATGATCTGCTCGATCTCGGGCCGCGTCGCGTTGGCCTTCTGGCCGAGGCACGAAATATCAACCGGAACATGCCGCCAGCCATAGATATAATAGCCCATCCGCAACACTTCGGTTTCAACAATTGTCCGGCAGGTTTCTTGTGCGCCAAAATCGGTGCGCGGCAAGAAAATCATGCCAACCGCGATCAGATTATCGTTAGGTTCGTGGCCTGTGCGCCGGATTTGGTCATAGAAGAACTTCACTGGAATCTGAACGTGAATGCCCGCCCCGTCGCCGGTTTTCCCATCCGCATCAACAGCCCCGCGATGCCAAATCGCTTTCAGCGCGGCGATGCCATTATCAACGACCTGACGGCTCGGTTTACCATCAATCGAAACAACCAAGCCAACACCACAAGATGAATGCTCGTCATCCTCGCGGTACAGTCCGTTTTCAGCCAGTGTTTTACGTGCAACTTCGTGTTCAGCGGCCCATTTTTCGTCATACTTGGTCATACTAAAACCTCCGAAGTTAATAGTTGGTTAATGCATATAGTCAGGTCTTGCGACCCATTAACCTTTTGTTTTTGTTCGTTAACGCCAAATCGTACATACGCGTTGTGTACGTGTTGTGTACGCGTTGTGCATACGGGGTTTTCACCAGAATTAACCATTATGACCCCCCGATAAACGATTTCGCGATGCTGTCTGCCGCATCTCGACCATCTTTAATGGCCCACACCACAAGGCTTGCGCCGCGCACGATATCCCCAATAGCATAGACGCCTTCGAGGTTCGTTTCATGTGTCTTGAAATCCGCCGAAACAGTGCCCCAACGGGTCACTTTCAGCTCCGGCGTATCCCACATTATGGGCAGGTCTTCTGGCTCAAATCCCAGCGCTTTGATGACCAGACCGGCCTCCTCGATGTACTCGGAACCTTGAATTTCCTCAGGTGCCTGACGCCCCGTTGCATCCGGCGCACCAAGGCGCATTTTTTGAACCATCACGCCAGAAACAGTGTCGTCGCCGGTGAATCCTTTTGGCGCAGAAAGCCATACAAACTCCACACCTTCTTCTTCTGCATTCTGTGTTTCACGAACCGAACCCGGCATGTTTGCGCGGTCTCGACGATACAAACATTTCACCGATTTCGCACCTTGCCGAACGGCTGTGCGCACGCAATCCATCGCCGTATCACCGCCACCGATCACAACAACATTTTTGCCCTCGGCGTTCAGTTCACCACTCTCAAATTCCGGCACATCATCGCCGAAATTCAGATGGTTGCTGGCCGTCAGATAATCCAAAGCCTTAACAATTCCACCAAGTCCAGACCCCGGCCCGCCGAGGTCCCGCGACTTGTAAACCCCAGTAGCTATTATAGTTGCGTCATGTTTCGCGCGAATATCCGCGAACGTAATGTTCTCGCCAATGGCGCAGTTGTTAACTATTTCAACGCCACTATCTTCCAGCAATTTGATCCGCCGCATGACGATATCTTTTTCCAGTTTGAACCCCGGAATCCCGTAAGTCAGCAATCCGCCGGAGCGATCATTGCGATCATAAACCGTCACCTTGAACCCGAATGAGCGCAGCCTGTCAGCCGCCGCCAATCCACCGGGGCCAGCCCCGATAATCCCGACACTTTGCTCGCGTTCCATCGCCGGAACGGTTGGCTTAACCCAGCCTTTAACCCAGGCGGTATCCGTAATATATTTCTCAACCGCGCCGATAGTTACCGTGCCATGGCCAGACTTCTCAATCACACAATTGCCTTCGCAAAGGCGGTCTTGCGGGCAGATACGACCACAAATTTCCGGAAAAGTATTGGTCGACTGGCTAAGCTGGTAAGCTTCTTCCAAACGCCCCGTCGCGGTCATCAACAACCAGTCGGGAATGTTATTGTGCAACGGGCAATGCGTCTGGCAATAAGGAACGCCACATTGCGAACACCGACTAGATTGCTCCGCCGCCTTTTCGGTAAGGAATTCATGGTATACTTCATGAAAGTCTTCCCGCCGATTCTCGGCAGAACGTTTCTCGGGCATGTCGCGCGCAACATTAACAAACTTCAACATAGGCTGCATTGCCATCCAAAAACCCTCTTCCAAGTATTTTATATTTCACCGACCTTAGTACTGGGAGTATCTCTTCCAATAAAGACAGTATAGCTGACCTAAATGCAACATATAACACCCTATTTACAATTAGCCGCCAAAAATAGGGAATTAATAGGTCAAATATGTTTACTAAAACAGAGAATGACCTTTGAAATAAGGCAATATATTGTGTCCCGTATTGATTCGATTTATTCAGGACTTTACCAATGTCGCTACTATATCTGTTAATTCTCGCTCTGGTTCAAGGCCTGACCGAGTTTTTACCCGTCTCTTCTTCCGCACACCTCATCCTTTTACCCAGCCTGACGGGGGCTGAGGATCAAGGTCTGGCATTGGACGTCGCAGTACATGTAGGCACGCTGTTCGCGGTCATCCTATACTTCCGGAGAGACGTAGGATTAGCCCTCCGTGGAACGCTCGATATTCTTCGCGGAAACTTGAAAACCGAAGGCGCGAAGCTGGCGATATTACTGGTGATCGCAACCATTCCAGTCGTGATCGCAGGGTTGATCCTGAAGGTCACAGGGTTGGCCGACGCCATGCGCTCCATCACTGTTATCGGCTGGACGATGCTGGGTTTTGGCTTTGTGCTATACTGGACCGATCAACGGGGTAAAACCACGAAGCAAATGCGCGATTGGACGATCCGCGACGCGGTTGTGCTTGGCCTATGGCAGGCCCTCGCATTAATCCCCGGAACGTCGCGATCTGGCGCCACGATCAGCGGGGCGCGGATGTTGGGGTATGGCCGCGAACAAGCGGCACGGATATCCATGTTAATGTCGATCCCGACAATTATTGCATCGGGCAGCCTGTTGGCATTGGACGTTGTAGGGCAGGCCGATTGGGCGATGGCGAAAGACGCGGTAATCGCCGCAGTGATGGCGTTTGTGGCGGCTATTTTCGCCTTAACATTGATGATGCGCTTGTTGCAGAGCGTCAGTTTCACGCCCTATGTAGTATACCGGATGGGTTTAGGAATTGTGCTGTTAGTGATCGCATACACCTGATTTAACTCAGGTTTTACCCGAACTTTTTACCGTCGTAAACTGCCCATTGGCGCGGTAGGGATAAAGGTAACCTTCCAGCACAGATTCCATCGCAGTTGGTTTAATACCGAGTTCGGCAAAACCGGCGGTACCTTCGTTAACCACGTTATCAACCTCCAACATTTTCAATTGATCGCGTGTCAGCATTGCTGGAAAAAGACCACCTGTCAGCTTCTCCATCATCTCGAAACTCCGTGCATTCAATCGCCCAATCCAGAACGGAACGTTCAACAGAATACGGCGGCGGCCCGCCACTTCCATCGCGGTTTTTGCCAAGTCGTACAGTGTTGCAACTTCAGGCCCGCCAAGTTCGTATAAACCGCCCGCGACATCGCTTGTTATGGCCTTTTCAACTGCCATAGCGACATCATTTACATAGACAGGCTGGAATTTTGCGTCTGCACCAAACAGCGGCAATGCGGGGCTTAAACGGCTGAATTCAGCCATTCGATTAAAGAAACGATCCTCAGTGCCAAACATTACGGACGGACGGAAAATAATCGCATCAGGCATTGCATGTAATACGCGCGTTTCGCCTTCAGCTTTGGTTTCGAAATAGACGCTTTCGGCTTCGGTATCAGCCCCAAGCGCCGATATGTGAACCAGTTTGGAAACACCCGCTTCGGCACTTAGACGCGCAATTAGTTCTGCAGCATCAACATGCACATCCTCAAACGTCTGGAACTTGGTTTCCTGCAAAATCCCGACGCAGTTCACAACAGCATCCGCGCCCGCAATCGCGCGACGGGTTGAGGCCTCGTCCCGCACGTTGCAAAGCATGGGCTCCACCTGGCCGACATCGCCATAAGGTTTCACATACATCGCCTCGTTCGGGCGGCGAACCGCGACACGAACACGCCAGCCTGCACGCGCCATACTATGCGCGATATAGCGACCGAGGAAGCCAGAGCCACCGAAAATTGTGACGATTGGAGTTGTGGTGGACATGACGATGGCTCCTTGAATAATAGGTGTCTAATGCAATACGCCTCAAAAGAACTGCGGACAAGATGGATTTATTCATAAGGGCAGGATATTTGGGTAAAGCGCCGTTGACAGCCCCCGTTAGCAGGTATAAATCCCGCCTGCACACCTGCCCAGGTGGCGGAATTGGTAGACGCGCTAGCTTCAGGTGCTAGTGTCTGTATGGACGTGGAGGTTCGAGTCCTCTCCTGGGCACCAAAAACCCCTAACTTTACTCATAATTTTAAGGTAAGTTGTTGAAGTTGCAGATTTATCCGAACCTAGAAGCGAACCGTTTTGTGAACCATTTCGTCGCAATCGAACCACACCCTGTCAGGTTTTGGCACATTCCTCTCCGGCTCTCTTGCTAAGGTTGATCCACACAACAATAACGACAACCGAGAGGTGTGACTGTGATAACCAAGCCCAAAAAGAAGCTACCGAAGTATGTCCGGCAAAGGCCTTGGGGAGGGTACCAGTACAAAAGGAACGTGCCAAAACGACTCATTGGTGACGTTGGCAAAGAAACAATCTACCACAGCCTAGGCAGTAGCTACTCAGAGATGATCACTACTCTCCCTCTGGTTCATAACGCTGTCGAGGCATTTTTCACCCGACTGGCGGGCCAGGATACAACCGGCCGAACCCTTGCCTTGGTTGAGGCGAGATACGGCAGGAAGGCAGCAGACCTACTCGAAGCGGGTGATGTTGACGAGAACTTTGAGTGGGCGCTTTGGGATTTGGGCCATCAGCTTGAGGACGACGTCGAGCCGGAGGTGCTTGGTAACCTGCTTGGTGCGTCTGTCCCGACGAAGATTTTCACCCTCAGTGACGCCTACGACCTCTACGCTGAGTACAAGGATGCTGACAACAACAAGAACCAGAGCAAGTACCTGAACCGTACAAAGAATGACCTGTTGGCAATCCTTGGAGCATACAAGGTCAACACAGCCGGACTGACGAAGCTGACACGCAAAGACGCAACGAAATACCGGGACGCCCTAATGGCAAGGGTCTCCCCTAACAGTGTGCACCGCTATAACAACACCATCAAAGCTGTGATCAACCATGCAATCACCGAGCTTGGTATTCACACCTACCTCAACCCGTTTAGCAAGCTCAGGATCAAGGGGGCAGGCAGCACAGCAGGAGACCGCAAGAGCCTTACAGAGACAGACGTTGTAGCAGTTCGTGACGCTATCCCTACAGGAGACCTACAGGCTCTCTTTGTGGCACTCTGCGACACAGGTGCTAGGTTGGCGGAAGTGTCTGGTGCGTTGTGTGGTGACATCAACCTGCAGGACCGTAGTCTGACCATCCAAGCGAACCATTTCAGGTCACTCAAGGTAGGCAGCAGCAAGCGAACAGTTCCCTTGTCAGAGCGAGCCTACAACCTTCTGTTCAAGTTGAAGCACGGTAGGGAAGACGGCGAACCACTGTTTGTCCGGTACGGTAAGGCCAACGGCAATACCAATGCCTCTGCTGCTCTGATGAAACACTTTAGGAAGGTGATCGATGATCCGCTAAAAAGCATCCACTCTTTGAGGCACCGGAAGAAGGACCAACTGCGATCTATCGAGACACCGGAAGAGATTTCCAAGGTTCTGCTTGGTCACTCAAGCAAGGACGTTGCCAGCCTTTACGGTGACGGATATCAACAGGATGTTTTGAGGAAGTGGTTGTCGAAAACTTGGTAGGTTGCCAAAGACACGTTGGTCGTGCGCTACGTAACAGCAAACACCTAGCCTGTCTGCGACGAAGCGGGTAGCGTTCCTGTCAAAATGGTCCACTTCCCCTTGGTTTCTTTGTTTTTATAGCAATATCAAGGGAATTGGCTCCGGCGGATGGGACTATACTTATCCATAACACCCTGTTTTAATGAATTAATATTCCTGATCACAGAAAGAAAAGGGTCCGCGCAGACCCTGAGGGACAGTCGTGGCCGATCTCCCGTATCCTTCATCTTGACCGCTCTCTGATGGGTGCGGCTCTGTCACAGATTCCCGTGCAGCTTGGTTAGGCACGGGCAGTCTGAGCAACCGTAAGCCGAGGTAGTCAGGTAGCCAGCTAGTCGGGCCAAAAGTTTAAGCCAGAGGACTGACCCCCCCCTTGAATGGCTGATCTCTGAAACCTTGGCAGACAGGGCGAAAGAAGACCTTCGTTTCGGCATGTGTCGATGACGACAAGCGCAACTTTGCAGGCTTCGCTGCTGTAGACCCACCTGACGTGAACGGCCCTTAGCCGACCTTCGCGAGACAAACCCAAGCCGCGTCTCGGCATTCTCATTGCTGCCGTTCACTTTTGGTTGGCGGCCATATTCATCCGTGCCTTTAGAGCAGCTGCGAGCTTTGAATTTCCCTCAATTTTTGATATGATCGGCGATAGGTCCATTCCGTGATATTGGCTATAATCCTTGCGCACCGTTTCGACTATGCTGAGTGTCCAATTCTCGGCCCGAACAATGACGCTACCTGCGTCAAACAGCCTGTGTATATCTGCTCGCAGCGGGATGCCGTTCCAAGCTTCGTCACCGCCTCCGCATGATACGGGTACCACGTGAGCGGCCTCCAGTGCTATCAACGCCTCGCATCCTGTTACCAAACAGCGCGCACCGAACATCTCGAATACCGCGCGACGAAACTTGGCTTGCCCTGGGCGCTCCCAGGCGTTAGCTAATCGGCGTTGACGCTCCACTGCGATCTCAGCTTCGCTGTTCGCACTTTCGATCAGTTGGAACTCCAAGCTCTCGAAGTACTTCCGAAACACGTTTGTAATCGGATTATCAGTCATGGGGTGACCCGCAATCTCGTTAGCAAGACGGCCCAACGGTTTAACAGGATAAGCCACGCCTTCGTACATCAGAAATCCGGTGCTGGACTTACGCATCTGCCCGTCTGGTTTGGGATAACTCTCATACAGCCATTCACGCCCTTTGATCTTAACTAGGCGGATCGCTTCTTTGGCATGATCTCGATTAAATGTTAGTTTAGTCATCTTGCTTTTGTTCTCCCCTCGCATAAAGAAATCAATTTTATCATTTGGTTTGGGTCGTGTGTGCAAGCCTAGGGTAAAAGAACTGATCGGCCCGCTCCGGACATTACCTTATTACTCCAGCACTGCTTCCCCACACCGGCCATTCATGCGCGATGTAGCCTCAGTTCCGGCCATCAGTGCATAAGCCGTAAATGCATTCTAGGGTCGTAAACTCAACCTTGTTTGACCTTCAGATTAAAATTGACGTTATTGCATTGGCATTTTAGCGCTTCTAATGGACCATTTTTGGGAACAATATAGAGCCATGTGCCACAGTCTAGGCACTGCATACATTCGAGCAATTCTTTGAATGTTTGAACCACGGGGGTGAAATCATTTTTCCCGAAATTGGCCCACTCGTTGTAGTGAATCGCTTTGTTGACGGCCCATTCTTCTACGTTCTTGTTTCCGCTCGATTCCGCAAGTTGTTTCTTCCGCTCAATAGCTAAGGCTTTCAATTCATCATTATTCCACGATTGGGCGGAATCCGCTGCTTTGCCATATAAAGTTTTTAGCCGTGAAATTGTGCTGGGCAGCAGATCGCCCAACTCATAGTTGCCATCAGCTTTGAACGTTAGGCGCGCACCAAGCTGATCCGCAAGATGCCGCGACACAAATTCCAAGTGATGCCGCAATGTATGAGCCGCTGTCTCAACTTTCCCTTTCTGCAAGGAGGCATTGATGTCATCCCAAACTTCCAGATTTGACTCGACCAACGGTCCTGTATCGACCGTCCAGCTATGGAAGGCCAAAGAGGTCTTTCGTGTTACCAGCTTTGCTGATCGCATTTGTTCTGCCCAGAGTCGATCATGTGTCGCAATAATGAACTGTGTATTAGGGAACTCTGTCATGAGTAGTTGACAAAATTGGTAACGGTGGTCGGCATCCACAGACATCACTACATCATCCAGCAGTGCGATGGTAAATGCGTCACCCAACAGTCGTTTCATGAGAGCCAAGTATAGACAAACCCCCATACCATCTTGGTGCCCCTCGCTATGGTAGGCACCCGGCGGGAACAGGCCACGATCATAAAAGTTGACGTTAAAATCGAGTTTTCCTTCACTAGCTTTTAAATTGGCAGTGAATTTTTCTTCATCCCCATCGTTGAGCATCCGATAGAACTTGCTGAAGTCAGCTTGGACAGCATTGTAGAGCGCATCGAGTTCTGTCTCCATTGCAGAGCACCATG
The DNA here is from genome assembly GCA_016765235.1 of Paracoccaceae bacterium. Taxonomy (GTDB): domain Bacteria; phylum Pseudomonadota; class Alphaproteobacteria; order Rhodobacterales; family Rhodobacteraceae; genus NORP23. Next base: position 10,555 of record JAESQH010000248.1, read on the forward strand.
CGTCGTGGGTAACATCTGCCAACTGACTGGCCCGAGCCGCGATGCTTTTACGCTTTCTCGCCATTCTGTAGTCGTTGAGGCGCTGCTGTGCGTTCAGCAAAAACGTCTGCGCTTCTACGATTGCCGTCAGGTCTGGTTTAGCACGAACGACGTCCTGAAGGGCGACAAGCTCAGCTTCGAAGTTGTCAGGACAAGCATGCCAACCCGTTGATAGGCGATCTTTGTGCCCAAGGATGGCGTCAAAGTTGTCCAAATCCTTACGGAACTCCGCGAGGTCTTTTCCCCAGGTCACAATTGAGCCAAGCACGTCTGTTTGCTTCTCTAATTTTGCAATGGCATGCACTTTTAGCAATAAGCTGACGAGGCTTTCGGCGTCTGAAGATAACACGGCGCTTTGGTCCAGGATCAGCTTTTTGACAACACCTGCGTCTTTCGATTTATCTTGTTTGGCGTGCAAATGTGCTAGCAAATGCGCTTGGTCGGGCCACTCATGATCACACATAGGGCACTCCGGCCCTTCCACTAGCGTGAGGCCGCGTTCAACAAGCGATCTTTGATGCAACGACAGCAGCAGCTGCGGATCTTCTTCTAACCGAGAAATTTGCGTAACAACGGCAGCAGCTTCAGCTGACGGGGCCGCATCGAATAGTTTCATCACGCCTTCAAGCTTGGCCAAATCGGTCAACGCGACCTTCTTGTTGAGCGGTTGTTCATCTGTTGTCGTGGTCATGCCTTGATCTAGAGCAGTGCCCGCTTCCAGTTTTTCCAGTGAGTTTAGGCCTAGAATTTTTCGTTTTTCATTTACCGCAGCAAGCAATTCGGCAGCTGATAGGCTTGTAATGTTAAGGTGCTTGCACAGTGTATCATCCGCATCACTAACGGCCTTTTTTGCAGCCGTAGTTTCGCGATTTAGCTTTGATAAAGCCCCGTTCAAAGCAGACCTTGTTTGCCCTAGCTCTTCGATTTTTAGGATTGCCTGGATTTCTTCTGATCGTTTGGTTGGTTCGACGAGAATAAACCGCAGGATTTCGCGCCGGGCCAACGTGATTTCGGGATGATTTTGTATGTCATCAAGGATCGCGCGAATGTCTGGGTCATTGGGTTCAATTTTAGGTTTTCTGGGGGCCGACACCTTGCGGGTAATTTTAGCTGTCTTTCCAAGCGCCGGAAAATTCAAATTCAATTCAACAAACGCGGCATCTGGGAACTTTACTTTATCGACATGCGGCCCATGCTCAGTGACGGTTAAGCCCTTGGTACCTCGGCCTGTCAGGCGTCGGATTTGACCCGTCAAACCGAACTCAATCGCATCGATCACCCCGCTTTTGCCGGAACCATTCGGTCCAGACACGGCAAAAGTTTTCCCATGTAGATCAATATCAAGTTTGCGGATGCCGCGAAATTCTTCAATGTGGGCAGCTTCGATCTTAATCATTCGACCTCCTCCCCGTCAGGCGCCTTAAAGATCGCAACAAAATCGTCTGCCTTAGATCGTTTGCCATTTTCGAGAACGTTCATGATCTTTTCGATCTTGGCCGTTTCCAAGTCGCCCTGCTCTTTGAGTGCCACGAGGAAATTTTCCGCAATGGCTTTTTGTAGCGCTGCCATAGTTGTTCACTCCTAAGGTTTACCGCGTTTTTCAACCCAACTTTCGCAAAATATGATACAATGTATAGTTGAAATGCTCCTAGCTTCCTAGTCACCTGCTTCAATTCACCCCAAAGAAGTTACGCTGCAGAGAATGGCAGCATCAGACGCATGTTGAGAGATTAAACCGCTGCGCAGCGATGGTCCGCTTCCCGCCCTTAATGTCGAAATGTGCTTGGTGCAGCATTGGTCACAATTGCCTCCTGACCGGCCTTTGGCTGCGCTTGGGAAGAATGACCGGAATAGGGAGGTTCTGGCTACTTTGTCCTACCGCCCCAAGTACCGCCGGTCCCGTTCATCCTGATAATTGTCCGCCCGGGTTCCGCTGATCAGGTGATCTGGTCGGATACAGTTTCTGTTGTGGCAGGTGTGGCGAACTACGTCTTCGTAGCTGGTCAACATCGCCGTCAGAACCGTGTGGACGAACTGGTACGCGTACTTGCGACCACCCCTGAACTTCACCTTGCGCGGTGTTTTGCCGCCAAGCACCATGCAGCCGTCTGCTTGTAGTTCGGCCTCCTGCAGGAGATCAGCGACTCTCACAATTGCGGCCTCGGCATAGTCTTCGAATACTTTGGTCCAGTAGTCCCGTGACGGGTTCCTGAGGTTTTCATGGAACTCGGTCCGATAGTACTCAGACAGGTTCTTCCTGCCGACGTCCAACCAAGTCTGGATTTCAGGCGTCATTTCTGGTCCGGACCACCGTTTTGCGTATCCAGGCCGAGAAGCCGATTCATAGCCGGGTACAATGTTGCAACCAGATGATCATGGATTTTTCCCAGATCATCGTTGTGGTGTAGGAACCCTCTGATCTTACCATGTTCTGGCTTGTAGTCAGGGTGATGCCAAGCCTGACGCTGCTTCTGACCACCCCAAGCAAATTTCTCTTTCTTCCATCCAAGTTCGCTGAATGTGTGGGTCTGCGCGTTTGCTTCCCGGTGGGAATAGTGGGTGATTATTTTTCGGGCGTCATCCTGCGGTACGAACTTAATATCATTGATCTCCAGGAAGTCGGCAACCAGCTCTTTAACCACATCTGGAGAAAGAACGGCCAGTTCCTTCATGACGTCTGTGGCATGAACATTTACATCAAGGGACAAGGCATCAAAGCTCGTCAGATCGCGAGATTTCAAAGCTTGATAAAGGCCCTTTAGTTCCCCGGGTTTGCCGATTTGACCGTAGAGGTCTGATACCAATCCTTTGAATTTATCGTACTCTGCCCCGCCATTGTTGTACCCTTGGTGGTCCAGATTCAGGATGTAAAACCGCCTGTCAGCGCCTTCAAGCCAAAGCGGGAGGTGGTTGGATGTCATCAGGAAGCAGCAGTGGTGGTTAATCGTTTCGCTCGGCTGGCCCTTGGCTTCGACGGTTGTGCTGTCTTCAGTGATCAACGACTTAATGGCATTGGCTTGAAACGATCCTTTCTTGACCTCGACCTCTTCGACAATCACCAGCTTCTTTTCCAGGACCTCCTTGTTGAACCTGGCCACCAGTTTTGAGACGCCATTTGATCGGGCGGTATTTGCCTCCCCGAACAGGGCTTTGCAGACATCGGCGAGCGTGCTCTTCCCGGTTCCGTGTTTCTCAGAGTAGAGGAAGATCGACCACTTGCCTTTCTGATCTTCATTGCGAAGATTCCAAGCCATCCAGTTCAACAGCATTTTTCGTTCTTCGGTCTTTGGCAGGATGAAGGCGAGGAAGGCTTCGAAAGAACCCAAGCCAGATGAGCCAACTGATTGGCTGTCCGGTACGCCGGGGTTTGCCAAGTATTCACTTCAACCAGACCCTCGACGAAGCTTCTGCGCTGCGTGTTTCCAGGGCGCGATACCGTTCGGCCGGACCACACTGGAATTGCTGTGCGAGGGTCGTATTCTGCTTGCGGTACGAACACTGTTCTGAACAAGTCTTTCAGCGTAGGTTGATCAAGTTTGTTTGCC
>JAESQH010000249.1 GCA_016765235.1 Paracoccaceae bacterium
GCGTTATCGTTTCGCCAAGCGCATGAAGTCGCGGCAATCACATCGCGTGAAGTGATTGCGAAAAACCAACCGTTGGGCGCGGGATACAGCGCCTTTGGTCAGGCGTTCAAATCCGAAGTTGGTCGTGAAACGTCTTTATGCGAAACGGACTATAAACTGGCCGTTTCTCCCGAAAACTTCGTTGCAGTGCGTAATTGCTTTGGTGGTCCGGCTGACGAACCGTTAAGTGCAGCCTTATCTGGATATCGCGAAGCATTGGCCGATATGCGAACAACCGCTACCGAAAATGAAAACCATATAATTCGATCTGAAATTGCACGGGTAGCTGCGTTTTCGGAATTGGAAAAATTTGAAGGAGGCGTTTAAGTGGCGACTGTAGAATTCAAGAGTCTCGCTAAGTCATTTGGACAAACAGAAGTGCTTCACGGCATCGATCTTCAGGTGGAGGACGGCGAATTTATTGTATTTGTTGGCCCGTCGGGTTGTGGTAAATCGACGACATTGCGCTTGTTGGCAGGGTTAGACGAGGTTACCAGCGGTCAAATATTGATCGACGATATTGTTGTAAATAACCTTGAACCAAAAGAGCGCAATATCGCGATGGTGTTCCAGAATTACGCGATTTATCCGCATATGACCGTCCGCAAGAATATCGGGTTCGGATTGCGAACCTCGAAGTTATCAAAGAGTGACAAAGAAAAGCGCATTGATGAAATTGCGGAAACTTTGGGCATGACGGAACTTCTGGATCGCAGGCCTGGGCAGCTCTCCGGTGGGCAACGCCAACGGGTTGCAATCGGTCGTGCCATGGTACGCGAGCCATTGGTGTTTTTGTTCGACGAACCTTTGTCAAATCTTGACGCGCAACTTCGTACACAAATGCGCCTTGAAATCAAGAAGTTACACCAAGATGTGGGTACAACAATAATATTTGTGACGCACGATCAGGTCGAAGCGATGACACTCGCTGACCGTATCGTAGTTATGAAAGACGGTCATATTCAACAGGTCGGCACCCCCTCGGAAGTGTATCTAAAGCCGGCTAACCTGTTTGTTGCGCAATTCATTGGCGCACCGTCGATGAATACACTGCCAGGAGAGTTTGCCGATGGCGCAGTTACTTTGGATACGGGCCAGCTGATTTCCACCGATGTGAAGCTGAATGCCGGCAAAGTCACCGTCGGCATCCGGCCCAGTGCGCTAGTGCCAGCCAATGGTGACGAGACGTCAATTCTTGAAGGACGTGTCAAATTCGTTGAACCTCTCGGGGCTGAGACGCTTGTTTACGTCGATATTGGCAATGCTGATGTCATCGCAACGGTACCCGGTCGAAACCCGCCTGAAGTCGGGCAACAGATTCGCCTTGCGACTTTGCCTGAGGAAATTAGTTTCTTCGACACAATATCCGGCGAGGCGCTAATGTGATTGTTCCTAAATCAGGAAAAATACTGTGCGTTGGGCGCCTTTACTGCGACTTGGTGTTTTCCGGCATTCCCAAAATGCCGGTCCGCGGTGAGGAGGTTTATGCTGACAGCCTTTGTATACACGCAGGTGGCGGCGCGTATATAACAGCCGCATATCTGGCTGCGATCGGCCAGAAAACCAGCCTTTGCGCGATCTATCCCTCGGGACCGTTCGGAAAAGCCATCGAGAGCGAAATTCAAAATGCGGGGATCGACCTTTCGTTTTGTCAATCCGCCTTACCTGGCGCCGACCCTCAGGTTACTGTTGCGATTGCGTTAAGGAATGACCGCGCGTTTTTGACCAAACGCAGTGGCCCGTCGCTCCCTGATACAATTACTCAGGCGCTCGATGATCCGGCACTTACGCACCTCCACATTGCAGAGCTGGCAACCTTGGCGGAACATCCTGATTTGCCGGCGATGGCGCGAAATCGCGGCCTTTCCGTGTCGCTGGATTGTTCATGGGACGAAGATGTGATCTGTGCCAGCGATGCCAGAGATCTGTTGCGCGGAATTGATCTGTTTCTACCAAACGAAAAAGAGCTGCGCGCTCTGTTTAATATTGACGGAGCGCTCGAAAATCACCGGATAGAATTTACGAAACACGTGCCACTGGTTATAGTTAAAAAGGGTAAGAACGGTGCCAGCCTGTATACGCCCACATCAACGCATAACGCTTCGGCTATTGATAGTGATGTTGTCGATACGACAGGCGCCGGAGATGCATTTAACGCGGGATTTCTAGCGCGTTGGCTGAATGGTGAGCCTTTGGAGAACTGTCTGGCGATGGGGAACACAATTGGCGCAGAAGCGACCAAACGTATTGGTGGAGCCAGCGGAGTTGCGAGCGTGTCTTCGCAGCGACATTTAGTCAATCACTGACGATATTGGACGAGGTACGCAATTCATGTGCTGGAACGGGCGTTGCGGCAACCAATAACACTGCATTTGAGAAATAACATTGGCATGGCTACTTGACCATCAAATCGCAGTGAAATATGTATTGCGAGCCTGAGCGGGCGTTGTGTAATGGTAAGACCTTAGCTTTCCAAGCTAAAGACACGGGTTCGATTCCCGTCGCCCGCTCCAATCATCCAGTTTTTCGCATTTAGTCCGGATCGTCTTCTGTTATCAGAGTGATTGCGCCGCTTGATTCAAGCTCGCGGATGCCGATGATCAGTTCGTTCATCGCGGCCTCTGCGTCTTTTTTCTTGACGGGCTCCAGTTCCGACAGTTCTTCGCGCAGTTGGTCTGCGATACGGGTGGATAGGCCAGAAAGTATAAATTCGGCCTCTGTCGGGGCGTTTTTGAGTGCGCGTAGCAAGATTTCAGGATCGACGGTGCGGGTAATTGCCGAGACATCGCGTGGCTGCACGCGCGCCGGGATGTCGGCGAAGGTAAACATAACCTTGCGAATTTTTTCGGCTGTGGCGGGGTCGTTTACCTCAAAATCTTCCATAAGCCGGTCGCGAATGTCACTTTGGGCGAAGTTCATGATGTTTCCGGCACGCTCCACCGGGGTTGTTGTGAAGACGGAAGGGGCGTCCTGACTAAACAGTGAATCACTGATGCTTTGCCCAATCAATTCGATAATGTCAGCCGATATTTTACGACTGTTAATGATTGTTAGCATAGTTTCGCGTGCGCGGGCTGGTTCCATGGCACCAAGCACTTGTGCCGCGAGGGTTGACGGGATTTTTGACAACACTGTGGCCGCAACTTGCAGATGTTCATCGCCAAGGCAGGTTTGCAGTTGCGCCGCTTCAGCCGAGGCGATCCTTACCCAAACGTCGACAGAAGGGGAGCGCACGTAAGCCTTACGGATATTTTCCAATGCTTTTTCGCTGACATGCCCTTTTAGCGAAGTCAGCGTATCTTCCAGATCTCCGCGCATGGAAAGGCCGAAATCCTGAAGTTCGGACAGGAATTCAAGGATGACCAGATCGACCGTCCGGCGGTCAACTTCGCCAAAGGAGGCCATTATGTCGACAATGCCTTTAAGGGACCCCGTCGCGATGTCGTCGAGGTTTGGCGTGGCGCCAGCCTTTATCAATACGCTTAGCAAAATCGCGGCTTTATGCGACTTACTTATAGGACTGTCGAAAGGCACTGCTTGTGGAGGCGTCTCATGGGCGACTAGGGCAACGGACATGGCGGATACCTTTTGTTCATACATCCCTTTGTTGATCAAAATAGTTAAGGAATGCTGAAGAGAAGCGCGGATTTTTGTCAACGATTTCTTAAGGTTTCTATCTCAGACATAGGGTGGAGAGTTTAGGAATGGAGGGTCGATTTGAAATAGAAACGGACGATGCGGATGTGCGAAACCTGCAATTGAGCGGTTTTTCTGTGGCCATTCTTGCGGCTTGCCAACGACGGTTGGCGAGGTGTCACATGCGCCCGTGATTGATAACCTTGATTGAACTGCGTAAAATCGGCAAGCAATCCTTATAGAAGCTTGCCCCCATTAGGCTATATGCGGTAAAAGCACCTCGGATTTTAATTAATGAGGTGTCTATATGCGGCGCGTAGTTGTTACTGGTCTTGGTATGGTCACACCGCTAGCTTGCGGGGTTGAAGAAACCTGGGAACGTCTTCTGGACGGGCAATCCGGTGCAGGCACGATTGCGAAGTTCGATGCCTCGCATCTGGCGACAAATTACGCTTGCGAAATCCCTTTAGGGGATGGGAGTGACGGCACGTTTAATCCGGATGACTGGATGGCCCCGAAAGAGGCGCGTAAAGTTGATCCGTTCATTTTGTATGCAATGGCGGCGGCTGATCAGGCGATCAAAGACGCGGATTGGACACCTGATGATGAAGAAGAACAGTACCGCACCGGTGTGATGATCGGGTCCGGTATTGGCGGGCTTTCCACAATTGCCAACACGGCGATTTTGTTGAAGGAACGTGGGCCGCGACGGGTTTCGCCTTTCTTTATTCCCTCAACATTGATTAACCTTTGTTCGGGGCAAGTTTCTATTCGATATGGCTTTAAGGGGCCGAACCATGCAGTTGTTACGGCTTGTTCAACGGGTGCGCATGCGATTGGCGACGCGGCGCGGTTGATTATGCTGGATGATGCGGA
>JAESQH010000250.1 GCA_016765235.1 Paracoccaceae bacterium
AGCCAAGCCAGCGAAGTGCTCAAGCTTTGTAATGCCTCCATTTTCTTTTCGGTACTCCATTGAATCTATTGCGCCCCTTCCATTTGCTGTGATTGGAATCGGCATTGCTGGCATATCTGCGTTATTCATAATTCCCTACCTCTCGTAATTGATAAATGTATATTAGCGTTTTAAATCATTAAGTCCAGTGATTATTGATAATTAAAATTAGACGGTAAATCTTTCACTCTGATGAATTCAATGCGATCGGTCATAATTTTTGCATGACGAAGCAGGGCTGCGCGTATTATGGGCTCTTCGGTTAGTGATATATTAATCACTCGATTGGACTTGAATTCAAGATATGCAATCTCCGCATCATCAACGGATTTAAACCTACCTATCTTCTTTTGCTTTCCTTCAACAATGCAGGTTGATAGGTACTTCATTGACTCACAATCAAGGCTGACTCCCTGGGGATATTCACCCCTATTGGCGGCGCTATCTGTCAGTAAGTTATTAATCATCCTATTTACAAATAAGCATGTTTTAGGGCCGTACTCCTTATTTCCTTTTACTATAAGGTCTTTATCTAAATACTTGCCTTGCCAGTCCTGACCTTCCATCCATGAGCGAAAAACGGAGAGGGTGTGCCATTCCTTTACGACTGAGCAGCCTTTATATGTCGGCTGTCTTAATTGAGTTTTGCTGCTGTAAGCCCTTTTTATCATATTTGCCCACGACTGATAATATGGGCAAATATTCATATTCCCATCAACTCTAGGAAATACCATATAATTAGCGTCATTAATGCCAATGCCGCACAACGGCCTTCTTAATGCTAGGGATCTTTTACTTGCGGGTATTTCTATGAATGATGTCATTTTGAATCCTTTGGTTAAGGTGGTCTTTTGAGGTTTGTATGCGGAACAATTAGGAACCACCCTAATCTTCAAGCCGCTAAGCTCTATCCGCAATCGTATTATATCACTTAATATTTATTCTTAATATCAGAGATGCGGAAATATTCCAATTCGCATAACGCTCTAACTGTACCCTGTGCGCCATTTCTGTTCTTCCCGATAATAAGCTCGATAATATCTTTATCTAAAGTATCGGGATTAAATAAAACGTCACGGTAGCAGAAAATCAACCCGTCACAATCTTTCAGCATTTCACTTGATCCGGCAATATCACTAGGGATAGGGCGTTTATCTTGTCGAGTTTTGTAATCGTTATTTAATTGAACAAGTAAAATTACAACGATGTTAAGCTCTTTAGACAGTGCACGAAGCTCTTTAGTGATTATACCTAGCGAGCTTGCGGAGTTACGGTGATCGTAAGATAGCAACTGGGCGTAATCGACTGCAAGCACGGCCTTTCCGTTTTCAATATAGCTAGATTGTGATGTTATCCAATTTCTTGCACGGACCTTAAGCTGCTCGACCGTAAGTCCTTGCTCATCATCTATCATCAAATTACGGTCTTTAAGCTTAATTAATCCAGCGGTCATGCTCTCGCCGATTTGCGAACTCATGTGCTTACTAGGCTCGTTAAAAAAGTTTGATCGTATTGAACCGGCAGACTGAAGGAATCTTTTTGCTACTGATTCGGCGCTCATTTCAGCTGAGTTGAAATAGCACGGAACACCGCCAAAAACCTGAGTCTCTAGGAATGACTGTAGTAATGTAGATTTGCCACCACCAGACAACCCGCCTAACAGGTAAAGCGCACCTCCAGCAAAAGGCATATATTCGTCCAGCTCATCAAATCCAGTGCGATAAACCTCTCCTTCTCCCTCCATTCTGGCTGAAACACTATCTACGGTTGGTGCCGTTCGGATATGCGGCGAATGGGCGAACCCTGTGCATTATTGAGTCCGAAGCTAAAACTATAAGAACCCTTTACGATCTATACCTTGAACTGGGAACAGTTCGCAGAGTTCAAGGCGAGGTCAAGCTGCGGGATATGCGCACACGAGCCCGGACGCAGAAATCGGGAATGCAGGTTGGCGGCCATCACTTTGGTCGGGGGCATATCTACCAGATACTGGCAAACCCGCTTTACGCCGGTCGCATTCGCCATAAAAACCAGGTTTATGACGGGCAACATCCGGCGATCATAGATAAGGAAAACTGGGACAAAGTTCAGGCGAACCTTGAAATGCAGGCCGGGAGAAACCGTCTTAAGTTAAATGCGATAGAAGCATCTCCGCTGATCGGGAAATTGTTTGATGAAACCGATGACAGGCTCACGCCATCGCACGCCAGCAAGAATGGAGTGCGGCACCGGTACTACGTCTCGCATCGTCTGATAAAACAGTCCGGCGAGAAAGACCTGTCGGGATGGCGGTTGCCGGCAAAGGCACTGGAGGAGGGGTTGGCGGCAACACTCGTAGAGGAATTTGAACGGCCAGAATTCTTGACACGGGTGTTTCCGCTGATCGGGGCATCGGAATTGAAACATGTGTTGCGCCGGATTGACGGTTTGGTCAAGGAACTGAAAGAAACATCGCGCGCCACGGTCACGGCCAACCTGATTTCCCAGGTTCGGATCAGCGCTGGTAGTATGGAAATCCGGCTGGATCCAAATGTGCTCTCGACAAAATTGGATGTGCCGCGCGCAGATATATTTGAAGAAGGTCTGACATTCGAGAAGCCATTTCAGCTTCGCAAGCGCGGTGTGGAAACAAAACTGGTTCTCGGTGGTATCCAGACCGAACTGGATAAAACGCTTATCCGCAATATTGTGACCGCGCAAAAATGGCTCGAAGCAATCCGGCAGGGACGAACACTTGACGAAGTGGCGAACGATGCTGGCTTAACCAAACGGCGCATATTGCAAATGATGGACCACGCATTCCTCGCCCCTGATATCGTAAAGCAAATTGCCGGGGGGCGGCAGCCGGTCTGGCTTACTTCCGAATGGCTCCAGCGCAACACGCTGCCGCTCGACTGGGAAGATCAGCGGCAATTGATCGCCAGCCTCTAAGTCGGGAGCTTATCAGATCATTCAAACTGTTAGCGCCTGAATCGCAAACAGAGATTTTGGACTATTTGTGGCCTGTACGGCGCGATATTGCGCGTCTCTGTGTGGCCGTTAACTTGTAACCCACGGAAATAGCGTAAGAACTTCAAGCCAAACACATGTACTCAAAATGAGACGGACTGGCTGGCTGGGGAACCAGGATTCGAACCTGGACTAACAGAGTCAGAGTCTGTGGGTCTACCGTTAACCTATTCCCCAGTAGAAGGCCGTCATTTACGCAAGTGCATGGCCGAGGTCAAGAGGGCCTGTCCTTAAAACTACTGTCACATTGTCGGACAAAAATCGGAAGCAATTGAAATGAAAAATGGTTGTCACCCTTTTGACAGTTTTCAAGTGCTATGGAACGTCCATAAATGAAATTCGGGGGTAACATGCGACAACAAACACGCGCAAAAATGTTGAAAATATTGCGAATATCACATGCATGGTTGGCGATTCTTGTGCTTCCATGGATTCTACTGATTGGCCTTACCGGATTCTACATGAACCATTCCAGAGCCATCATTAATTTCATCACGCCGGCTGGGTATGACGAATCCCTTTTTTCTACGTGGCCAAGCGGAGTTGAGATTACGCGGGAGTCTGCGCTCGTTTTGGCTGAAACTATTTGGCCGAATGAGGAAGTCACAAAATTCGCTAGCAAGCCCTATCACAAACGCCCGAGTTATATAATGGACCTGCCGTCCGGACGGGTGATTGTCAGTCGTGCAACTGGTCACTATTATGTTAAATACGGATTTACGCGCGACACATACGCGCCAGATGGAACGCTTTTGAACAGTAAAAGGTATTGGGGTTCGATCTTCAAAACTTTGCACGCACGCGGCTGGTTAAGCAGTCGTTTCGGGACATGGATCGCGGATATCACCAGTCTTTCTTTGGTGTTTTTCTCGCTTACCGGCTTGTTTTTGTGGTGGATGCCTAGGGCTAAAAAGATCGGGCGAATGGTTCGCCGTGGCTAGGGGCTTGATCTGGTCGGGGTGACCTGCCATAAAACCCTCATGAAAAACGAACTTTGCATTATCGAGATTTGCATTATCTGCTGACATATCGTCCGCGGCGCGTCTTTCTGTTTTCAATTTGATTTCAAAATGCTAGGCCCGTCGCAGGGAATATTGCGACCGGGAACGAGCCATGACCAAGATCAAACTTTATAACACCAAGACCCGCACGAAAGAGGATTTCGTGCCGATCGAGCCTGCCGACGTGCGGATGTATGTCTGTGGCCCCACGGTCTATGACCGCGCCCACATCGGCAACGCGCGCCCCGTGGTGGTGTTTGATACGCTGTTTCGATTACTTCGCCACAAATACGGCCATTATGCAGTGCGCTATGTGCGCAATTTTACAGACGTGGATGACAAGATAAACGCCCGCGCGAGCGAGATGAAAGCCAATGGCGATGCACGTGATTTGAAGGCCATCATCCGCGAGCTGACCGACCAGACAATCGAGTGGTATCACGAGGATATGGAGGCGCTCGGAACGCTGCGCCCAACGGATGAGCCGCGCGCCACAGAATACATCGCGCAGATGGTTTCGATGATTGAAGTGTTGATCGAAAAGGGCAATGCGTATGTGTCTGAAGGCCACGTTCTGTTCGACGTGAATTCGTATGACGCATACGGCGCGCTGTCTGGCCGCAAGCTGGAAGACATGCGTGCGGGCGAACGAGTGGAAGTGGCGGACTACAAACGCGACCCGATGGATTTTGTGCTGTGGAAACCTTCAAGCGAGGACCTACCGGGGTGGGATTCACCATGGGGCCGTGGCCGTCCGGGTTGGCATATCGAGTGTTCTGCTATGTCACTGGACCTGCTCGGTGCGACCTTTGATATACACGGTGGCGGGTTGGATTTGCAGTTCCCGCACCATGAAAACGAGATAGCCCAAAGCTGTTGCGCCAATCCCGACGGCGGGTTCGCCAACGTCTGGATGCACAACGAGATGATACAGGTCGAGGGCAAGAAGATGTCCAAGAGCTTGGGGAATTTCTTCACGGTTAAGGATTTGTTGGATCAGGGCATTCCGGGAAAGGTGATCCGGTTTGTTTTGTTGTCGACACACTACCGCTCGCCGATGGATTGGACGGATAAGAAGGTGGCCGAGGCTAAGAAAACTCTAATAAAGTGGACGGAGTTGTCAAAAAACCATGCATTTTCAAATGATGGACACCCACACATATCGGTAGTTGAAGCGTTGTCCGATGACTTGAATACTCCGGGTGCGTTTGCCGCTATGCATGACCTTGCAAAGAAGGCCCGATCTGGTGACTACGACTCTGCTTCTGCACTTTACGCGTCAATGGAGTTTTTCGAACTTCATGACATGATTTACATGGACGATATTGGGCAACGTATATGGAAAGGCCTTGAGGATAGAAAGTCTCCTGGGGTTATTGCACTTGTTGAGAACCTTTTAAGTGAACGGGATGAAGCAAGAAAAGCAAAAAACTACACACGTGCGGATAGAATCAGAGATGGCTTTATTGAGGCGGGTGTTATTGTGGAAGACTCCACTGAGAAAACTTCATGGAAACTTTCAGACGCGTTTAATTTAGTAAAACTGGAGGCCCTAAAATGACCCACTCCACAAAGCCTAACCGTAACAAAATGGCCGCCTACGCCCCCCAACGGGGCGGCCATATGATCTTGATCGCAAGATCATTCAGGGAGCGAAGCCATGATTAAACAACGCCTCTACCTCTACGACACTACGCTTCGGGATGGGCAACAAACCCATGGTGTGGATTTCTCGGCAGAGGATAAGACCCGCATTGCAATAGCGCTCGACGAACTCGGGATTGATTATGTCGAAGGTGGCTGGCCCGGGGCTAACCCTACGGATAACGACTTTTTCGCGGCGGCGCCAAAGCTGAACACTGCCACGTTTGCAGCGTTCGGGATGACCAAACGGGCAGGGCGTTCGGCTGCTAATGATGATGTGCTGGCGGCCGTGATCAACGCCAATACGCCTGCGGTTTGTTTGGTTGGCAAAAGCCATGACTTCCATGTCACCACAGCGCTGGGGATCACGCTTGAAGAGAATGTCGAAAACATCAAAGGCTCGTTTGAGCATCTGAAAACCTTGGACCGCGAAGCCCTTTATGATGCCGAGCATTTCTTTGACGGTTTCAAGGCCAATCCGGATTACACGCTGGAGTGTTGCAACGCCGCCTACGATGCGGGGGCGCGTTGGATCGTGTTGTGTGACACCAACGGTGGCGCGCTGCCCGACGACATAAGCAAGGCCGTTAAAGCTGTGATTGCGTCCGGCATTCCGGGCGATCACGTCGCCATTCATACGCACAACGATACGGAACATGCTGTGGCGAACTCCCTCGCCGCAGTAGATGCGGGCGCGCGGCAAATCCAGGGTACGTTGAATGGATTGGGGGAGCGCTGCGGCAATGCCAACCTCGTCACCCTGATTCCGACGTTGCTGTTAAAGGAACCCTACGCCAGCGAATACGATATCGGCGTGAAGGTCGAGGCCTTGTCAGGGCTAACCCGTCTGTCGCGCATGCTCGACGATATTCTGAACCGTGTTCCGAACGCTAGCGCGGCGTATGTGGGGGCCTCTGCATTCGTTCATAAGGCGGGGCTGCATGCCAGTGCAATTCTGAAAGATCCGACGACTTATGAACACATACCGCCTGAAACGGTGGGTAATGAACGCCTCGTGCCAATGTCCAATCAGGCGGGGCAGTCGAACCTTCGCAAACGCTTGGCCGAAGCGGGGCTGACAGTCACCAAAGGCGACCCTAAGCTTTCCCAAATCCTTGGTGAAGTGAAAGAGCGCGAAGACCGCGGTTTTGCCTACGACAGTGCGCAAGCGAGCTTTGAGTTGCTGGCGAGGGAGGTTCTGGGACAACTGCCGAAATTTTTCGAGATTGAACGTTACCGTGTAACTGTCGAGCGCCGTCAAAACGCCCTGCACCAGATGATTACCGTGTCCGAAGCCGTCGTTGTCGCGAAAATTGCGGGCAAGCGTGTGATAAGTGCTTCGGAAAGTCATTCAGATGCGGATGATCGTGATCAAGGCCCGATAAATGCGCTGTCACGCGCGTTAGGTAAGGATTTAGGGCCGTATCAAGCGATGATCGACGATATGAAACTGGTCGACTTCAAAGTTCGCATAACGAATGGTGGGACCGAGGCCGTGACCCGTGTTCTGATCGACAGTGAAGACGGGCAGGGGCGGCGGTGGTCAACCGTGGGGGTTTCGGCCAACATCGTGGATGCGTCTTTTCAGGCGTTGCTTGATGCGATTAACTGGAAGCTGATCCGCGAAGGGGCAACCCCTGCATGAGCATTGACGCTTGCGCTGAACTGGTCAAGGCAGGTGATCCTGATCGTTACTTATCCGTGATGGCAGCACCTGTTGACGCGCGCGACCGACTGTTTGTGCTTTATGCGTTCAACCTGGAAGTTGCCCGCGCGCCTTGGGCGAGCAAAGAAGAAATGATCGCGGAAATGCGCCTTCAATGGTGGCTGGAAACTATCAACGAGGTTTATGAGGGCAAAGTCCGCCATCACGAAGTCGTTGCTCCGTTGGCCGAGGTGATCGCGAAGTATCACCTGCCACAAGCCTTGTTCGTTGAATTGATCGAGGCAAGACGCTTCGACATTTACCGCGAGGGGCATTCTGATCTGGGCGCGTTTGATGCTTATATCAACGCCACGTCTGGCAATTTGATACGGATAGCTGCGATTTCGTTAGGGGCAAAGGACGTGGCCTGTATTGCCGATTTCGGATACGGAGTCGGTGTTGCCAACCTGTGGCGCGCCCTGCCAGCCTTGTATGTTGCCGGTCGTCATCCTGTGCCGGTCAAAGGTACGCTGGATAGCAATGCGGTAGCGGGTGGCGAGGTGCCAGAAAACCTATCCGATGCGCTAAGCAATATTTCCTCTAACGCCTTAACAAAGGTTAGGAATGCGCGCAAATTACGTAAGCAAATACCGAAATCTGCCGCGCCTGCTTTGTTGTCAGGATGGCAAGTTAATGTTCCATTGAAATTTGTTATAAACCAGCCGGAAAACGCCCTGCGCGAACCGTTGGAGACCTCCGAATTCCGAAAGAAACTCGAGCTACTTTGGCGAAGTTCTACCGGTCTCTGGTGACAGCGAAGCGCGTTTTTTGTTATGGAGTACAAACCAAATTAATGCGCTGGCTGCCAACATCAGGAACGGGATCATTGCCATGTTGACGGCGGTCCAGCCTTCTTGCGGCGTACCACCAGAATAATTCATTAATCCACCCGAACTCAGTGAGGCGATAGTAACCATCCCGAAAACTGCGAAATCGTTCATGCCCTGCATTCGGCCACGTTCTTCTTCGGTATGGGCGGCGGTCAACATTGTTGTGCTGCCGATAAACCCGAAGTTCCAGCCAATCCCAAGTAGTACAAGCGCAAGGTAGAAGTTGCCCAGTTCAACTCCTGCGAGGGCAACAACTCCGGCGGATGCGAGAATTACCAATCCAAGCGCGATTATACGCTCGACCCCGAAACGATTGATTAGATAGCCCGTGAAAAACGAAGGTATATACATCGCAAGCACGTGCATCGAAACGATGTCCGCAGCGTTACCTGTTTTAAACCCGTTTCCGACCACAGCCAACGGCGTCGAGGTCATTACCAGATTCATCAATGAATACGCGACCATCGCGCTAATCATGGCGACCAGAATTTGTGGCGTTCGCAGAAGCTCCATACGTGAACGCCCTTGCGGCGCGCCTTGTTCGGGTTTCTTGGGTGTCGGGATTTCGAGGAAAATAAACAGCAATACGCCGACTGCATTCAAAGCGATGATCGCTAATTAGGAACCCATAAACGGAACCGGATCCAATGCGCCTTCCGTTAGTTTCACGATCTGCGGGCCGATAATAGCCGATATCAAACCACCCGCCATAACCCATGAAATCGCCTTGGGTTGGTATTCTACGCTGGCCATATCCGTGGCGGCGAACCGGAAAAAACCCTGCGATGACATATAGATGCCGGTGAACAAAGATCCGATCAGGAACAATGGGAAAGAGTTGATCCACAGCGCTGTTGCAGCAAGGCTCGCCCCGATAACGCCACCCGCAACGCCAACAACAAACCCTGTGCGCCGCCCGTAGTTCTGCATGATTGACGACATGATGGGCGCCGTCAGCATTGATCCAAACACGATCAGTGCAATAGGCAACGTGGACCAGCGCGGATTGGTTGACAGGTATTGCCCCGCCAATCCTCCCAACACGAAGCTGATTGGCATCTGCGAACCTAGAATGGCTTGCGCGGCCACCAAAACTTTGACGTTGCGTCGTGCTACTGCTGTGGAATCAATATAGGTCATGTGTGCTGTTCTATTCTGCGATACATTCAATATCCAGTAGATATGTCGATAAGACGCAACGTCGCCGATTTATTTTTGCCGGAGGCCAATAAATTGCCTAAGCTAAATACAACAAGGAGGTGGATATGGTTGAGCTAATTATCAAAACAGATGCTGATGTGGCTGAAGGTGCGGCATGGTTGGCAGCATATGATCCTCGATTTGCCAAAGCACTGAAGATATGCGGCCCATTGCCGTTGCGACGCCGCGAAGACGGGTTCCGGGAACTGTTAAGCGCAATCACCAGCCAGCAACTCTCCGTTGCTTCAGCCAATGCCATTTGGACACGGATGGAGGCCGCAGGCATGTGCGAGCCGGCCA
Source organism: Paracoccaceae bacterium (assembly GCA_016765235.1). Classification (GTDB taxonomy): domain Bacteria; phylum Pseudomonadota; class Alphaproteobacteria; order Rhodobacterales; family Rhodobacteraceae; genus NORP23. The sequence goes on from JAESQH010000250.1 coordinate 9,729, forward strand.
CAATATTGGCGGCCAGCGATGAAAACTTTCGGGCATGCGGGTTCTCGCGTCAAAAGATCAGCTATGCGAAGGATTTGGCGGCTGCGGATCTGGATTATATTGCCCTTCGAACGCTTCCTTCAGACGAGGTCATGCGCCAGCTTATCGCCATTCGTGGCATCGGGACATGGACAGCCGAGGTATATGTGATGTTCAGCCTTGGACGAGCGGATGTATTTGCACCGGGCGATCTGGCGTTGCAAGAAGCCGCTAGAATGTTGTTTAATTTGAACGAGCGCCCGAAAGAAAAATCCCTGCGCATAATGTCTGAAAACTGGACCCCGTGGAGATCGGTTGCAGCCCGCCTGTTGTGGGCGTATTACCGCGTTGCAAAAGAACGAGAGGGAATACGATGACCACACTTACAGGACCGCGCAAAGACGCCATTTCGGGAAACACCGATAGTTTGGTGATTTTTCTGCACGGCTATGGCTCGGATGGAAATGATTTGATTGGCATCGCGGATTCTTTGGCGGAGCACCTGCCGAACACCACATTCCTGTCGCCAAATGCGCCACAACGGTGCGTGAATAATCCGATGGGGTATCAATGGTCGCCAATCCCGCGGCTTGATGGATCAACCGAGGAATCTGCGCAAGAAGGGCAGGTCGAGGCGGTTAAGTTGCTAAATGCATATTTTGACGAAGTGGCCGTAACCGAGGGCATCGGGCCGGAACGCACAATCATATTCGGGTTTTCACAAGGCACAATGATGGCGTTGCATATTGGCCCGCGCCGCAAATTGCCATTTGCCGGAATTGTCGGATTTTCCGGACGCTTGCTTTACCCCGAGTTGTTGGAACCCGAGATGAAATCCAAGCCACCGATCCTGCTGGTTCACGGCGATTCCGACGAGATGGTCCCGACAGCATCGTTGCCCGAAGCCGCCGACGCGCTGGCGAAGGCTGGGTTCGAGGTCTTTACACACATCTCCAAAAACACGGGCCACGGTATTGCGCCCGACGGCCTAGGCACGGCGCTGCAATTTATCAAAATGAAGTTGGATATCTAGGTGGCGCGAAACGCGCGAATCCAAATGTAGACAAGCCAGAACGAGACAATCGCGTTCCAACCGGCCATGGATACCCCAAACAGGGACCATGGAATGACATCGCACATTACAACGCTAACCGAGGCAGACATATCTAGAAGGTTATCAGTCAACGACAGCCCGGTTCCGGTGCAGTCTGTCGGGCCTTGCCACCATTTCTGCTCCACTCCAGCGTGATATACGCCGATGCCACCACCAATCAGAACGACAAAACCGCCAAGAAGGGCGATAAAACGGTTAGGCATGAAGTAGATCAAAGCACCCAGCAAAATTGCGATACCATGCGGCCAACGTTGCCAGATGCACATTTTGCACGGCGCCATGTCAAACCCATATTGAAAAATCAGCGCACCTATCAGCAAACCAGCCGAACCAGCGGTGGCGATAAACGCGGTTTTTTGAAAATTAGTCATTATATTAGCCACAAAATCAGGAAACCACCAAGCAGCGCCAGCAGTCCAATCGTGAACACTGTTCCCAGCCGCTTTTCAATGAAATGGCGGATGTCAGGTCCAAATTTCCAAAGTAAGGTTGCCACTAAAAAAAACCGTATTCCTCGGCCAATAAACGTGAAAACCATAAACAATCCGAAATTAAGTTCGGTAGCACCAGACAGGATTGTCGTGACTTTGAAGGGGAACGGCGTGATGCCCGACAATAACAAAATGGCGGCACCCAGTTCGTTATAATAGAATTTAAACGTCTCGAACGCGTCTGTTTTGCCGTAAAATTCCAGAACGGGCCGTCCGATTTCTTCAAACAGATATATCCCGGCGCCGTACCCCAATGCGCCGCCCAATACGGAGCTTACGGTGGTCACGCCGGCAATTAAAAACGCACGACGAGGGGCCGCAAGGATCATCGGAATCATTAGCGCATCTGGAGGGATGGGAAAGACAGAAGCCTCGAAAAAACTGATAACTGCCAGAATCAATAACGCATAACGTGATTTAGCCAGCGACATTGTCCATTGATATAATCTGCGAAGCATGCGGTTTCCGTTTTGTTAATGGCCCCATGCACCATGCCAGCGTCGAGACGTCAAGGTTATAGGCAGGATTTTCACACTTCATAAGCGGTTTCCACTTTACCCGCCAGAAACCTTTTGATAGCACGTGCCCAAGCAAGCGATTGCTGGCATGATCCGGAAGTACCTACCGACCGGATCACAAAGTGCCCGAGTGGCGGAATTGGTAGACGCAGGGGATTCAAAATCCCCCGCCGCAAGGCTTGTCGGTTCGATTCCGATCTCGGGTACCACATTACCGTTTTTCAAAATCCAGTGACATCCAATTATTCCCAGTATATAAGGGAGTTAGTAAAATTGTTTGTCCAACGCCGTCCAGCCCCGTGGGGGTGCATCCTGACGATTTGGGGGTATCATACGGGGGTATCGACGGCCTCACAGGAAAGCGATACCCCCAGAATGGCCTTGACGGATATCAAACTTCGAAACCTCAAAACCAAAGATAAACCTTACAAGGTCGCGGATTTTGATGGGTTGCATGTTCTTGTTAAACCAAATGGTTCGAAGCTTTGGCGATTCAAATATCGCATACGCGGAAAAGAGAAGCTTTTGTCTATCGGTTCCTATCCTGCAACAAGCCTTTTGGAAGCGCGAAAAGTTCGTGATGAAGCCCGCAGTCAGATGGCTGGTGGAGGTGACCCCAGCCAGATAAAACGCGAAAAGGCGATGGCGGAAAAGGAAAGCCAAGGCCAGACATTTGAAAAAATTGCGGCAATGTATCTCACTAAAATCAAGAAGGAGGGACGTGCGCCCGCTACGCTTGTTAAAAACGAATGGTTTATGAGAATGGCAATTGCTGATTTTGGGCGAATGCCAATATCTGAAATCACTTCACCAGTAGTTCTACAATGCCTGCGAAAGCCCGAAGCCAAAGGTCATTACGAAACCGCACGGCGTTTGCGCTCCATAATAGGTTCTGTGTTTAGGCACGCTATCGCCGTTGGTCTCGCAGAAAACGACCCGACGTTTGCCCTGCGTGATGCGCTAATCCGGCCAACAGTTACATCGCGAGCTGCAATCACCGACAAAACGGAGATGGGTGGCCTTATGCGGGCAATTGATGGCTTTCAGGGGCAGGTGACGACAAAGATTGCATTGAATCTGCTGGCGATTGTTGTAACCCGTCCGGGTGAGTTGCGCCATGCAACGTGGAACGAATTTGATTTCAGTGAAGCAGTTTGGACAATTCCCGCGCCTAGAATGAAAATGCGGCTTCCCCATAAGGTCCCATTGCCCCAAGAGGCTTTAAACCTACTATCCAACTTGCAGGAATTGACTGGATACGGGGAATTTCTATTCCCGTCTATCCGATCATCCAAGCGACCGATGAGTGAAAATACCTTGAATGCTGCATTGCGCCGGATGGGGTATACTGGCTCGGAAATGACGTCGCACGGCTTTAGGGCCACGTTTTCCACCATTGCCAACGAAAGTGGCTTGTGGAACCCAGACGCAATTGAAAGGGCGCTGGCGCATATCGAAAAGAATGAAGTGCGGCGGGCCTATGCGCGGGGTGAACATTGGGATGAACGGGTTAAAATTGCGGATTGGTGGGGAAGGCAGTTACTGGATTTTAGACAGTTGGCTGTATAGCTTAGAGTTGCAATTTTCCGTCAGGTTTCTCATTGTGCAAATATGAAACTTGCAGATATTAGAAAACTGATCTTTTTTCTGTTCCAATCCGACGTGTTGGTCAGAGCTGCTACTGGATGGAGTGCTGATGATATTGAAAGTAATGCAACAGCATCATATCCCTCTTTTCCAAATACTATACTCGACGATGTTCCTTTCTTTGACCAATCTGAAACTGACGCAGTAGAAGCCGTTTTTCACGCTTTGATTGGGCTGTCCCAAGATAGCATCTCACTAAAACTGAAAAGTTCCTCTTTCCCGACGTTATTAAGTAGAAGCCTTGTTCCAACGGAGATGTCGTTCCACGACTATTCATTCTGGGCACGCAAGACTTACTGGATTCCAGCAGAGGCGGTATTGATTTCACTAGGATTTAGACCGGAGGACAAACTGATTCAGATATTTGATCAACTTGATAGCAGGAGTTTTAAGTTGTGTAGGTTACTGAATGAATATTCTGAGCGGTTGGAATTGTTATATGCTGCCAATAGATCGGGGCGCTTGTCACAAGAAGGTGATCCACCAGAAATCTTAGATTGGTTAGTAAAACAGGAATTTTCAATGCCGGAAGGATTGGTGGCCGCGACGCGGAGATTTCAATGTGAAGAAATTCAAGTCTCGACCCAATCCCCTGAGAATAGCTTGTCAAATCGGGAGCGCGAAACCCTTTTAAGGCTTGTAGCCGCGATGGCTATTAGAGGCTACAGCTTCAACCCAGATGCGGCGCGAAATCCGGCAACTAAGGACATTCAAGACGACTTGGATCATTTGGGTATTAGCTTGGATCAAAAGACAATTTTAAAATGGCTTAGAGAAGCAACTGATGTTCTTGACCCCGAAAATATCGAAGGTAGTTAGCGGAGTCCTTAACGGAATAGGGTTGATCCCCCATAATTCCCCACTGATCAGGCAAGTTCACTTTGGATTTAACTAACCCAAGGAGAACCCAGATGGACTACGGAGATTTCCCAAAAACAGGCTTTGTACGCTTATCCCAAATCTTGGCCCCAATTGGCCCAATCCCGGTTTCCAAGTCTACATGGTGGCAGGGCGTTAAGGATGGGCGCTTTCCAAAATCACAAAAATTAGGACCACGAACCACAGTTTGGCGGGTTGAAGAAATTCGTGCTTTGTTTGAGGCGGAGGCGGGTTCTAATGGTTAAGCGTGTAAACCCACGAAACATCAAAATTCATCAAGCTTATGAGATTGATCAGGCCGCCTGTTCTGTGGGCGTTTCTATCCCGACAATTCGCGGCTGGATTAAGAAGGGTTTGCCCGTAATGCGAGCGCAAAAGCCATTCCTAATTATTGGGGCTGACCTGCGCGAATATATCGAAAATGCCCGCAAGCGTGCCAAGGCTCCACTTCAAGCCAATCAACTCTATTGTCTGCGTTGTCGTGAGGCTCGAACACCCATGGGCGATATGGTGGATTACCTTCCAATAAGTCCGACAAGGGGGCGGCTAGTGGGGCTGTGTTCTGAGTGCGAGGGTACTCTTAATCGGTTCTGTAGCCGGTCTGCATTACCCGGTTTGGCCAATATCTTTGACATTGATTGTAAGGGGCAGGGGGAAGCCTAAAGGATATTCCCAACCCCCTTCTAAACTATCACATACGAAAGGATACTAGATCATGCGTAAGTTCAACGAAGAAAACGAACGGGTAAAGCGTCGCTATCTGAGATATATCAAAGAAGCGAAACGGCAAGATATTAAGTCGGTGGATAAAACTGCCGCCGCTATATTCCGATTTGAAAAAACTACGAATTTCAAGCCGTTCAAATCATTTCATATCGATCAGGCAATCACCTTCAAACGCAAACTGGAAGCTGCCAAAAATGAACGGACTGGCAAGCCGCTTAGTAAGGCGACTATTGACGGAACTTTGCGCTTGGTTAAGGCGTTCATCCATTGGCTCGCAGGGCAACAAGGATATAAATCAAGGATCAGTTATTCCGACGCCGAGTATTTCAATAACAGTGCCAAGGATGCTCGAATTGCCCATGCTCAACGCGAAGTGCGTTCCCCAACGATGGCGCAAGCATTTCATGCATTTAGCCAAATGCCAAACGAAACAGAAATAGAACGTCGCGACAAAGCTATATTTGCTTTTGTGATGTTGACCGCCGCGCGTGATGGGGCAATGGCGTCGCTGACGCTCAAACGGATCGATTTGGCTGATGGATGTGTTTATCAAGATGCGCGGGACGTTAATACAAAAGGGGCTAAAACCTTTACAACGTGGTTCATGCCGGTTGATCCAGCCTATTTCCGTTGCTTCGAGGCGTGGGTGGACTATTTGCGTGTGACCAAGCTTTTTGGCAACGACGATGCCCTGTTTCCTAAGCCAATGATGGGGTTGGGTGTAACTGGCGGTTTTATGGTTGCCGGGCTTTCACGCGACCCCTACGCAAATGGCCACAAGATTTGTGAAATCATCAAGCAGGCGTTTAGCAATGCGGGTTTGCCGGTTTTCACCCCGCACGGGTTTAGAAGAACTCTGGCGATGTATGGTGATGAAATTTGCACCACCCGCGAGGCATTCAAAGCGTGGTCACTGAACATCGGACACACGAGCGTTGTTACAACGGTGCAATCCTACATGCCGGTTTCAACCCAGCGCCAAAAGGAATTGATCAAAGGGATGGCGGATTTTTCGAAACCCCCTTAGTCTCCGCAAAAACCCAATCAGAAAGATCACAAATGTTCGAGCAGACCTTCAAAAATATCGATGACGTTTTATGGAAAGAGGCGGGCTGCACCACCGAACTGGATTACACCGAACAAACGTCGTGGATGTTGTTTCTTAAATACCTAGACGACCTCGAACATGAACGCGCTATGGAGGCCGAACTGCTCGGCAAACCTTACACTCACATCATCAACCCAGAACACCGCTGGTCGCGCTGGGCGGCCCCCAAGATCAACGGCAAGTTTGACCATGACGCCGCCCTGACCTGATTGATTACGTCAACCGCGATCTGTTCCCCTACCTGCAAGGCTTCAAACAACGCGCCACAGGCCCTGATACCATCGAATACAAAATCGGTGAAATCTTTGGCGAGATTAAGAACAAATTCCAAAGCGGTTATTCCTTGCGGGATGCGCTTGAATTGATGGACGCCCTGCGCTTCCGCTCCCAAAAGGAAAAGCATGAACTTAGCCACCTCTACGAGGCCAAAATCAAAAACATGGGCAACGCGGGGCGCAATGGCGGCGAATACTACACGCCACGCCCTCTGATCCGCGCGATGATCCAAGTGACCAAACCCCGGATTGGCGAGACGGTCTATGATGGCGCGGTCGGTTCCGCTGGCTTCCTGTGCGAGGCGTATGACTATATGCGTAAGGGTGATCTGACCACGACGGACCTGAAAACCCTGCAAACCAAAACCTTCTACGGCAAGGAAAAGAAATCGCTCGCCTATGTGATTGCGATTATGAACATGATCCTGCACGGGATCGAGACGCCCAACATCATCCACACCAACACCCTTTCCGAAAACATCCGCGATGTGCAGGAAAAGGACCGATACGACATCATCCTCGCCAATCCCCCCTTTGGCGGCAAGGAACGTGCCGAGGTGCAGCAGAACTTCCCGATCAAAACCGGCGAGACTGCGTTTCTGTTTCTGCAACATTTCATCAAACACCTGAAGGCCGGCGGGCGCGGGGCGGTGGCGATTAAAAACACGTTCCTAAGCAATTCCGACAACGCCTCCAAAGCCCTGCGTAAGGAGTTGTTGACGGCCTGCAACCTGCACAGTGTGC
>JAESQH010000251.1 GCA_016765235.1 Paracoccaceae bacterium
TCTTACCCTTGCCCTCGTCGCCCCATTGAGCGCCGACTACAACTACATTGGCCATTTCATGCCTCTTTGGTTAGGAAGTTACCGGCAGGGTATACAGTGGGAAACGGCGTAGGGGAACCCTATTCACCACCCCAATTTGCACCAAATTACCGCGCCGCCCGCAGCATCGGATACCGTTTGGGCGAGTCGCCCACCTGCACCTCCGCCAGCAACGCGAATCCATGCCGTTCATAGATCGAAAGATTCGCGGCATTCGTGGATTCCAGATAGACAGGCATATGGTCCCGATCGCAGATTTCCAGCGAGTGGTTCATCAATGCGGTTCCCAACCCTTTGCCACGATGCGCCGGATCAACGGCGATATAGGCCAGATACCAATGTGGCTCTGCCGGTCGATAAACGCCGGATTTCCGAACAAGCTCGGCAAACTCGTCAGGCATCCCGCGCCCATCGTTCGCGTGATCGTCCTTTCGTTTAAACTTTGCATTCGGCCCAACCCAGACTGCCGCACCGTACGCCTCGCCAATCATATAGACCGTACCATCGTCAAATGCCGGCGCTGTGGTTGTGCCCGCATGTATCAGACTTTCCGTCACAAAATCATGTGGGTTTGGTAAAATCCAGCGAACGAATGGATCAGTTGCAAACGCCAGCGCCATTAATGCGCCGACGTTCGGTTCGTCATCCCATGTTCCGGTTCTTATTTGATACTTAACCCTCATCTCTAATCCCTAACCTTCAATTATCCAGCACGATCAAGCATACTGAAAAGGCGGCTTCGGGTCTACCACGTCAGAAATTGGCCGAGCGCGAAGTTGTTGGCAAATCGACGCCCGTTCGACGACACAATTCATAGCAGTTTATGACTCGATTGCGTTGCCCCCACAAACTGATTTACCGGACTGCAAAGAAATATGCGAAACCCCTCTGATTTGTCATCAATTTGTCAGTATGCGGGTGCTAGGTATCCACAAATTGGTAACTGTGTACAAATAGGAATAACATGGAAAACTCTGCAAAACGCATTTGGGATTTACCCATTCGCATATCTCACTGGAGTCTGGCATTTTCTTTCACCGCGGCCTTCTTGACCGCCGAAATGTCGCCTCTGATAATCCACGAGACTTTTGCGTTTCTGACGCTGACGATTGTAATATTTCGACTGTTCTGGGGTATTATAGGCTCGGACACTGCGCGATTTTCGAATTTTGTGCGCGGAAGGTCGGAAATCAAAGCATATATCCAAGAGCTTTTGCAGTTTCGTCATAAAGAATATTGGGGGCACAATCCGCTTGGGGCCATTGCTGTCGTTGTAATCCTCGTGCTCATGTTTGCGCTTGTCGGGGCCGGGCTGTTTGCGTCGGAAGGAAATTTCAACGGACCTTGGGCAACATCGGTATCGCGAGGGGCGGCAGACCTGCTGAAAGAACTCCATGAAATACTTGCCGGTATTTTGGTATTCGTCGCACTTGTTCACGTTGCCGCAATCATCGGCTATCGTGTGTTCTTGCGCGATGATCTGATTAAACCAATGATAACCGGCATGCGTCCGGCAGCCGAGGGTATTAGCGAGCCGAGGTTTAGCCCCCTATGGCTCGCCATAATCTGTTTGGCGGTCGCCGTGGTGATCAGCGGAGCAATATTTCGGTATTGGTTGTTTTAACAAATATAGGGACAATGGTATTTAGCTCGATAACCTTGGTCGCAGCAATCCCTATCTGTTAAAGTCCGACCCTCGCGATTTGCAAGGGTCGGTACCAGCCAACAAATTATCACACCTCTAAAACGCCGGCGATTTGGCTTGCGTAACTTGTGGTAAACGAGCGATCGTGGCCAGCGTATCTTCATCAATCTTTGCATCAACGCCCAACAAAGCAATCGCTTCGCCGTCTTTGGTTTCACGGCCCAGCGCGAAGGTCGCGATGTTCACGCCAAGCGCACCCAGTGTCGTACCCAACGCACCAATATACCCCGGAATATCGGAGTTGGTCGTATAAAGCATGAACGGCACCAATTCTGCCTCAAGGTTGATGCCCTTGATCTGGATGAACCGCGGGCGACCATCCGAATAAATCGTTCCGGCAACCGAGCGCGTCTGGTTTTCCGTGATCACCGTCAGGCGCATGTAAGACCCGAAAGCCCCCTGCGCGTCCTTGCGGATTTCCGCAATCTTTATGCCACGATCACGGGCAATAATCGGGGCCGACACCATGTTGACGCTGCCTTCCCCGACCAGCGGGATCAGCAAGCTGGCGGTTAGGGCAGATATCAGCGGTTTCATGTTCAACTCACCCACCTTTCCGACAAACTCGATCTCGATTTCCGTGATCGGGCTTTCGGTAACCTGTCCGGCAAATCCGCCGAGCATTTCGGAAAGTTCGATCCAAGGCTTCAGGATCGGCGCTTCCTCGGCTGTAACGCTTGGCGCGTTGATGGCGTTGGCGATGGCACCGTGCATCAGGTAATCGGACATTTGTTCGGCCACATGAAGCGCTACATTCTCCTGCGCCTCGCTGGTTGCCGCGCCCAGATGCGGTGTGCAAACCACGTTTGGCAGACCGAAAAGAACGTTATTCATGGCCGGTTCATCCGCATAAACATCAAACGCCGCACCGGCGAGCTGACCGGACTTCAACGCCTCCGCCACGGCATCCTCATCAACCAGACCGCCACGGGCGCAATTGATCAGGTACGCACCTTTCTTGATCTTGGCTATACGTTCCGCAGACAACAGATTGGCGGTTTTCTCCGTTTTGGGCAGGTGAAGCGTGATGAAATCAGCGCGACCCAGAAGATCGTCCAGATCATCAACCTTGGTTACTCCCAGCTTCTTTGCGCGTTCTGTCGACAAAAACGGATCAAACGCGATGACCTTCATTTTCAACCCCAGCGCACGGCTGGCCACGACTGATCCAATGTTGCCAGACCCGATCAGAACCAGCGTTTTGCCGGTGATTTCCGACCCCATAAATCTGGATTTTTCCCATTTGCCAGCTTGGGTAGACGCATCCGCCGCCGGGATTTGGCGAGCCACCGCAAACATCATCGCGATCGCATGTTCCGCCGTGGTGATCGAATTACCAAACGGCGTGTTCATCACGACGATCCCCTTGGCGCTCGCCGCTTGAATATCGACGTTATCAACCCCGATACCGGCGCGGCCAATCACCTTCAGGTTATCGGCTTTTTCGATCAACGCTGCGGTAGCCTTTGTCGCCGAGCGAATAGCGAGGCCATCATAGTTGCCAATTATTTCGGCCAGTTTGGCAGGGTCTTTGCCAAGATCAGGCATGAAATCCACCTCGACACCGTTGTCTTTGAAAATCTGAACGGCGGCAGTCGATAGTTTGTCGGATATAAGTACTTTGGGCATGTGATATGCTCCTATCTTGAAGAAATGAGGGGGCGCCGCGTGTTCCACGCGGCGCGGTTGTATCTAGAGTTCAGCCTTGGCTGTCTCGAAAGCCCAGTCCAGCCACGGGGTCATTGCCTGCACATCAGCCGTATCAACCGTGGCCCCGCACCAGATACGCAAGTCCGCAGGCGCATCGCGATATCCGTTGATGTCGTAGGCGGCGTTGTTTGCCTCCAACAGTTTCACCATGGCTTTGGTGAAAGACCGCTGCGCGGCGTCATCAAGGGCGGCCACAGCCGGATCAACGATTTTCAGGCAGACGGAGGTGTTGGACCACACAGCAGGTTCCGCCACGAGGTTCTCAACCCAATCAGTTTGATCGACCCAAGCCTGCAACGCTGCGAAATTCGCATCGGCACGTTGGCGCGTGGCTTTCAGACCACCAAGCCCCTCCATCCATTCCAGCGCATCTTCGGCATCGGCCACGGCCAGCATCGAAGGGGTGTTGATGGTCGCGCCCTTAAATATCCCCTCGATCAGTTTACCACCTTTGGTCAGGCGGAAAATCTTGGGTAGCGGGCGGTCCGGCGTGAAAGTTTCCAGCCGCTCAACTGCGCGGGGTGACAGGACGAGAACGCCGTGCGCCCCCTCCCCGCCCATCGCTTTTTGCCAGCTAAACGTGGTCACATCCAACTTGGCCCAATCAAGGTCTTGCGCGAAAGCCGCCGAAGTTGCGTCACAGATCGTCAACCCTTCACGGTCATCCGCAATCCAATCGGCATTGCGAACCCGCGCGCCGGAAGTGGTACCGTTCCACGTAAATACAACATCGGCGTCGGCGCGCACGGCTGTGAAATCCGGCAGCTCGCCATATTCGGCGCGCAAAACATTCACATCGTCCAGCTTCAACTGATTACGAATGTCACTAGCCCAGCCAGCGCCAAAACTTTCCCAGACCAGCACGTCAACGGGCCGCGCACCAAGCAGCGACCACAGTGCCATTTCGACAGCGCCCGTATCGGACGCAGGTACGATACCAACGCGGTAATCTTCGGGGATTTCCAGCAATGCCGCCATGCGGTCGATGACAGATTTGATCTGTGCCTTTGGTTCGCTCGCGCGGTGCGAACGGCCAAGAAACGCGCGGCTTGCGACTGCTTCCGCAGACCAACCGGGGCGTTTTGGGCATGGACCAGATGAGAATTCGGGACGCGCAGGCAAAACCTGCGGCGGGATAGGGAGGCTCATGGATGGCTCCTACATCAGGGCGATATTTTTGAGCCTGCCATCGCTCGCCCTTATTCCGACGACCTGCCCACGGACCTGTTACGGGATTTGGGCGGCACGACGCAAGCCCCTAAATGTCGCATTCAGACAAAAGGGGGTCGCTTACGTTTCCGATAGGAAAACCCGTGTCGCGTTCGGAAACACGGCACGGGCGCTTTGTTAAAGGTGGGGGTGAAAGCTGGAAACAACTGGGCGCTCATATATGTGCGGAAGGCGATCCAGCCCGATATCTTTAGCCAGATGGTCGCTGAAATCGGCAGGCGTTTTGCCCGCCTCCAATCGATCTTCCAGCCGCGCGAGGGCCAATGCCGCTGCCACAAGAAGTTGTGAGAGGGCAGGAATGCGCGCACGGGCAGATAAATCTGCGCTCTGCGCGACATGGCGGGGTATTGCAATAATCATATTCGCGCTCCTTAAGTTTGTATTGATACAATTTATGTATTGTGTCATTTGTACTGACAATTGCCTGATACAATCTGGAATCATCGAAATCTATGGAAACATTGTAATGGATACAATTTGGCAACCAGACCTGTTGCAAAAAGGCACCGCCAAGTATCGCGCCTTGCTGGATGCGATACGCACGGCGCTCGAAAATGGTACAATTGCCAAAGGCGACCGCCTTCCCCCTGTTCGGCATATGGCATGGCAGCTTAAGATCACCCCGGGAACCGTGGCGCGAGCCTATCAATTGGGAATCGAGGAAGGCCTGCTAGAGGCACAAGTTGGCCGAGGCACGTTTATCCGCGACCCCAAACCCGCGCAGGGCATTGTTTTTGGTGAAACCCATGTGGACCCGCATATCGTTGACCTTAAAAACGCCGCCATACCGGATTTTGGGCAAGACGGCATCTTTGACCAATTGGCCGAGCAGATAACATTCGGCGGAACACATTCCATGGTGCGGTTCGCGGGGCACAATGAGCTGGAAACACGGGCCACTATGTTGGCGTGGATGGGCCTCGATCATCACCGTGCCAAACCTGAAGATCTGGTTCTGACGCACGGCTCCCAAAACGCGACGGTGGCGGCGTTCATGGCAATTTTGCAGGGCAGCGCACCGGTGATTGCCACGGATGCGCTGGTGTTGCCGGGCACACGCAAGGCGGCGGCTTTGGCGCGCGCCAAGATCGTCGGAGTGCCATCGGACGGCGAGGGTATAATCCCGAAAGCGCTCGAAGAACTGTTCCGGCGCGAGCGCCCGCAAATCCTGCACGTGTCGGCCAATATTCACAATCCGACAACGCGCATCATGTCAAACGCCCGCAAAGCCGAGATGGCCGAGATCGCGCGCCGTTTCGATATCCAGATCGTTGAAGATGACGGTCAGGGGAAGTTTTTCACGGATCGCCCGCCGAGCTTCCTCGATTTCTGCCCCGAACGCGTTTGGCATGCGTCGTCCCTCTCGCGTTATCTGGCGGCGGGGCTTCGCAGTGGTTTCCTGCTCTGCCCGCCCGACAAAGGAACGATAGGGCGCAATGTGATGCAGGCCCTCAGCCATTCGTTTTCCCCCATCATCGCGCAGCTTTCGTGTCTGCTGATAA
>JAESQH010000252.1 GCA_016765235.1 Paracoccaceae bacterium
CGGTTCTTTGGTATGGGAGCTGCACCTGACTGGACGCATGAGCAGATGCCGCTTATGCCCAAGGGTCGTTACAAGTTGATGGATCGCTATATGAATGAGGTCGACACGCATGGCACGCAAATGATGCGTCGCACGACTACCATTCAAGTTAACCTAGACTTTTCAAGCGAACCGGACATGGTGCAAAAATTCAGGGTCGCTTTGGCGTTGCAGCCGATTGCAACTGCGTTGTTTGCGAATTCGCCGTTCTTTGAGGGCAAATTGTCGGGTTATCAATCGTGGCGTGCCCGAATTTGGCAAAACACCGATAATGCCCGCACAGGCATGTTGCCGTTCGTATTTGAAGAAGGGTTCGGGTTCGAGGCTTACGTTCAATATGCGCTCGACGTTCCAATGTATTTTGTCTACCGCGACGGGAAATATATCGACGCGCTAGGTATGTCGTTCCGCGATTTTCTGGCGGGTAAGCTACCAGCGTTGCCCGGTGAGATGGCTACGATGTCCGATTGGGCGGATCACCTGACGACGGCTTTTCCGGAGGCACGGATCAAGCAATACATGGAAATGCGCGGTGCCGACGGTGGCCCTTGGCGCAAAATTTGTGCGCTGCCCGCCCTTTGGGTTGGCTTGATGTACGACCAAAACGCATTGGATGCTGCATGGGATGTTTGCAAGGACTGGACCGCCGAGCAACGCGATCAATTGCGTTTTGATGTGGCCAAAGACGGCTTGCAAGCGCGGATTAATGGGCGTGAAGTTCTGGACGTTGCGAAAGACCTGTTGGTCATTTCCGAATCCGGCTTGAAAGCACGCGCTATGCCCGGCGCTGGCGGTTTGATCCCTGACGAGACGCATTTCCTGAATGCATTACAGGAAATCGTCGATCGCGGGTATTCCCCCGCGAAGAAGTTGGAACGGTTATATCGCTGCGAATGGGCTGGCGATATCAAACGGGTGTATCAGGAATATTCGTACTAGTACCATTTCACTTCCAATTGAAGTTTCGTCCATTTTGTTAACGACATGCGATAGCATTTCCAAACTTGATTCGAAGTTAGCAATCAATTTCCAACAAAGGAGAAGAAAATGAGGGACTTTTTTATTAATTCACTAGAAAAATTGATTGTTGTTATCGTAGCAATCATGATTATCGGGACAATTATCGCTGCCTTGGTGGTAATGTCTACCGAAGGCCTGTTATTGGGGATAGCTGTACTGATTGGTGGAGCAATTAATTCCATAATATTTGGTGGGATGATGTTCCTTGGATTTGGAATATATGACGGCGTTCAGCGCACTGCGAATGCTTTGGAAAACAAGTAATCTGGTGTATTAAAGGACGGCGCAGATTGTGCCGTTTTCACTTCTTCCCGATCTTCGGTTCCTCACCTTTCAGCAACCGCCCGATGTTCGCATGATGACGCGCCCAAACTAGCAGCGCTAAAATCACACCCAACCACACCGCCGAGGGCATATCAAAGACCAGCAACCATATGGGAGTGCTCGCCGCAGCAATCAACGCAGACAGGGACGACATGCGAAGGATTAGCGCCGTTGCCAGCCACACCATGCAGGCCGCAATCCCTGCCCAGAAATTTAAAGCAAGCATAATGCCGAGGAAAACCGCCACGCCTTTGCCGCCTTTGAACATCAGGTAAATCGGAAACAGATGCCCCAGAAACGCAGCAAGGGCCGCAACTTGCGCTGCGTCTTCGCCAAGATACGCACGGGCAATAAGAACGGCTACCGCCCCTTTGCCTGCATCAAGAACAAGCGTTGCAAAGGCCGCTTTTTTCGAACCGGTCCGCAATACATTCGTGGCTCCGATATTACCCGAGCCGATCTCGCGCAGATTGCCCAATCCCATCACTTTGGCGACGACCATCCCGAAGGGGATTGAGCCAAGCAGGTAAGCAGCAATGAATATCCCCAAAAGCCAAGGCCATTGGTTTTCAAAAGCTGGGTTCGCGCCCCAGAATCGCAGGAAATCAGGTAACATCACGGCTCCTTAAAATACTTGCTTGCCGGCAACGAAGGTTTTCAGAACCTTACCCTGCATCCGCCGCCCGTCAAAGGGTGTGTTTTTTGATTTGGAAAGCAGTTTGAAGCGGTCCATGACGAACGGCGCGTCAGCATCAAACAGGATCAAATCAGCGGGTGCGCCAATAGACATGCGGCCCGCCGCTAACCCCAACAATTTCGCAGGATTCAAACTGATGGCGCGGAACAATGTCGGCAAATCCATATGACCGCCGTGAACCAATTGCATCAAGGCAGGCAGCATCGTTTGCAGGCCAACGGCCCCACTTGCGGCCTCCTCATAGGGCAGACGTTTGGATTCCTCATCTTGCGGGGTGTGCATGGAACTGACGATATCTATCAAACCATCCGCAACAGCCTGAACCACCGCCAAACGATCATCCTCGGAACGCAACGGCGGTTTGACTTTGAAGAAGGTGCGGTAATCCTCAACATCGAATTCGTTCAGCGTCAGATGGTGGATGGAGACGCCTGCCGTCACATTCAACCCCATAGCTTTGGCACGTTCCAGCACTGGCAGAGCGGCGGCACATGTGATCTGGTCAGCATGGTATTTTGCGCCCGTCATCTCCACCAACGCCATGTCGCGTTCAAGCTGGATGCGTTCGGCCATTGGCGAAACTGCCGGAAGGCCTTGTTTCGTGGCGAACGGGCCAGAGGTCACACATGCCCCTTTTGACAGCACGGGCTCCTGCACGTGGGCGATCACCAGCGCGTTGGTGGCACTTGCATAGGTCAGTATGCGTTGCAGGGTTTTAGGATTGGTGACGGGGCGGTCGGCATCCGAAAACGCGACCGCACCCGCGTCTTGCAGAAAGCCAATTTCCGCCATTTCCTTGCCGTCACGCCCTTTGGTCAGTGCTGCCATTGGCAGCACATTCACAGGGCTGGCGTCCGCGGCGCGCCGTCGGAAAAAATCAAGAATTTCGGGTGTGTCTATTGCAGGCGTTGTGTCTGGTCGCGTAACCATGGTGGTAACGCCGCCCGCTGCGGCGGCAAGGCCCGCAGTGCGGAAACTTTCTTTATGACGCTCGCCGGGTTCGCCGATTTTTACACCAATGTCTATGATGCCGGGTGCAAGATATTTACCCTTGCAGTCAATACCTTCGGTTGAGGCGGGGAGGATTTCAGCGATCACTCCATCTTCAATACGGACGGCCCCTAATGTCTCGGTTCCGGCTTCGGGGTCAATGATGCGGGCGTTGGTTAGGGTCAGCATGTTGTTGCCTCCGTTTTCGAATTCCGTAAGTTTCGGGCCAGTAATTCCATCAC
>JAESQH010000017.1 GCA_016765235.1 Paracoccaceae bacterium
ATAACCTTATCAGAAGAACCGTGTGAAAGCGGGGAGTAAACAAATTCGCCTGCCAAGCGGAACACTCAAATCTTCGAGTTTTTCAACAGAATAAGCCGAAAGTACGGTTCATGATTATCCGACAATGGCTGGTCCGGGCGGTGCAGGCATTGGGACTGTAAAGTTGAATTGTAGGTTTTTGGCTGCCGGATAAGCCCTTGTTTACAACCTGCAGCTTAAGATCGTATGATCACTATTAATCACGTCACCTCAACGCCACCTCAACCCACATACGTCGTTTTCGCGCAGTCTGCGTCGGTGAAATCCGGTGAATGTCGGTCAACGCAAGAATGGAAATCTTGCGATATCAAACGCTTATGCTGTAAGTGGTTGTTTTTACTAACTTATTGGAATCATTGAGATTTCGGCTCATAACCTGAAGGTCGTAGGTTCAAATCCTACCCCCGCAACCAACAAGTTCGTACCACCCTCGCGGGTGGTATTTTTGTTTGAGGCAAAGGCAAGGATACCGGCCAATGCCCCAACGAGGATGAGGTCGCATTTACCGCGCTTGGCGCTGGCACGGACCTCGATCCGGTCGACCAGACTACGGATTGCTACCATAGCCTCGTGACGACTGTCTTCGTCACTCAAGAGTTGCCCGAGTTCCTTGATTTTGCGATGATAGAGATCAGCGTAGTTTGGATGAAACGCGACGACAGGTGATACCGCCAGTCGCGCTTTCTGGGAGAGAATATGCGCCTTATGCTCCTCGAGCTTGGCTAACTCTGATCGCACCGACTCCGGTGCACCATCGCCCGAGGTAATGAACGAGATGAGCCTTGTGATACCGCGTTCAACGTCAGCAAGCTCCCTGGCGAGGTTGTGTTGTCCACCGTTCTGATGTTTCTTCAGGTTGGCAAGTTCGGCCTTAAGGGTTGCCGTAAACTCTTTAATTAATGCTTCGTTACCGACGAGGATATCGCGAAGCCCGTCCAGCACCCGGCTTTCAACTTCCGCAGCGGCGATGCCGTGCGATGCGTTGCAGGTGCCTTTCTCGCGCCGCGCCGCGCAATAATAACGATCTTTGCGGGCAATGGTCATATTGCCGCCGCAGCATCCACATTTGACCAATCCGGTGAGTAGGCGTTTCTTCGTTTGACGCTTATTTCCTGCGTGGCTGGCATAGCGAGCCTTCAAGGCTTGTGCTTGCTTCCACACATCTTGCCCGATGATCCGCAAGTCTGGCACCTCTATAGTGATCCATTCTTCAGGCGGGTTCAGGCGTGACTGCCGTTTGCCAGTGTCAGGATCTTTCACGAAGCGCTGTCTATTCCAGACGAGTCGGCCGACATAGAGTTCGTTGTTTAGAATGCCGTTGCGACGCTGGCGGCTGCCATGGATGGTGGAGGCGTTCCATTGACCGCCGCGGGGGCTTGGAATGCCGTCTTGATTTAGCCCTGCCGCAATCTTCCTGGCCGATCTTCCAGATACATACTCTGCGTAAATACGTACAACAACCGCGGCTTCCGCGGGCTCAGCCTCGCGCTCACCGGTCGCCGCAGTACCATCGGCCAAGAAGCGGTTGACCACCTTGTAGCCATAGGACTTTCCTCCACCGGATAGCCCTTGTTCCACGCGGCCGCGCAGCCCGCGCTTTGTCTTCTGTGCAAGGTCCTTCAAGAATAAGGCGTTCATCGTGCCCTTGAGGCCAATATGCAGCTCGCTGACGATACCCTCCGCCAGGGTTACGAGGGCAACATCTGCGTAGGTGAGGCGTTTAAAGATCCCTGCGATGTCCTCCTGATCCCGGCTCAACCGATCCAGTGCTTCGGATACCACTGTATCGAAATGACCTAGGCGTGCATCTTCCAGCAGCGCTCGGAGACCATCACGCTCCGTCATCGACCCACCGCTCAAGGCGGCATCTGAATAGGCTTCGACAAACGTCCCGCCCTCCGCTGCGATGCGTTCCTTACAAATCCTGATCTGATCCCCGATGGAAGCTGGGCTCTGTAATTCCGTTGAATACCTGGCGTGAATTGCGGCTCTCATCATCTTTTCCTCCTGTTTGATTTGGCGCCGGCGGGCCGCAGTCTGATCCTCAGTTCTGTCAGAGATCGCCCCAGTGTTCTGGAGGCCTGCAGCTGCTGTGCCTGAATATAATGTTTCTCTGTGGTCCTGGGATCTGTGTGTCCAAGAATTGGAGCGGCGATGCCGATGTGCTTTGGATCTTCGATGGCAACGCTGGTCACGGCGCAATCCCTAAATAGATGCGGATTGATCGAGCGCCCAAAAGCGCGCTTGGTCGCGTTGGATATCCCACAATAGACGGTTTTGCATGTCATCGACTGACCATATTGCGTGATCCAAAGACGTCCGCTGTCATTGCCATCGAGAAGGCTGGGCCGGATTTGTGCAATGTAGTGATCAATGTAGGAAGTAAGTCCTGCGGGCACAGGGATCTCGATTGGCTTGCGCGCCTTCATCTCGCCCCCCTGAAAGCGTAATTCATAGCGCCCTTTAAGCTTCAATAGATGCCTGCCGATCTCAATCATGGTGAGATTGCGAAGCCGCATGGTGGGGCAGGCAATCAGAAGCCCCACAAGGAGCGTATCCCGAAACCTTGTCTCGCTAAATTGTGCCGGTGGTGCTTTGAGGATTCGGTCAAGTTCCGCATAGGCCCAGGCTGCGATCTCTGCTGCTGGCCGCAATCTCGAATGCTTGTTTTTTGAGTCTCTCCCCTGTGCCTCCAGACGCCGCACAGCGCGGTTGAGCCAAGACCAGTCTGCAGATGGTGCCAACGCTTTGCAGACGGCAAGTAGCTCGGCCAATCGACCCCAGACGGTCCAGCTTGCTACCTCGTCGGTCAGTTGATCGATGTAGGCAGAAACGGCTTTCACTGTGACGCGGTCCTCGGGTGCAGGGCTGGACTCGTAGCGTCCACTGGTAATCAGGAAGGTAAGCCACCTGCCATACCCCTTGCGGTATTTTTGCCGGGTGTCTTCACACCAGTGATGCCCACGACCGGCTGTGCCGTCCAGAATATCTCCAGGTTCAAAAAGCACACCCCAGGCTAGCTGATCAACTTCGGGCCACTCATAGACCTTCAGGCAGCGGCGGAGTGGATCTTCGTGTGGAAGTGGTTTGTTCATGATCATCGAACCTTCCGCGCCGCCGCGAGCGAGTTCTGATAGTGCTCCAGTGCTGACCGCCGCTCGAACTGGGCATAGGCCTTCATCGCAGTCTTGAGCGAATTGTTCAGAACATAGCTCAGTGTAGCGACATCGCCCGGCTGGATAAGACTGTGGACTTTGCCAGCAATGCTGCGGAACAAGTGCGCGTTGATTGTTAGGCCCGTATGCTCAAGGATCGTCGCTTTGATCAGATTTGACATGCCGCTAGAGCTTTTTGGTCCACCGTTCATGGCGGGGAAGAGAAAGTCGGAGGGCTCTGTCAGCAGCCTAGGGCGTGCCTTTTCCATATAAAGGTTCAGTAAGGCTGTGGCGCCGTGCCCAAGCTCATAGTCCAGTGCGACATCGTTCTTCACTTCATGCGCTGGAATATGGATGTGGGTTCGATGCTCCCGCCTGACCTTTAAAGGCTTGAGGTGACGCTCCAGGTTCAGCGAGGCAAGATTGCCAACCCGCATCGGGGCATTGAGCAGTATCTCGACAGCCAGTGCTGCCTGAATGAGGAGAGCGGCCTTTCGGGGCTTGATTACAAAGAGGCGCTCGGCCTTTGTAACCAAAACTGTTGGAAGGTGCAGTAATTTGGCCAAGTTGCCGCTGTCTTCGAGTTGAAGAAGGCGCTGGCGGTTTTTCTCGCGCAAGCCGTCTGCATCGCGACCAAGGCGTTTAACAATCCCGCGAATATCATCCAAGTGGTCGTCCTCGACACCGACATGATGCTTTGCAATTGCTTGCAAACAGACGGCAACGCCCTTGATCGCTTCGGTGGGCTTGTTATCGAAGCGGCCCATCATCCACCGTAGAGCGGCCTTAAGGTTGTTCATCTCGACAAGGACGGTGAGGCTTGTGATCTCTGTCATCGGTTTGCCGGAGCGCAACAGAGCAGAAG
This sequence comes from Paracoccaceae bacterium, assembly GCA_016765235.1. Lineage (GTDB taxonomy): Bacteria > Pseudomonadota > Alphaproteobacteria > Rhodobacterales > Rhodobacteraceae > NORP23. The sequence continues at coordinate 4,060 of JAESQH010000017.1, forward strand.
CCGCTTCCTGGATCTGAAACCTGCGGTGCACAACGGTAGTTGGGCGCAGTGGTTGGCTGGGCCCGGAACGATCAAATATATCGGGATTACGCAGCCGCTCCAGCCAGGCGTTGACGTCAGACTGAAAAGAAATTGGGAAGGTCTCGATGGCAAAGGTCCAAGGTTCTTTCTTGCGTGGCAGGGGCAACAACTCCACCTCGGGCCAGCACGCGGCCTCGCCCTTCAACCTGTTCCAAGTCTTGATGGCATTGGCGACCACATGCTCTGGCTTGTTGACAAAGCTCTCCTCAATCAGAACTCTCAACAGATCGCGCAGATGTCCGTCAGTGACCTGGCGGGGTTCGACTGACAATGCCGAGCAGAATTGCGCAAGCTGCGTCAACTTCCAAAGGTCATGCTTGTTCTCAATTCGACCTAGCAGGTCCGACCAGTTCTGGCTGACCGGCGCAAGCC
>JAESQH010000253.1 GCA_016765235.1 Paracoccaceae bacterium
AACCTGCGCGACCAAGGCAATTCGGTGCTGGTGGTGGAGCATGACGAAGAGGCCATTCGCGAGGCCGACCACGTTATCGACATTGGCCCCGCAGCAGGAATTCACGGAGGAGAAATTATCGCCCAAGGCACGCCGAAACAGGTGTGTGCAGTGAAAAATTCTATTACGGGGCAATACCTTACGGGTAAACGTAAGATTGAAGTGCCGCTGGTGCGTCGCAAAGGAAACGGCAAGAAAATCGTGGTTACGGGGGCGACGGGCAATAACCTGAAAAACGTCACAGCGGAATATCCGTTGGGGATGTTTACCTGTGTGACGGGGGTTTCTGGTGGTGGAAAATCGACACTGACGATTGAGACTTTGTTCAAAACGGCCTCTATGCGCCTGAACGGCGCGCGGCAGGTTCCTGCCCCTTCCGAAAGCATTAAGGGTTTGGAATACCTCGATAAAGTGATCGACATTAACCAATCCGCAATCGGGCGCACGCCGCGTTCAAATCCTGCGACCTATACCGGAGCGTTTACGCCGATCCGCGAGTGGTATGCTGGCCTGCCGGAGGCTAAAACGCGCGGCTACAAGCCCGGTAGGTTCAGTTTCAACGTCAAAGGCGGGCGTTGCGAGGCGTGTAAAGGTGACGGTCTGATCAAGATCGAGATGCACTTTTTGCCGGATGTTTACGTGGAATGTGAAAGCTGTAAGGGTAAGCGATACAACCGCGAAACATTGGAAATATACTTTAAGGGTAATAGCATAGCAGACGTTCTTGATATGAACGTCGAAGAAGCTGCGGACCTGTTTAAGGCTGTGCCAAGCATTCGCGACAAGATGATAACGCTGATGCGCGTTGGGTTGGGCTATATCAAGGTCGGCCAATCCGCCACGACCCTTTCGGGGGGGGAAGCGCAGCGGGTGAAACTGTCTAAAGAACTGGCGAAACGATCCACTGGGCGCACGTTATATATTCTGGATGAACCGACGACGGGCCTACACTTTGAGGATGTGAAAAAGCTGTTGGAAGTGCTGCATGAACTGGTCGATCAGGGTAATTCCGTTATCGTGATTGAACATAATTTGGACGTGGTGAAAACCGCTGACCATGTCATCGACATTGGCCCAGAGGGGGGCGATGGCGGCGGGGAGATTATCGCGACCGGAACGCCTGAGGAAATTATCAAAGTTAAGGCGAGCTACACAGGGATGTATCTGAAGGAAATGCTGTAAACGACTGAAGTTGCGGGTTTGAGTATTTTTGCAAAGAAGAAGTCGGGTGAAGCGGACAATGATTATCGGTGGCTCCAGTTCAGGCCTGCATTGGACGATTTAGCGGTTCTTAATAGTGCGCCTGCGAATATTCGGTGCTATCATTTGAAATCCCGCGCCGAAGTGCGGCAGTTTCTAACGGATATGGCGGCTAAAAATGGGTAAACCCAAAATCGGATTGGCGCTTGGTAGCGGTGGGGCGCGTGGTTGGGCGCATATCGGGGTGATTCGTGCCCTTGAAGAGCGCGGAATTGTGCCGGATTATGTCGCCGGATGTTCCATGGGGCGCTCGTGGGTGCGGCGTATGTCGGCGGGCAACTCGATGCGCTGGAGAAATGGGCGCTATCGATTACGAACCGGAAAATGGCGCTTATGATGGACGTCAACGTGCTGAGCGGCGGGTTGATCGAAGCAAAACACGTTGTTCGGTTTTTTGAACGTCTTGATATGCCACAGATGATTGAAAACCTGAATATTCCCTTTGCAACTGTCGCCACGGACATGCGGTCTGGACGGGAAGTCTGGATCAGGGATGGCTCGGTTATTGATGCGATGCGCGCCTCGATTGCTTTGCCAGGGATTATCAGCCCGGTGCTGCGGAATAATCGATGGTTAATTGACGGAGGGATTACAAACCCGCTTCCGGTTTCTGTGTGCCGCGCCATGGGGGCGGATATTGTAATCGCGGTCAATCCAGAAGCCAAAAAATACAGCGTTATGTGGTCGCAAGACGAAGAGGCGCCGAACGAGACGTGGCAATCGATCAAAGCCGCGCTGCCATATGCTGTACGCAGTGCATATGACGCGGTTTCGGGTGTTGGTAAAACGCAAGGCATGCGTGCGCCGAATTATTTCGATGTGGTGGCGACATCCATTGATGTGATGATTACCCAAATCCGCCGTAGCCGTCTGATTGGAGACCCGCCGCATGTGTTGCTGGATGTGATCCTCGATGATGTCACAATTCTCGAATTCAACCGTGCGAAAGAGGCGATTGCCGAGGGGCGCGCCTGTGTAGAACGCGCGGATGAGGCGCTGAGCGATTTATCGAAGTATGCGTGACGTTGTTGGCTGATTTATCTGCAATTTAGTATCGAATGCGTGCGAAAATTATGAAGCCTACTTTTAAACACATTATTGCCGCATTGGATGGGTAGAAAGACGTTGAATACATTCAATCTTAGGGGTCGCCCAATGCACAATGCGATGTTGCATTTCAAAAAAGATGAATCCGGTGCTGTAACGAGCGAGTGGGTCCTTCTTTTGGTGGGGATTGTCGCTATAGCAGTGACGATTGTCGTGGTTATATCTGGTGGCATAGAGAATGCTGCAGCCAGAATCAATAATGGGCTGCATGCTGAGAGATTGGTTGGCAGTTCTTTCGGCAAGCACGTCAGTGACCACGACGATGACAGCGATCACGATGATGACAGCGATGATGACAGCGACTACGATGATGACAGTGACAGTGATGACGACAGCGACAGCGATGATGACGGCGACTACGATGATGACGATGATGATGATGATGATGATGATGATGGCGACAGCGATGATAATAGCGACAGCGATGACTAAAATTATCAGCATGATCTCGTGAACTGCGCACCTACCTAAGGTTGCCTTCATGCGCCGTTTGGACGTTTATTCCCTAGCTGACCGTCTGGTTCTTTGTAAATACGAGTGGTTTTTTACGTTAATCCTCAACTTTCTTTACGCAATAGAATATGTGCGAGGCGATAGATTTGGGGCGTGCTGAAAAGGCGCTGAATTATTTTTCCAAGCATGTGTAAAGGGGCGCCCTGCACTGTTTTCTTCAAGAGTATAAAGTGCAAATTCGTGGGGTGTTTTATTCCAGCCCGAATTGATGCAAAACTTAACGCATGTCAACTTTCAGCCAAACCATTGACACATTTACTGAATAAGCAAGTTGGAGCCAAAATTAACGGGTAAGTAAATAAAATTATAAATAGGATTATTTTCCAATTTAAAAGTAATGAAACCGGTGCTGTAACAGTCGACTGGGTTGTTCTTACCGCCGCAATCGTCGGCATCGCGATTGCCGTAATCTCTGTGATATCTGGAGGGGTGGAGAATGCATCTGACGGTATCAACAACGAATTGGTTGTCGCCAGCAATTTCACATTTGGCGGGGACGATGCATACTGGGCTGCCGGTTACATTCCGATTTCCGGACAACATGGTACAAGTTGGGGAACTGGCGGATTGGATGCCCAAGGCCGAACTTGGTCGGAAAACACCTATGACAATTGGTCAAATGTAAGCGATGCGGATTTGGTCGCCATGTATACTGCAGATTATAATAACGCCACCACATCTTATGATCCGACTCGGGCCGATTATGTAGCAGTTCAGGAAACATTATTGACCGAGCGTGGCATCCCTATTCCAAGTGGCACCTGACGGCGGCTGAAATCCGTGCTGGTACGTAACCTAAGTAATTGCCTAAACGACATGATTTAGGGGGCGCAATATTGTGCCCCTTTACTGTTAAGTATCGTACTTCTGCGCGCTCAAATATGGCAACATTGCCGAGAAATCCATTCCCGCGCCGTCACCTTCAACAAACTTCGCATACATATCACGGGCATGTTGACCGAGTGGCGTGGAGGCGTCTGCACCCTTGGCGGCTTGTTGTGCAAGGTTAAGGTCTTTGAGCATCAGTTCTGCGGCAAATCCGGGTTTGTAGTCATTGTCGGACGGGCTGGTCGGTCCAACGCCGGGGGCGGGGCAATAGGCATTCATGCTCCATGAATACCCTGACGAGGTGGAGGCCACATCGAACATTTTCTGCCGATCAAGCCCCAGTTTGTCGGCCAAGGCGAAGGCCTCGCAGGTTACGATCATAGTTGCGCCCAAAATCATGTTGTTACAGATTTTTGCGGCTTGGCCTGCGCCCGCGTCGCCGCAATGAACTGCTTTTTGTCCCATGATATCGAACAGCGGATCGGCTACGGCAAACGCAGCCGCGCTGCCGCCTGCCATGAAGGTCAAGGTGCCTGCCTCTGCGCCACCAATACCGCCGGAAACGGGGGCGTCGACTGCCAGCAATCCGGCAGCGCTCGCTTGGTCTGCAACGGTGCGGGCGGATTCTACGTCTACGGTTGAACAATCTATCAGACAGGCGCCGCGTTTCATTGCAGGAATGATCTCGCTCGCCACGCTTCGCGAAATGGCCCCGTTTGGCAGCATTGTGATTACGACGTCTGCACCATTGACTGCTTGTGCAGCGGTTGCAGCGACCACAGCACCCTCGACAGCGATTCC
>JAESQH010000254.1 GCA_016765235.1 Paracoccaceae bacterium
AGCCAACGCCGCACCCTCCGAGACACCGTGACACCCAACTTCGGCAAAAACCACATCCGACGGGTTCGCCAACCTCGGAGCCTCTGCTTCCAACGTCTCTGCGTCAAACAATCGATACGGCACGCCCAAACGTCGCGCAGTTTCAATCATCGCGGGTTCGTCACCCTTCAGATCAAGCGAAGTTACGCAAGCCACTGCCTCCGGTGCTATATTCGCCTGCGCCAAACAACCCTGCACCAAATCCCACATTTCGGAAACATCACAACCACGCGCACAGCCAAGCCCCAAGACAAATCGTTGCGGGTGGTAAACAAGTGTATCTGCGCCCGCATCAACAGGGGACTCCGAAGTTACCAGTCGCATAGGTCCGTCACCCGTTTCCAAATCCCAGATATTCTCGCCATCGATGATCGGCTTTTCACCCGACAGCATCGCCATCATCACCGATTTTGCATCTTCAGGGTTTTTCAATCGCCACCCCATCGGTGGTTCGTCCAACGACACGCCCAGCGATACATCACCAGCGGTAGTGATCGCTGCATGGCGGCCAAGAACTTCGGCAATCTGCTTGGCTAAACGATTGGCCCCGTGGTGCCCGCCCAGCAACGGAATAACGGCTGACCCATCATCGGGCACAGCAATCACCGGCGGTTCCGTCCGTTTATCGGCCAACACGGGCGCAACTGCCCGCACCAGAATACCAGCCGCACAAATCCCGATTATCGGATGCCCTGCCTGAAATAACATGCGCACGTGATCCAGCGCGTTTGGGAAATACGCATCAGCGCGATCACAGCGCCCCTCGCGACCATGCACCGGCGCATTGAGCGCGGATGCAATGCGCAAGGCGGTTGCCTGACCGGAACGGGATAGACATACAACAACAGGATTTAGTTCAGCCACGGATCTTGGCCTTTCGTAACAAGGATCATTGAGAAATACGGAGCGTCACAAGGCGCGCCTTCCAGCGGCAGCACCTTTTGCGATTGAAGACTGGCGCGCTCCACATAAACTGCGTTTTCGGTAAGGCCCAAAGCGTCCAGCACTTTGCGGATTTTTTCCAGATGGCGACCCACTTTCATGATCACAACAGCCTCGGCTTCCGCGATGCGAACGCGCATGGTATCTTCATCCAACGGGCCGGGAATTATGGTCAACATTTCGTTGCGGGCGGTCAACGGGCGACCGGCAACGGCCGCACACGCGGTCACAGACGTCACGCCCGGGACAACTTCGGTTTCGTATTTCCCGGCAAGCCGCGCAAACAGGTACATGAACGTGCCATAGAAAAACGGATCCCCCTCGCATAACACTACCACGTCGCGTCCAGCGTCCAGATGGCCGGCAATATCTGCGGCTCCTTGATCATATGCCGCCTGCGCGGGGCTGCGTTCAACCGTCATCGGGATGTGAATTGTTACTTCGATAGTGTCGTCAGAAATAATATCTGCCGCAATCGAACGCGCGAAACTTTCGCCACCCGAAAGCGCGGGATAAGCCACCACTTCAGCCCCTGAAATTAGGCGATAGGCCTTCAATGTCATCAGTTCAGGATCACCGGGGCCGAGACCGATACCGTACAACATTCCACTCATCTTTTGATCAAACTCCACTGTGTGACAGGCCGCAAAGGTTTCCAACTGGTTAACGAACCTAACGGCTCAACCCGGTTCACCGAAATCTGCACCAAATCGCCGCCGAATTCTTTGTAAAGCTCCACGAGCAAGCCCTCGGATTCCAACGTCACAGCGTTCGCTACCAACCGCCCTAACGGTCGCAGCGCCGCCCAACAGGCTGTAAATGTTTCGCGTGACAAGCCACCACCAATAAAAATGGCATCTGGCAAAGCCAGTCCTTTGAGTGCCGCAGGCACATATCCATCGATTAACTCTAGCGCCGGAACACCCAACGCCTGCGCATTGCCTGCCGCCATGGTCCGACGATCAGCCCGCGGTTCAATCCCGACTGCGCTGGCATACCGCGCCGCCCGCATCCACTCCACGGCAACCGATCCACATCCCGTGCCAACATCCCATAAAAGCGCTCCGCGCATCGGCATCAATTTCGCCAACGTCGCAGCCCGAACCTCGCGTTTCGTCATCGTTCCATCGTGGATAAATACCTCGTCCGACATGCCTGGCACGCGGGGCAACAAGGCCGCGTCCGGTGCTGCGATACATTCCACTGCCAAGGTGTTAAACGCAGGGACTTCGTGGTTCCAAGTATCGGCAATACCCTCAAAACGCTGTTCGCCCGAACCACCCATTGCCGCCAGAACCGTCATACGACTTTGGCCAAACCCGCGCGCAGATAAAAATGCCGCAATCTGCGCCGGCGTTTCTTCGCCCGTTGTCAAAATCAGCAAGCGAACATCCGGCTGGATGAACGCAATCATTTGCTCCACAGGGCGACCATGCACGGTCAATGTTTCCAGATCCGCCATGCTCCACCCCATGCGGGCCGAAGCCAACTGGAACGCCGACACCTGCGGGTGATAGGTGATCTCGTCCGGCGCAATACTCCGCCCAATCCGCGCCCCGACGGAAAACCACAGCGGGTCCCCCGTTGCCAACACCACAACCCGCTTGCCGCGTCGCGATTCCAACTCACCGATCAACGCATCGAAGGGCGAGGGCCATGCCAACATTTCGGCATCAGCGTTCGCCGACAAAATGTGATGCCGCGTACCACCGACAATAACTTCTGCCGCCTCGACAACGGCGCGGGTGGCAGGCGTCAAACCATCCAGTCCGTCCTCGCCTATTCCAACAATATGTAACCAAGGGGTCATGTGTTTTCCTCCGGCAAACCAGCCGCCATTGCATTCACAGCAGCCGAGGCCATGGCCGAACCGCCACGCCGCCCTTGAAGCGACAAAAACGGTACACCGCGTGGATTGGCAGCCAGTTCAGCCTTGCTTTCCGCTGCCCCAACGAAACCGACCGGAAACCCGAGAATAGCAGCCGGTTTGGGCCAGCCTTCATCAAGTTTCTCTAGCAGATGGAAAAGCGTTGTCGGCGCGTTGCCAATCGCCACCACCGCCCCTTCGATATGGTCACGCCACAGTTCCACTGCGGCCGCCGAACGTGTTGTTTCAAGTGTTTCGGCCAAACCCGCCGTACGCGGGTCATTGAGAGTGACGATAACTTCGTTGCCCGAAAGATACCGCCGAATAATCCCAGCCCCAACCATTTCGACATCACACAAAATCGGAGCGCCCGCAGCAATCGCTAAACCAGCGGCAGCCTGTACATCGGGTGAAAACGCCAAATCGTCGACGATATCCACCATCCCGCACGCATGAATCAAGCGGGTGGCGGCTGGGTACAACCCTTCTGGCAACCCCGAAAAATCGGCCTCTGCACGCACCATCGCAAAGGATTGCGCGTAAATCTTCGCCGGGGATTTCTCGTACTTCATCATTAGCCGTTCAAACGCTTGCGCACAGATTCCGGCCCATGTGGATGGTTCGCTTGCGGATATTCAGGGTGTGCGTGATCATGATCATGGCTGTGCGAATGCGCATGGTTGTGTTCGTGGTGATGGTCGTGATCCATATCCAAACGGCACGCGCCAGTGCAAAAATCATCGCATAAATCACAGGTCTCCACTGTTGCACCCGGTGCGTTCGCGCCTTGGCCCTCAACATGGTGATGGTGGCTTTCTTGCGCCATGCCTTGCTCGGCCTCGAACCCCAATATTTGCTCGCGGTATTTGCACATACCGCAGTTCATATTGTTGGAGCCTTCAAGGATTTCGCGCACCCGCTCGGCGAAGGTTTCGATAACTTTGGGGTGGTCGTTCAGATAGCCCGCTTTGATGAAATCAATGTCAGGATATTTGGCTGAAGCTTCGTCCGTGAAACCGTAAATCCGGTCGATCAGTACACCTGCAAACAAGAAATACGGAAAGACGATAACGCGTTTATAACCAAGGCGCGCAACGTGATCGAGGCACGGTTCTACCAGCGGGAAAGTCACGCCGGAATAGCCGACCTCGGTCCAGCCGAATCCCATGCCCTCTTGCAGCATTCGCGCGACCTTGGAGACGTTACCATTTGCATCAGGATCAGACGCGCCACGGCCGATTACGACCAAGCAGGTCTGGTGCAATGGCATCTCACCGTGCGCGGCGTTTGCCTTGTCGACGGCCTGTTTGATGCGGTCCGAGGCGGCTTCCAGCATTTTGGAATCCACACCCAATTCGCGCCCGTATTCAACAGTGATTCCATGCTTGGCGGCATAAGTGTTCAGCACCGTCGGGATGTCATTCTTGGCGTGCATCGCAGCGAACAGCATGCCGGGCACGGCGAGGATATGATCACATCCCGCGTTGCGCAAATTGTCGAGGCCATCACGCATGACGGGATTGGCAAATTCGAGGTAGCCATAGTCCACATCCCAATCTGGAAAATGGGGTTTTAGGCCTTGGGCCACCTGCGCGAATTCATCGACTGCGGCTTGACTGCGGGATCCGTGCCCGCAAACCATTACACCATATTTAGTCATAATTTCAGTGCCTTACAGCGTTAAAAGTGGCCAGTGACACAACGCCAACAACGACTGCGATTAGATACGCCACGTGCGGGACGTGAATCGCGCCAGCAGCCGAGTGGGCAAAGGCTGGCGTGGCTGTGAGGGTCGCTAGAGCAATAAGAATTCGCATTGTTTTCCCTTCCGGTTTCATCGGTCCACCATGGAAGAAAACGCATAATGTCGCCCTTTCGGGCACCTGACAGTTCCGGCTTTGGCCCCCTATTTGGGTCGACCTTCACCAGACGCGCTTTCAGCCCCGAAGGGCACCGTCTATGGGGGTATTTGTAGGTGGCGGCGGGACCATGCGCAAGCCCGTTTGCGACGGATTTTGGCCCGATTTCGCGGTACACAACCCGTACACAACGCGTATGCACGATTTTATGTGTGGTTAACAGAAGGTTAATGCACCTTAAGGCTGGCGGAATGTAGGGTGTGCGGTCCCCGCGCACCATTACGAATTCCTCAAATTCAATTTCGCGATACCTGCAAGCGTTGATGCCACGTCTGCTGGCAAGTACGGTAAAAGTCCTGTTAGCGCCAAACTTTCAATTGTCTGCATCTCTTTTGTGGGGGCCATCTTCTTGCCCAACATCCGTGCTAACCCTGACGAACTGAGCCATATTGTAAAAGCAACAGACTCAAAATGCGCCTGAAGGTTATCAACAATATTTTCTTCGCGATTTCGCAAACCGTGAAATAGTGCATAGCCGTGATATGAACCGTGAATAATTTCGGAACTGACATCAAAGATCATGCCCTCTATCCCACCGAAATAAAGACCGCTGGTTGAATCCACGGCTATGATCGCGTTCATCATATCATCACGTGTTTCTGGAAAACAAACACGTGATGATTTCCCATTTGAAAACATGGCAAGTGCCTCTTTCACCCGCGGATCATCTCGCCTCAAGCGTGGGCTGCGCTCTACCTTTAACATATGCAGTCCTGCTTTTTGCACTTCAGTTTGTGACCTGAACGTCTTGTAAACCGAATACAACTCTGCTCTTTCCGCGCGCTCACCATCATCAAGCGCAATAAACGCTGCCGTAAGGCACGTCTCATAAAAAATTCGAGCTAGGGCAATAGAATCCTTCAAATGCAGACTTAACATCTTGGAAAGCTCCAAAATGGAACCCAGCGTATTTATCGCAGAAAGTAGTTGGGCAGATACTACACGATATTGGGATCGGTTATTCTCGTTCTTGTGGTCCAACGAGGCAAGAATCAATGGCACCGCGGCCTTATTAAGTTCACCCGAAAATCTTTCAAGTTCCTCAGAGGTTGCTCGCGTTTCGTCAGTATCATACTGGTCTACTCGAAGTCTATCAGACACAAATTTCCTATGCGCCGTTTTCAGTTTTTATACATTAGGCATTTTCTCGATAAGGAAAACTCCCTAAAACTCCACACCCCGTTGCGCCTTAACACCTGACCGGAACGGATGTGCCAGCAGCTCCATCTCCGTCGCCAAATCCGCGATTTCCAGCAGTTCGGGCTTCGCATTCCGCCCCGTTAGAACCACATGCGTCATCGGGGGTTTTTCCTCTTTCAGGAACTTCACCACTTCGTTTACGTCCACATAGTCATAGCGGATGGCGATGTTGATTTCGTCTAGCAACACCATGGAATTGCGTTCGTCCAAGATCAGCTCTTTAGAGCGTTCCCATGCGGCTTGGGCCATTTCGATGTCGCGGGATTTGTCTTGGGTTTCCCATGTGAACCCCTCCCCCATCGCATAGAAGGGGCACTCGTCAGCGAATTTCTCGGTGATCAGTTTCTTCTCGCCGCTGTCCATCCCGCCTTTGATGAATTGTACGACGGCGCAGGGCATGCCCCATGCGATGTGGCGAAAAATCATGCCAAATGCGGCAGAAGATTTGCCTTTGCCTTTGCCGGTGTGAACGATAACGAGACCGCGTTCCTCGGTTTTGGAGGCCATGATTTTATCACGGGCGGCCTTCTTCTTGGCCATCTTCATGTTGTGACGTTCGGTATCTGCGGATTCGGTCATGGTTTTCCCCTTTTGGTTGGCAATCAGGATGCAGCGTTGCAACGACCGAGGCAATACGAAAAATACTGTGCTGTTCGGGAAACCATTTAGTCGCACTATTTGACGTGGGAAATGTCTGGCCTTCGGTGTAAATTCGCCAAAACCTCGGACCAAGGGAAATATTATGCTGGCTACCAATGAAATTAAAGCGCTTCTAGCGGAGCATTACGACCTGACCCCCTCGCTTGAGAAAGCCGAGGCGACGCGGGATATTTATGCGAAAACGGATCGGGTTATTCCACTGGCGGAATGGGCCACCTATGCGCCGTATGTTATTGCGATCAACCGCTTAAAGAAGGAACGCAACGCCGTTATTCTGGCGCATAACTATATGACACCGGAAATCTATCA
>JAESQH010000255.1 GCA_016765235.1 Paracoccaceae bacterium
GGCTTGACCATGGCCGACGGCCTGCCGATGCGGGCGCTTACCCGAATGTGGCAGATGCTTTTGAAGGCGTTGGAAGAGGTTGCGAACGCTCCGAACGCGATGATGTCGGCGGAAATGTCGATCATTCGCCTGACCCATGTGGCCGATCTGCCCAGCCCCGAAGATTTGGTGCGCAAACTGCAAGACGCCCCTAAACCCCCAAGCGGTGGCGGCGGTGGGCATGTGACGGGTGGCGGTGGCGGTGCAACCGCTGTGTCTAGTGGCGCGACTCGTTCGGTGACGCAATCTGGTGCCACGACCATGCTGGCGGCGGAACCCGATTTGGATGCGCTGGCGCGATACGCGCGGTTTGAGGATGTGGTGCAACTTATCCGCACGCGCCGCGATATGAAGCTGCTGGTCGAGGTTGAAAACTATGTTCGGCTGGTTAAATACAGTCCGGGTCGCATCGAATTTGAGCCAACGGACAGGGCACCAGCTAAGCTCGCCTCGCAACTGGCCGCGCGGCTGCAAAACTGGACAGGTGCGCGCTGGGTAATCACGGTTGCCAGTTCCGGTGGCGGCAAAACTATTGGCGAGGTGAAGGACGCGCATCGCAATGATATGTACACGCAAGCGATGTCGCATCCTTTGGTGCAATCCGTGCTGGTCGCCTTTCCGGGGGCAGAGATAAAAGACGTGCGCGGCAATGAATTCGATGGGTCTGGTAACGAGGATATCGTGCCGATTGACCCTGATGATGTAGATGATTTGGATGATAACTGGGATCCTTTGGACCCCTTTGGTGAGGATTAAGAAATGCTTAAAGGTTTAGGCGGGCTTGGTGATATGGCCAGCATCATGAAACAAGCGCAGGAAATGCAGAGCAAGATTGCCGATGCACAGGCGGCTTTGGAAAACATCGAAGTGACTGGTGAATCCGGTGCGGGCATGGTGACGTGTACGGCGAATGCCAAGGGCGAACTGAAGGGGTTGGAAATTGATGCGTCCCTGTTCAATGCTGATGATAAAGAAGTGGTGGAGGATTTGATCCTCGCCGCGATCAAAGACGCGCAGGCCAAAGCTGGTGAGGCGATGCAAACCGGAATGGCCGAAGCCACGGCTGGAATGAAACTGCCCGAGGGCATGAATTTTCCGGGCATGTAAATGTCCGATAGTGCGGGTAAAGAGATTGACCAACTGATCGGGCTGATGGCGAAACTGCCGGGCCTCGGCCCGCGTTCGGCGCGGCGTGCGGTGTTGCAATTGGTCAAAAAACGGACGCTGCTGCTGGAACCTTTGGCGCGTTCCATGACCGAAGTTGCGGCGACCGCGCGGGAATGTCTGACCTGCGGGAATGTCGGGACGTCTGACACTTGCGGCATCTGCGCGGACCCTAAGCGCGACCCCAAAGTGATTTGCGTGGTCAGTGACGTGGCAGACCTTTGGGCGATGGAGCGATCCTCGGCTTTCAAAGGGCGGTATCATGTTCTGGGCGGTGTTTTATCCGCGCTTGATGGGGTTGGGCCACAGGATTTGCACATCCCCCGTCTGGTGCATCGGGTTGATGAGGGCGGCGTGACCGAGGTCGTTCTAGCCCTGAGTGCCACCATTGATGGCCAAACCACGGCGCATTACATCGCAGATCAGTTGGAAGGCACCGGCGCAAGCGTAACCTCGCTAGCGCAAGGTGTTCCGATTGGCGGGGAACTGGATTATCTGGATGACGGCACTATCACTGCCGCTTTGCGTGCGCGGAAAGCTTTTTAGCAGCTTGCCGACGTAGTTTTGCTTCGCGCAACGCGATGTATAACGTTGCTGAAACGATCAGCGACGCGCCGATCACGGTTGGCATGTCTGGCACTTCGTCAAATATGAAATATCCGGCAATCGAAATCAGAACCAACCGCAAGTAAGCGACGGGCGCAAGGATTGCGGATTCACCGTAGCGGTACGCCTCGATATCCGCATAACCACGCACAGCGCTAGTGATAATTACGACCGATAGGGCCAACCAGATCAAACCGCCTAAAGGAATGTTGAACACCGGTGCGGCCAGCGGGATCGTGATGATAGCTGTGATGACTACGGAGCTGAAATATGTTGCCAGCGGACCGTCTGCGGATGCCAGCTGTCGTGACAGCGTTAGCGCCAGCGCGAACAGAAGCGAACTTCCTATGGCCGTGAGCATGGCGGGGTGAAACTCGGCAAAGCCGGGTCTAAGGACAATTACCGCCCCGATAAAACCAGCCGCAACCGCCGCCCAACGGCGCGGGCCGACGCGTTCGGAATGTAGGACACTTGAGAATATCGTGGCGAAGATTGGCCCCATGAAGAACAGAACTGTTGCTGTCGCGATGGGAATATTCGCAATAGTGTAAAACCCGAGGTGGGTCGAAAACGCGATCAGGCTGCCGCGAAATAGGTGCAGCCAAGGCAGCGTGAACCGCATTTGCCCCCGCAACTTGGCGAACATGCCAACAGCGATCAGAATAAAGATCGTCGAGATTGCGGCGCGAAAAAGCACGATCATCCGGCTGTCAACACTAAGCGAGGCTTGGCGTACGGCGATTGTCATCGCACTTGCTCCGACAACCGAAATCAGCATCCACATGATGGCTTTGACGTTGTTCTTCTCGGCGGCAGGTGGAACCGGCGTTGCGGTCGGGCTGCTGTCTGGTAAAACTGTTGGCGGTGGTACTGCGGACATTTGGATCCCTTTCGGTGCAGCGTTCGCCCAAATCTGCCGCTGGGTCAAGGCGATGTGCGTACCACGTCGCGTCATTTTGATGAATATCGTTGATGCATCTGTTTCGATTTCGCGATATGTCGAAGGATGTAACGACTGGAGGCACCGATATGAGCGCACGGGCATGGCAACGAATGTTATCTGGGCGGCGGCTGGATTTGCTGGACCCATCACCGCTGGATATCGAGATTGAAGATATCGCACATGGGCTTGCCTTTGTGGCCCGATGGAATGGGCAGACTTTTGGCGAGTTTCCGTATTCAGTCGCCGAACACTCGTTGCTAGTGGAGCGGGTTTACGCTGAAATCACCCCCAATGCGCCGATAAAATGGCGTCTTGCAGCGTTGTTGCATGACGCGCCGGAATACGTGATCGGCGATATGATTTCCCCTGTGAAAGCCGCCGTAGGGCCGGGCTACAAAGCCATGGATGCGCGTTTGATGGAGGCAGTTCACCGGCGGTTTGGCGTACCCGCCGAAATCCCCAAAGCCGTAAAAACGCAAATCAAGCGCGCTGACCGGATTTCGGCTTGGTTAGAGGCGATCCAGATCGCGGGGTTTTCCGAAACGGAGGCGAATAAGCTGTTTGGCATCCCTAAACCCGAAGCCTTGCAGAAGACACGCCTTGCGCTGCGCGCACCGATGGAGGTTAAAGCCGATTTTCTGGCGCGACATGCCGCCTTGATGACGCAGGATATAACGGGTTGATCTCGCACGCTATCACCCCCAAATAGAGGGCAACACAGATATACTCGGA
>JAESQH010000256.1 GCA_016765235.1 Paracoccaceae bacterium
GGACAAGCGCAGTCTGGAAATCTGGGAGGCCAACGTGGAGGCACACGAACTTGGGATCGCGCTACTAAAGGAAGGCGCTGTTTGCTCTGATATTTGCGCCGAGATCAACCAGTTTTTCGCCAGCCGCGACTTGTTGAAATACCGCAGCTTTGGATATGGTCACAGTTTCGGAATTTTGTCGCACTATTATGGTCGCGAGGCAGGTCTGGAACTGCGCGAAGACATCCACACGGTTCTGGAACCCGGAATGGTGATTTCGATGGAGCCAATGTTGACGATTCCCGAAGGCGTCGCGGGCGTTGGCGGTTATCGCGAGCACGATATTATCGTTATTGAAAAGGACGGCCCCGTCAACATCACCGGCTTTCCATATGGTCCGGAACATAACATTCTTTGATTGGTTCAGGGGGCTGTCGCGGCCCCCTGCATTGCCCGAAGTTGGTTGCAAAGCGACGATATTCGCGCCCCCATCCGCGATGAACAACACCGTCTTTTTCAGTGGCAAAAACTTGGATTGGATGCTTCGTTTGCACGGCTAGATGATGTTAGCCTCATGGGTTTTGATAAATTCTTGGAGGACGAAGCAGGCGTGATTAAAAATTATCGCGAAAATGTCCGTAGTCAGAGTATTTGGAACAGATTAGGCTTTAGAATAAGAGAGTATCTGCCTCATCAGTTGGGTTATATTAGGCGGCGACTTTGCGGTGTTGCAAGCGTCGCGTTTGCATAGTTTTCCGTTTGATCCTTTCTCGTTGGTTTAGAATGGCTTGACCGCGTCCGAAGTAGACATCGGCGGGTGTCAGGTTCTGAATGCTCTCGTGATACCGTTGGTGATTATAGTGTTCGACGAAGGCTTCGATCTGGTTTTGTAGGTCTGCCGGGTAGAAGTAATTCTCCAACAGAATGCGGTTCTTCAAAGTCTGGTGCCACCTCTCAATCTTGCCTTGGGTTTGCGGGTGATAGGGCGCACCTCGAACATGATCCATGCCCTTGTCGCCCAGCCACTCAGCCAATTCACCGGAGACATAGCTTGAGCCGTTGTCACTCAACAGGCGTGGCTTGTGGACAACATGGACCTGATCACAACCGGAGGCCTGCAATGCCAGTTCCAGCGTGTCTGTGACATCCTCCGCTTTCATATTGGTGCAGAGTTTCCAGGCGATAATGTAGCGGCTGTAGTCGTCCAGAATTGTGCTGAGGTAAAACCAGCCCCAACCAATAACCTTCAGGTAGGTGAAGTCCGTCTGCCAAAGCTGGTTAATGGCCGTGGTCTTGTCTTTGAACTCGCTGGCGGCCTTGATCACGATGAATGCAGGGCTGGTGATCAGATCGTGAGCCTTCAGGATACGATATACCGAAGCCTCTGACACAAAATACCTTTCTGTATCGCTAAAGCGCACCGCCAACTCGCGAGGTGATAGTTCCGGAATCTCCAGTGCAAGCTTTACGATCCGCCCCCTTATATCTTCAGGAATGCGGTTCCAAACGTGTTTGGGCTTGGGAGAACGGTCCTTTAGACCGGCTTCGCCACGCGTCAAATACCGGTCATACCAGCGGTAGAATGTGGTGCGGGGAATGCCCAACTTGTCCAGTGTTTGCTTTGCCGGAAGGTAAGAACTTTCCACCAGCCGTATAATCTCTAGCTTCTCAGATGCGGGATACCTCATGCGTCTTCTCCCCCATCCCCGATCATGCTTTTTTTGAGAAGCCGCAGTTCGAGTGTTTGTTCTGCAACGACTTCTTTCAGTTCGCGAGATTCACGACGCAGGTCTTTGACTTCATCCGTAGTTGCAGCCCGGGCCGTGTCACCCGCCAGTCGCCGTTTGCCAGCCTCCATGAAGTCTTTCGACCATTTGTAGTAAATACCCTGCGATATGCCTTCTCGGCGGCACAACTCGGCAATGCTGTCCTCTCCACGAAGGCCATCAAGAACAATCCTGATCTTCTCTTCGGCTGAGTATTGCTTGCGGGTCGCTCGCTGGATGTCTTTGACGATCTTCTCCGACGCGGTACGCCGTGTTCCGGGTTTCTGTCTCATCTTCACTCCTTGAAGGTTACGATGAGACAGAAACCCTCCCTTATTCAATACCGCAAATCTGTTCCATAGGTGCTGACGTCAGACACTATCATCAGATCAAATTTCTATAAGATTTGTAAGTTGAACCATACAACAATGACGTCTCAACTAATCCTATTGATGAAACACTTCATAGAATTTGAAGGTGACAAGATTATTGATTCAGTTTCGAAGAGTGATCAAATTGAGAAACGATTAAATTTCGTCGTAGAACGGTCCTAATCGTATTCTGGTGTATGACGACCTAAAATCAATTGGATCGTACTTAGAACCGATGAGGATACGACAAATGGTTAATTCAAAGTGTTAAACGAAACACATATTTGAAATCGATTTAGACATTTGTCTGACTCATATCAGATTAACGGAACATAGGAAGAGGTCGACACCGTCGACCTCTTTTTTCGTCTGAATTATTATAAATCAATCCTAGTAAATCGGATTGTCATCTAGAGTCAGTCTCGTCCAAACTTGGCTCGTATTTCCTTACTTACCTTAGTGAGAATGTCATCAAATTCCCCACGAATGACAAGTGTCTTGACCGTTTCAAGGTTGGTTTCGACATCGTCCACAGATGAACACTGAATTGAGTATTTTCCCTTACCCAGTTCAAGAACAACCTTCCCATACTTGATGGGTAGAAAGGTGTTTCCATTTTCATCACTCCAGAACCAAAGTCGGTTGGTTTTCTCTCCAAGACGATATCGACGAACCATTTCGATCTGATTGTTGATCGACTTGAGGAGTCTTTCTCGCCGATGGACGATGGGATTGACCTGTTTTGGTTTCTTAACAGGAACCAGTTTCAGTGATTGTTCAAGTTTCATGACGAACCTCCTTTGTTGTTCACCATGGGAACTTCAGGTCATTAAAAAATAAGACAACAAGAAAACAAAGATCAGTTGTTGTCTTTAATACAGAGGTGGTTTGACTATAACGTAGAAACAATAATGACTTTTGATATTGGTAGAACACAATGAATGAAATTCTTCACATCTACACTAGGGTTTCATCTACAGCTCAGGAGGAGGATGGAACTTCTCTTGATAATCAAAAGAACCTTGGAATTAAAAAATCCGAAATCCTCGGGATGTCATACAAAGTTTGGGATGAAGGTGGTCAATCCAGTTTTCACGATGACCTAGACAATAGACC
>JAESQH010000257.1 GCA_016765235.1 Paracoccaceae bacterium
GATTGTCGGAGACCGACTGGATGAAACAGGCGTGTGGCTGCGGATGTTCATAAGCACTGGCGGATTTCACCAGCTTGCCGGATTTGTAATCAACATAGTGATGCCCCTGCCCCGGACCATCGATTCCGTAAGCCCAATGCAGGCCAGTGTTGAACCATTGCGGGGAATTCGGCGCGGCCATTTGGCTCGCCATCATAAAGCGCATCTCGTCGTAATAGGTCTTGGCGTCAGCTTCCGTGGTGAACATACCACCTTTCCAGCCCCAGTAGCACCACGTGCCCACAAGACGATCAAACACCTGCGTTGCGGTCGTCTCGCCAATGTAACGTGCATTTTCCGGCAACTTCGCCAGTGCGGCCTCATCCGGTACGGACGGGCGCAAGAATTCAGGGATACCCTTTTCCTTAACCTTCTTAACGGCGGCCGGTACACCAGCCTTGCGGAAATACTTTTGGGCAATCACATCGGAAGCAACCTGGCTCCAACCCACAGGAATTTCCATGTTATCCAGCGCGAACACGATGGAGCCGTCGGGATTTCTGATCTCCGAAGCTGTCATCTTGAATTCGATTTCGCCGTAGGCACCTGTTTTTACTTTTGTAAACTTCCGCTCGATTTTCATGTTTGCCCTCGTATTAACGCGACCTCGATTTATTCAAGAGGTCTTTGATTTTATATTCGCCACAATCGAACCCGTCTAAGCACGCTAAGTCTGCGATGAAGCAACCTTTGCTGGATTTTCCTAATCCGGCCGACACACTACATATTGTGGTTGATATACCTATGACATCTAATTGGGGTGTTTTTCACGCTACCGTCAACGCATTTATTTTTATTTTTAGTAGAAAAAATTGTTGACTAATTTCTACGGCAGCTATGGCAGGGGAGTCGCGCAATCGAAGAAATATTATTGAAAAATATTGGGCGGGTACATGCGAAGACTCTGATATAAATAATACCAAGTCATTTCAATTGTTTTAGCTTTGTATTTGTTCCGAAGGGTTAAGGTATACCATTGTTTACATTCAGCAGAATCACGGCACTGCGTATAATAAGGACCATTCGCAAATATATTTCGATGAAAAAACAGGCCGTTCCCAGTTTTTCCAAAATTTCTATTCAAAACCCTGAGTCGACTTGGATTGCATTCCCGGAATTGTGAAAGATATTTCATCATGAAGGTTGGATTCGAAACGATACAATAAAGCTGTTGGATTAGGCAAACACTCGGCCTTGCGTTATATTACTTCCGCGAACTTCAAATGCGGTTCGCTCAAATACCAATTTCAACCAACGCTAAGCAGGAGAGAAGCTATGAAAACACCCACGAAGTTCGCAGTCGTTACCGTCTTGTTAATCGCCATCGTGGCGCCAGCCTTAGCCGCAAAAAACTGGAACTCTTCCAAGTCGAACACTTCCACAATGATCGGCAGAACATCAACGCAAGCAAAGTATTCGCATGATTTCAAATGGACTGTCGACAGTGGTAGAAAAATCTTATCCCGAGCGGAACTCGAATTATTACTAGAACAGGTTTTCGCTGAAATTCGAGCAGATGTCCTAGGATAACGGCCATATTCCAATATTTGTGGAGTTGATCGAGTTCTAACACAGACATAGTTCATCTGGCTATTTAGTCTGCAAAAAAATGTATGCCTTGGTCGCGCCAACATCAACTCCCCAAATCCGCGCAACCGTTGGGTTGATTCTGTATCAAACCTAACCCAAGAACATCTGCGAAAGCGAGGAGTTGACGTCGCTCAACGACGCTTTGTTCAATAATCTGACCTCTGCTCTATCAAATTTTCTAGAGTCAATCTTCCGTCTTCCATTTTCGACAGCGTTAATAAGAGTTAAGTAAAATTGTGAGTCAGAATTCACAGCAAGCTCAAACACAATGCATTCAAAAACTTTATATTGGTCGGGGCGAGAAGATTCGAACTTCCGACCTACGGTACCCAAAACCGTCGCGCTACCAGGCTGCGCCACGCCCCGACTAATGAGGTTCATCTACAATGTAGAATCCCCGAAGGAAAGCGAAAAATCAGTCGCAAGACCAGATAACTTCAGGGCCAGATATCGACGGGTGCCGAACTTCGGATCCAACGGCAATTCCAAGGGTTTTGGCCAAACCGCCATTGATCTCGAACACGTATTGAATGTCGTTTCCGCCAAAAATCGTAGTTTCATCTAACGGGATCGCATTTTCATGAACTTTCTGGACCACACCCTGCGCATCGATGAAAACCATATCCAGCGGAATCAGCGTATTACGCATCCAAAATCGCATCGGTTGCGGTTTGGGATAAACAAACAGCATGCCGGAAAATGTTCCCAGCGATTCACGATTCATCAAGCCCAATGCCCGCAACTCGGGCGAATCGACAACTTCAGTTGTAAATCGAACAGAACTGCTATCAGAACGAATATCGAGTTGGTCGGACGCGCACATCGTCGCGGCGTTGGCCGTGGTCAGCCCAAAAAGCAATGCGACCGTTGTCAGAAAACGTAAAATATCAGCTGCCCTTGTTTATCACATGGTCCCAGGATCGAACTTCGCCAGCCATTTTGCCACGAGGTCCTGCGATTATACGAACGGAAATAGCTTCCCCCGGTTGTAAATCAGACAACCCGTAGTGCCGCAGAATTTCTACGTGCAGGAAAATATCGTCATTGCTGCCAAAAATATTCGCAAACCCAAAACCCTTGGCTTTATCGAACCATTTCACCCGTGCTGGTTGAAATGGAACATCCGCTGCAACATCTGGAATGGCGGGCATATCCTCGGAATCTGTTGCCGTAACTTCAATTTCCGGCGCTTCTATTTCGTGGATAACCGACGCCTGACGGCCACGATCGGTGACTTGCACCTCGATCACGATTCGGGAGCCTTCAGCAACCGAACTTCGTCCAAAATTTCTTAAAACATTGGCGTGCAAAAGGATGTCCCCATCTTCATCGTCACACACGACGAATCCGAAGCCCTTCGTTGCATCAAACCACTTGACCTGCCCCTTGATCATTCTACTTACATCTCTCTCTCATCATGCATCCGATTGTATACGATAACGCATAGTCCGTTTTTTAACATGCCCTACTTGAAAAACTAACAACAAATTTATTATCTAGTAAACAGAAGGATAAGACAATAGATCAAAAAAACACCTTAGTAACAGACCACCCAACACCATGGCGAGAGCTGTAATTACACACACAATCTAAACGTGCTTTAAGGCTGTAAACGGTCTATATTCCATGCACTTTCTACCCCGTCACGTGACCAGCGAAACCGGTCGTGTAAACGATGTTGTCCATCCGCCCAAAACTCGATTTCTGTAGGAATAATTCGATACCCGCCCCAGAACGGAGGACGATCAGGATATAGCCCTTTGGAAGCGGTAATTTTGGCCACCTCCGCCAGCAATTCTCCACGCGATCCAAGCGGTTGTGATTGCCTGGAAGCCCAAGCCCCCAGACGACTCGGCAACGAGCGAGACGCATAATATGCGTCTGCCTTCGCCCCGGCCTCACGCTCAACCGCACCGCGCACTCTGATTTGACGGCGTAGCGATTTCCAGTGCATTACAAAAGCCGCTTTGCCGCCTTGATCAATCTCGGAAGCTTTGGCACTGCCATAATTGGTGTAAAAAACGAACGCCCCGTCCTCGATGTCCTTTAACAAAACCATCCGCGCATTGGGCATACCGTCAGCATCAACCGTCGACAGTGCAATGGCATTCGGATTATTGGGTTCACTGCCCTCGGCTTCCGTCAACCAGTTACGTGCTATCTGAAACGGGTCATCGCCTGTAAATATACCGGTTCTTTTCGAATTTTCCTGCATTACGCCCTCTATCGGTTCAACAATCTTGCTGCATGTGTTTCAATAGCTTAAACCAGCGAAATAAAACTATGACAAGGGACATACCGATGGGTGCAGGACTTATGCAAGGCAAGCGCGGCCTGATTATGGGCGTCGCGAACAACAAATCAATCGCATGGGGCATCGCTCAAGCTTGCCACGAACAAGGCGCGGAGCTGGCGTTCACCTATCAGGGCGAAGCTTTGGGCAAGCGTGTTAAACCGCTGGCGGATAGTCTCGGCTCAGGCATCGTGTTGGAATGCGACGTCACGAACGACGAATCAATGGATATGGTTTTCGCGACGCTGGAAGAAAAATGGGGCAAGTTGGACTTTCTGGTTCACGCCATCGGGTTTTCCGACAAAGCGGAGCTGCGCGGGCGTTACGTTGACACGACGGCTGCTAATTTTGATCTGACCATGAACATCTCCATCTATTCGTTCACGGCCGTTGTGCAACGTGCCGAAAAGATGATGCCAGACGGTGGGTCGTGCCTGACGTTGACCTATTACGGTGCCGAAAAAGTCATGCCGCATTATAATGTCATGGGTGTTGCCAAGGCGGGCCTTGAAGCTTCCGTCAAATATATGGCCATGGATCTAGGCCCGAAAAACATCCGCGTGAATGCGCTTTCGGCGGGGCCAATCAAAACACTGGCGGCTTCGGGCATTGGCGATTTCCGCTACATCATGAAGTGGAACGAGTTGAACTCCCCTCTTCGGCGCAATGTTACACAAACCGAAGTCGGTAAATCGGCGATGTATCTACTGTCGGACCTATCAAGCGGCGTAACGGGCGAAAATCACCATGTGGATGCTGGTTACAACGTCGTCGGCATGAAGGCCGAGGATGCACCGGATATCGACGTAGTACAGGGACGCAAGAAAAATGACTGATAAGTTACCCCATGAAAAAGGCTTCCACATCAGCTGGGACCAAATCCACCGTGACAGCCGCGCCCTAGCGTGGCGCCTTGATGGCAAAGGCCCTAATGATGGCGCATGGAAAGCCGTGATCGCGATCACCCGCGGTGGTATGGCACCTGCGATGATTGTGGCACGAGAGCTGGACATCCGGACCGTCGATACGATCAGCGGGAAATCCTATGACCATCAAGCGCAATCCGAAGCGATCATACTCAAATCCCCTGACATGACCCTGATGGGCGACGGCGAGGGCGTGTTGATTGTCGATGATCTGGTCGATACAGGCAAAACTTTGCGGGTGGTTAAAGA
>JAESQH010000186.1 GCA_016765235.1 Paracoccaceae bacterium
GCAAAACTGGCGGCGTGGCTTTCGGGGAAACCGTATTCCCCGAACCCTTCGATCTGGCTGAAACAGCGTTCGGCGAAATCTGGTTCATAGCCCTTTGCCAACATACCCCCGATAAATTTATCCCTGAACGTGCTGATGGTTCCCATGCGCCGGAATGTGGCGAGCGAGCGGCGCAGGCGGTCGGCGTCTTCGGGTGAAAAATCCGCGGCAACAATCGCGATTTGCATGGCCTGTTCTTGGAAAAGCGGCACACCGTGGGTTTTGCCCAGCACCTCGCGCAGTTCTTCGGAGGGGAACTCAACCTTTTCGCGGCCTTGGCGGCGGCGGATATAAGGGTGGACCATGTCGCCTTGAATGGGTCCGGGGCGGATGATGGCGACCTCGATCACAAGGTCGTAAAATACGCGCGGTTTCATGCGGGGCAGGAAATTTAGCTGGGCACGGCTTTCAACCTGAAACACCCCGACGGCATCGGCCTGGCAGAGCATTTCGTAGGTTTTCGGTTCTTCCTTAGGCAAGTTTTCAAGCGTGTATTGCGGGCCGTTGTGCTGCGCGATCAGATCGAAGCATTTGCGAATGCAGGTCAGCATTCCAAGGCTAAGAACATCGACCTTCAGGATGCCGAGCGTGTCGATATCATCCTTGTCCCACTCGATCACCGTGCGGTTTTCCATAGCGGCATTTTCGATAGGGCAAAGTTCATCGAGGCGGCCCTTGGTGATGACAAATCCGCCAACGTGTTGCGAAAGGTGGCGCGGAAAACCGACGATTTGGTGGATAAGGCTTATGGTTTGTATCAGGCGTTTATCTTCGGGGTTAAGGCCAACCTCGCGGATTTGTTCTTTGTCTATTGGCTTGTTCGACCAGCCCCATATTTGCCCTGAAAGCGCGGCGACGATGTCTTGGCTTAGGCCCATAGCCTTGCCAACCTCGCGAATGGCGGCGCGGCTGCGGAAATGGATGACTGTGGCGTAAATTCCGGCGCGGTGGCGGCCGTATTTTTCGTAGATATGCTGGATAACTTCTTCGCGGCGCTCGTGTTCGAAATCGACGTCGATGTCGGGTGGTTCGCCGCGGGCCTCCGATATGAAGCGTTCAAACACCATAGCGATTGTCTCTGGTCCAACCTCGGTAATGCCAAGCACATAACAAATCACGGAGTTAGCTGCCGAGCCGCGCCCTTGGCACAGGATACCCCTAGAGCGGGCGAAGGCGACGATGTCATAGACGGTCAGGAAGTAGGCGGCAAAACCAAGCTTGTCGATCAACGTCAATTCCTTGTCGATCTTCGCACGGGTTTTATCGTCTACGCCGTTCGGGAAGCGGTAAGCCAAACCTTCGTTAGTCAGGTTAATAAGGCGGGTTTGGGGGGGATCGTTGCCGCTAACCTCGTCCGGGTATTCATAGGAAAGTTCGGACAGGCAAAAGGTGCAACGGCCCGCAATTTCAACCGAGCGTCTGACGGCTGCCGGATGATCGCTGAACATTCGTGCCATGTCGGGTGCGGGTTTAAGGCGGCGTTCGGCGTTTGGTAACGCGCGGCTGCCGATCTGGTCAATGGTAATGCCTTCGCGCATGCAGGTCAGAATGTCAGCCAATTGGCGACGGTTACCGTGATGCATTAGCACATCCCCAACGGCGACCATTGGCACGGCGGCACGATGCGCCAGCGTTGCCATTGCATTGATGCGGGATTTGTCGCGCCCGTCATATCGTGGGGCGGCCCCTAAAAACGTATTGCCAGGGAAGCGGCGCGCGACGGTTTGTACCTGTTGTAGCGTCCCATCTGCGCCGCGGTTTAGCAGGTCAGCTTGCGGCAGCGCGATCAAGATCATGTCCTTGCCCCATTCCAGCAGGTCAGCTTGCAACAAATGGCATTCACCCTTTACTGCGCGCCGTTTTCCGACCGTTAGAAGACGGGTCAAACGGCTGTAGGCGGGGCGGTCTGTTGGCAGGGCCAACCACTCCACATTACTGTTTTGAAGCATCAGTCGAGACCCCACGATCAGGCGTGGCAGGTTGGTATATATCGGGCGTTCAATGGGGGTGCTGTCGCCACGATCTTGCCGGCTGGAAGGATCTATGCGTGTCTGGGAGCGTATCTTGATCGCATCGTCGGCCTCGCGTTTCAGTTCTTTCAACGCAGCATAAGCCCGTACCACCCCTGCCAACGTATTACGGTCGGTTATGGCGATAGCGTCGAGGCCGAAAGCGGCGGCGCGGGTTACCAGTTCTTCGGGGTGTGACGCGCCTTCCAGAAAGGTGAAGTTGCTGGTTGTGCAAAGCTCGGCGTATTTCATGCGAATTCCCCTTGTACGAACCAGGCGGGGTTTTGCGGGGTGAAGAACAGCCATAACCGCCGTCCCTCAAAGGTATAAATGCGCCAGTAATCACGAAGGCCGCTACGCCAATCAGGGTTGTCCAGCCACCATTCCGGCGCGATGCGTTCAGGGCCAACGGTTTGCGCTGTACGAAACGACATGCGCCGCCATTGGAAACGGGTAGGAGGTTGCGGGCTGTAACCTGCAATATGTTCGGGCGCAAATAACACCAAAGGGCGGGGTGGCGATACATACCAGCCAGATGTTGCCGGTTCGGAATAGGCCGCATAGGCAACCGTGAAACTTTTTTCGGGGATGTTGCTGTCTGCGGGCAGGTGTCGTGTGATGTTTTCCAGACCAACGCGCGTGCCAAGGCGGGTGATCAGGTCTGCCATGCTGTCGCCCTCGTTTGTGCCGTGATGCGTGGTTTGGCGAAAAGGCAGGTGTTCGACTTCTGTGGCTTCCAGCCGGATTTGGTCGATGCCATACCCTGCATCCAGCCCCTCAACCCCGCGTTCGAACAATCGTGCTATCCGCGCCGCATCCCGCATAGGACGCGCGAGACGTACTTCGATGTCAACACTGGCCTGATCCACGCGCCGCGCCGAAAAGCGCAGGCGACGTGCGCCTTTTTGCTGGTCGCTTAGCGTTTCACAAATCTGGTCGAGCAGGCGTTCCAGCCCGGCGGTTACGTCGCGTGTCAGTCCAATGGGGTCGGGCAATGTCATGCGCACCGCAAAGTTTATTGGTGGCTTTTTTGGGGAGACCGGCTCGGGCTGGTCGCCCAATGCCTGATCCAGACGCAACAACAGATCCGCCCCGAAACGCCGCGCTAATGTGGTGCGCGGCAACGCGGCAAGGTCGGCGATGGTGCGAACCCCCAGCCGTTGCAGCGCATTACAAACCTCGTCACC
>JAESQH010000187.1 GCA_016765235.1 Paracoccaceae bacterium
AGAAATCGCAAATCAAGCCATTTTAAAGTGCCAAGATGCTGGATTGATTTTATTCTGGTTGCTCTTTGAGCCTAGCGCTATTCGTATCACCCCTCCCCTAACCATTACAAACAAAGAGCTTATTAAAGGTTGTAATATCTTAATTGATGTTTTAAATCAAATTCACAAATAGTATTCTTTTTCTAAAAGCCATTCTTTTCACTCAATTTGAAATTGTTAATTAATCTGTTGAAAACATTGACAGAAGAATCGCTGTGGTTGCAAATAGAATGCTAAATTTATTTCAGTGAACTTTTAACAATGCCTATGGAGTCTCGCTCGCTGATTGCAGCTGCTCGAAAGTGCCGCCGTAACCTAACCAATAACCCGGCGGTAAAGCGACTTGCTGTTCGATTTTCTGTTGCACCTCAGTCACAAAACCGCCCAGATCGCGACCGCGTACATTGGCGCTGACGACCAGCCGTCTTTTGCCATTCTCACGAGAGATCTGATTGGCTCCAGGCGCTAGTTTGAGTGTTGCGACTTCTCTTAAAGGAACATAACCCCCATTGGGGAGTGGTATGGGTAGCCGCTCTAGAGCGGTTAAGTCACTGCGTAACTTTTCAGTTAATCTGACAACTATCTTGAACCGACGGTCGCCTTCAAAGACTAATCCCGCGTCTTTGCCGCCTGTGGCTACGGCAAGTACTTCTTGTACCTCCGAGACATTCAGGCCATAGCGATACAGCGCACTGCGGTTAGCTTCGACTGACAGGATTGGTAAACCGGTAACCTGTTCAACTTTAACGCTTTCTGCTCCCTCAATCGTATTGAGTACTGCAGCGATCTCTCCGCCCGATTTCAGTAATTGATTTAAATCATCGCCATAGATTTTGATACCAAGATCGGAACGTACCCCAGAAATAAGCTCATTAACTCTTTGCTGGATAGGTTGACCGATTTCAAAAGCATTACCAGAGGCTAAATTAAGTTTTTCCTCAATTTCTTCAACCAATTGCGCTTTAGTCTTTTTCGGATCAGGCCAGTCTTTGCGATCTTTTAACATCACATAACCATCCGAAATATTTGGCCCCATGGGGTCGCTGGCCACTTCGGCCGTTCCTACACGGGCAAAATAGGTCTTAACCTCGGGTACTTGTAAAACGGTTCTTTCAAGTTGAAATTGCATATCAATTGACTGGGTTAAACTGGTACCCGGAATGCGCAAGGCTTGAATCGTGAGATCACCTTCGTCTAAATTTGGGATAAACTCTGTGCCCATTTTTGAAGCCATCCAGCCGGAAAAAAACACAAACGCTATGGCCGCACCTAAAATAGGTAGACGTAATTTCAAGGCCATTTCCAAAATAGGCGTGTAGAAACGTTTGGCGTTTCTAACGATGAGGTTATCTTTTTCTTCGATATGACCCGTTAACAGTAATGCGACTGCGGCAGGCACAAAAGTAAGCGATAAGATTAACGCCGCTACTAATGCCATGATGACTGCCATCGCCATCGGGGTGAACATTTTTCCTTCGACGCCAGTCAGTGCAAGAATCGGGAGATTGACCAGAATGACCACCAGAACACTGATGAGACTGGGAGTAAATACCTCACGAGTCGCAGCAAAAACCGTTTGAAACCGCTCGTCCAGTTTCAAGATGCGGCCGAGATGGTGTTGTCGTCCGGCTAATCGCAAAATACAGTTTTCGACAATAATCACCGCGCCATCAACAATTAAACCAAAATCAAGCGCGCCTAAACTCATCAGATTGGCACTGACTTCAGTTACAACCATACCGGTCATCAGCATTAACATCGATAGCGGAATAACCATCGCGGTCAGCAGAGCAGCTCGTACATTGCCCAACATGACTAACAACACAACCACCACTAAAATGGCGCCTTCGACCAAGTTAGTTTGTACCGTGGCAATGGTTTTATCCACCAATACAGTACGGTCATAAACCGCTTCGGCGATGACGCCTTTTGGCAATGTTTTATTGATTTCAACTAGTTTTGCTGAAACCGCTTCAGAAACGGTACGACTATTACCGCCTAATAACATCACTGCGGTGCCCAGAACGGTTTCCTCGCCATTCAGCGTAGCAGCACCGGTACGCAGTTCTTTTCCAAAACCCACTTCTGCTACTTGGCTAATGGTAATTGGGATACCGTTTCGATTGGCCACAATAACTTTTTCGATATCGGCTATGCCAGTTACTTGCCCCGGTGCACGGATCAAATACTGCTCGCCATTTTTTTCGATATAGCCTGCGCCAACGTTCGCGTTATTTTTCTGGATCGCATCCACGAGATCATCAAAAGTCAATTGAAACGCCAGAAGCTGTGCTGGATTTGGCGTTATATGAAATTGTTTTTCAAATCCACCAATGGTATTAATTTCAGTGACGCCGGGAACAAGGCGAAGCTGCGGACGGATCACCCAATCTTGCAAAGTTCGTAATGCGGTTGAATCATAGGCTTCACCATTGGCTTGTTTTGCACCTTTTTCAGCATGGACAGCGTAATGAAATATTTCACCGAGACCGGTCGCCACTGGCCCCATGACAGGCTCAATTCCCTCGGGCATTTTACTTTTAGCCTGCTGTAGTCGTTCATTAATCAAGTTACGGGCAAAATAAATATCCGTGCCTTTTTCAAAAACCACTGTTACTTGGGATAAAGCGTAGCGCGATATTGAGCGTGTATCTTCCACATAAGGCAATCCGGTAATAGCAAGCTCCACCAGGTAGGTGATCCTTTGCTCGACTTCAAGCGGTGAATAACCGGGCGCTTCGGTATTGATTTGAACTTGTACGTTGGTAATGTCCGGCACCGCATCAATCGGCAGTTTCTGGTAATTCCAGACACCCACCGCGGCCGTAATGGCGACGAGGAACATCACTAACCAGCGCCGCGCGATGGAAAATTGGATTAACTTATCGATCATTGTGAGATCCTTTTAATAGTATGATCTAAGGTGTCGCCTGGTGCAGGCGACAACGAAGGGAAAGTTCGAGAAACTTGAGTGAAATAGATTTTAATCATCATCTTCTATATCCCCTTTACCTGCTTCAGCTTTGAGAATAAAACTATTTTTGGTGACGTATGTTTCGCCAACTTTCAAACCGACCAACACTTCAATAAACTCACCATCGGTGCGACCCAAAATTACTTCTCTCGGCTCAAAACCTTCTTCTTCTTGAACAAATACCACGTTATGTTCTTCGACCATTTGAACTGCCTCGCTTCGAATAGCCACAGCCACTGCGGTCTCAGCGAGATTGATTTCGGCTGTAATAAAATGACCCGGCACTAAAAGATGTTCTGGATTTTCAAGTAGAACACGCAC
>JAESQH010000188.1 GCA_016765235.1 Paracoccaceae bacterium
AAGATTTCGTCGATAATATTGGCGTTGCCAGCAACTGAACCACAACTACGTGGCGACAGAAGAATATTGGATGCGCCTTTCCCAATATTGAAATCCGATGTCCTCGCTGATCTCACTTCTGGTTATTGAAAAGCAGCGCTTCCTAAAAAGATTAGCAGCCAGTTCTGCCTTCCAGATGCGGGAATTCGCATTACAATCCTAGGCCACCTAATCATTTTCGGATTCAACCTGCTCGCCAACTGGATTGGCGGGAACTACACAAATGAAAATTGCCACGTCTGCAAAATAATGGTATCTGTAGCTAACAACAAGAACCACGTTTGAAAGGTATACTTATGAAAAATACGATTTTAGCCGCTATCTTAATAGCTTTTGCCAGTTCAACCAGGAGTTAACCGCGAATCTTGGTGATGGCATAATTTTCAGGTGGCGTATCATGGATGTGATTCATGCATCCAATATTTCCAGGAAAGGAAAGATACGCCATGACAGAGACTACAGTTACACCCCTCATACAGCCAGGGGAATTTTGCGATCAGCTCACATCTGTTCTGCGCAGCGGCGCTCAGGCGCTGTTGACCCAGGCCATTGAGGCGGAGGTTGCCAGCTTTATGGCCTGCCATGCTCAAGAACAGCTTGAGGATGGGCGAGCCCGGCTTGTACGTCATGGGCATTTACCCGAGCGGGAAATTCAGACCGGGATTGGGGCGGTTAAAATCAGGCAGCCTCGTGTTCGGGATCGCGCTGGCAAGACGCGGGATCGGCTTTTGTTTCTGCCCACAGTCGCGCCCAAATACATGCGCCGCAGCAAAAGCCTGGATGCGCTTATTCCCTGGCTTTATTTGAAGGGCGTTTCCTCAGGCGATTTTCAGGCGGCGCTCAGTGCCTTGCTGGGGGCCGATGCGCCCAATCTGTCCGGCGATACGGTTCTGCGGTTGCGAAAAGTCTGGCAAGGAGAACTCAGCGCTTTTGAAAAGCGGGATTTATCGGCCCGGAATTACGTTTATATCTGGGCGGACGGGGTCTATTTTCAGGCCCCAATGGAGCAGGAAAGCCAGTGTATGTTGGTTATTATCGGGGCAACGCCCGAGGGAAAGAAGGAACTTGTCGGCTTTACCGATGGCTATCGTGAAAGCATGCAGAGCTGGAGTGAACTACTCCTTGATCTAAAGGCCCGTGGCTTGAAGGCCCCGCCTAAACTCGCGGTAGGTGACGGTGCTTTGGGGTTTTGGGCGGCATTGCGCAAGATTTTTCCCCAGACAAAGGAACAGCGCTGCTGGGTTCATAAAACAGCCAATATCCTCAATAAAATGCCCAAGGCTCTGCAAGCAAAGGCAAAGGCGGATTTACACCAAATATGGATGGCGGATAGTAAGGCCGATGCCGGGAAAGCCTTCAACCTCTTCTGTGCAAAATACGAGCTCAAATATGATAAAGCCGTTGCCTGTCTAACAAAGGATCGGGATGCTCTTCTGGCATTTTATGATTTTCCAGCAGAGCATTGGAAACACATACGCACCACAAACCCCATTGAAAGCACCTTTGCCACCGTCCGCCACAGGACCAGAAGAACCAAGGGGTGCCTGAAGCGAAACACCGCCAAGGTGATGGTATTCAAGCTCATAAAAGAGGCTGAGAAGCGGTGGTTGAGATTGAGGGGCAAAAATCAATTGCCAAAAGTCATCCAAGGCATCATATTCAAAGACGGGATAGAGATAATCGAAACCCAAAACAAAAACGCCGCCTGACAAACTCCGTCACCAACTTTTGCGGTTAACTCGGTCAAAAGACTGAACTGGCAACTGCCGGTTCACCGGACGCTTACCTTTAGCTGGGGATTTACATTTCTAGAAAAGCCGGAGATTATTTATTCATAAACTGACATAGCAATGAAAAGGGTGGAAATAGACATGGTTGGTTAGGGCCTATTCTGTTGAAAAACTCCACTTGATTTTGGTGCGTTTGGCTGATTCAATCTCCTTATTGATATAGGAGATTGCTAACGATGATGGGCCCAAAACAGGAAGCACAAGGCGCATTGTTTTATGAATTTTCGATTGAGGATCATGTCCCGCCCGATCATGTTTTGCGGGCAATAGACGGCGCAGTCGACTTATCTGGTGTTCGCAAGCATCTGACCGAGTTTTACAGCTCAACCGGACGACCGTCGATTGATCCAGAACTGATGATGCGCATGCTACTGGTCGGATATATCATGGGCATCCGGTCCGAACGGCGGCTGTGTGATGAGGTTCATCTCAATCTTGCATATCGCTGGTTTTGCAAGCTGGACCTGACGGACCCTATCCCCGATCATTCAACCTTTTCAAAGAACCGCCACGGAAGGTTTCGCGACAGCGATATGCTCCGGCACGTATTTGAAACGGTGGTTGCACAATGCATCGACGCTGGATTGGCGAGCGGCCAGCGTTATGCGGCTGACGCGAGCATTATTGCCGCCGATGCCAATC
This sequence comes from Paracoccaceae bacterium, assembly GCA_016765235.1. GTDB lineage: Bacteria > Pseudomonadota > Alphaproteobacteria > Rhodobacterales > Rhodobacteraceae > NORP23. The sequence continues at coordinate 2,472 of JAESQH010000188.1, forward strand.
GCCAGAACTCCACGCCGAAGGCAGACTGGAACCCTGAAGTGATTGATCCCGTCGACGCTCCCCGTGCGGTTCGGGAATATCTGGAAACACTTGATGACGCGGCTTTTGGTGCAGCCAGCCCCGTTGTACCCAAGTTTATCTCACACTCGGATCCGGCATCCCAATGGACCGGTGCGCGTGGCGGGCCTGCGTACTTTGCTTATTCTACGAACTATCTGATCGATACCGACAATGCTGTGATCATGGATGTTGAAGCCACGCGTTCCATTCGGCAAGCCGAGGTTGGGGCCGTCAAAACCATGATTGATCGGGTTAAAAAGGTGCATGACCTTATGCCCGAACGCCTAATTGCAGATACAGCATATGGCTCGGGGCCAATGTTGGATTGGCTAGTCGAGAAGCGCGGGATCGCGCCGCATATTCCGGTAATTCGCTGCCCGGCAGTGCATGTTTACATGCACGAGAGGGGATAAGTCCGGGCGTAAAGACGGAACTTTTGAGCGCGCCGACTTCACTTTTGATACCGAGAATGACTTGTATATCTGCCCTGGCGGCAAAGAGCTCAAACAATATCGTCGTGCGTTCAAAACGCCAAGGCCAGGTGCAAACAAAGACGAAACAATACGGTATCGTGCTCGCAAATCA
>JAESQH010000189.1 GCA_016765235.1 Paracoccaceae bacterium
AAGAACACAGCAATTGCAATCAGTGCTTTTACCAAGCGCTGACGCAACTCAACTAAATGCTCAATCAAAGGAGCGCTGCTGTCTGAAAATTCACCATCAACATTAGGGTCATCATTAGCGTCTTGATTTTTAACTTCAGTACTCAAATCGCTCATGTCTTAACACTCTTGGTAGCACGCTTGGTTACAGTCTTATTTTTACTGTTTGTTTTTGGGTCAACCTTAGAGGCAGTCTTAGACTTAGAAACAGTCTTCGAGGCTGACTTTGCCACAGTAGCTTTCTTAGTAGACACTTTCTTGGTAATTGCCTTCTTCGAAACTTGCTTGCTAGATTTTGATTTCAGCTTTGCCTTAGATGTTGAAGCTAAACTAGCAGTTTTCTTAACAGCAGCTTCATTCTTAGCATCAACTTTAGCTAATCTTTTGCTAGTCTCATTTTCTGGGAATAAAGAGGCTACATCGCCATCATCTGATTTTTTTGAATCGTCATCAAGACTACTCATAAAATCATTTTTAACATCACTAACAACATCTTTTATACTATCTAACGGATTTAAAGACTTGCCAGTTGCAATGTCTTTAAGATCGGCTAAATCGCTTTCTTCAATCGCATCGTTAAATTGCTGCTGAAAATCGCCAGCCATGCGTTTTACGCCCGAAATTGTTTTACCAACTGTGCGCAATAGTTTTGGCAAATCTTTTGGTCCAACCACAACAATTGCAACAACTGCAATCACCAATATTTCGGACATACCAATATCAAACAAGGATTATTCCCCAGCAAATAAGAGAGTTAAACATTCTAAAGGACTAACTAAAGGACTGAAATTTAGCTTTTAGTTTTCTTTTTAACTTTAGAAACAGTCTCTTCAGCGCTTTGTTCTATTGTTTGTGCTGTTTCCGTTGCTTCTTCTTTGATGCCTTTTTTGAATGCATTAATGCCTTTTGCAACATCACCCATCACACCAGAAATTTTACCACGTCCAAACAGCAAAACCACAACAACACCGATTATTACAATTTGCCAGATACCAATCTGTCCCATAACTCACTCCATACTTAAACGTTAAAGGCTCTTGCCTAATTTTGTGCACAATAGACTGCCTAACCAGTTAACTGCAAGCTTCTATGTGCGCTTTATTGTCTATTTTTATTTTCTTCATATATATGGTGAATATCAGGCGAAATTACATCCATAAAATTCATATTATTGTGATACTTTAGGTGAATAAACTTCTATCTCTTATAGACCATCGCTTTATTCTTATTCACACTGACCATGACCAATGATGTAGACTGTGGCAATACCCCAGCTTTTAGGCGTATTTTGAGTGGCTCTTCACGACTCTCAATCACGACATCCAACACTTCGACATTCCCCAAGAAACGCCGCGCAACAACACGCCCAATCACGTCATTTTCACTAGATTTAATTGCTGCACTACTTTTTGAAACATCAATTGCCTTCAAACTAATATCGGTTTGGCGAACACAAACAGCAACTTTGCCACTAATTTTTTCATTAGATTTAGAAGAAATAAAATCAATACTAATTTTTCCAAGACACGTATCAGCAACACCATTTTGCAATTCACCGTCTAATATATTCAATTCAGAAAAGAATCTGGCTGCAAACAAGCTAACAGGCGAAGAATAAATTTCAGCCGGCGTACCGATTTGTTCAATTGTGCCATTTATTATAGGCATGCTTTCAAGTGTGGTACTGGCCTCACTAAACACTGCTCGACTTAAATCACGCGACGCTCGACGTCTCTCTGATACCAAACAACTGCAAACAGCATTGGAACTCATTTTCGATGATTCATTTCCTCCAGAATATCCTGATGCATTATCTGCTCTCTCTGACGCAGGTCACATCCCTAGCGTACCGACTGACCCACGTACTGGCACAGTCTACTATTACGATAACCTTACCAATACTGGAGCAACATGTTCTATTGATTCAGGTTCTTGTACAAATTATGTAGTGGGAGTAAATATGGAAAATACTAGCCATAGCGCACTCTCTAATGATATTGATGGAACTGTAGGTGCAGTTAACTGTGCAGACCCTGTCTACTGTGTACGTCCTTAAATAAAAAACCCTCGCTATCGAGGGTTTTTTATTTTCTTTTTATAACTTTCCGTACCGCATCTGCAATCGCAGCTGCGTCCAATTCGTAATGTACGACAAGTTCATTAGGTGTTCCGGATTGTCCAAACTTATCCTTAACTCCTATAAACTCCATGGGAACTGGGTTTGTCTGCATTAACACCTCAGCAATGGCGCCCCCTAAACCACCTGCTGCCTGGTGCTCTTCTACTGAAACCACTGCTCCGGCTTCGCGTGCCAGTCCTGTAATCGTTTCTATATCAAGCGGTTTAATTGTATGACTATTCAAAACAACACTTCCTATACCTTCTTCAGCAAGTTCCTGTGCTGCTACAAGAGCATGATGCAGTAATGGACCACAGCCAATAATCGCTACATCTACTTTCTCGTTACGCCACATTTCATATGCCTTTCCTATTTCGAATGACGTTTCTTCAGTTGTCATAACCGGAGTCTTTTCGCGTGCAAGACGCATATAGGTTGGTTTACTTGTTTGAGCAATCGCATTAGTAGCCTTTCGTGCCTCAGGTGCGTCACAAGGTACAATAACCTCCATACGTGGAATAACACGCATTATTGCTAAATCTTCAATAGCTTGATGTGTTCCACCATCAGGACCAACAGAAACTCCTGCATGACTTCCAATTATTTTTACAGGTCGATCGTTATAGCAAATAGTAGTACGTATCTGTTCCCAGTTGCGTCCAGGCGAGAACATTGCGTATGAAGTAATGAAAGGTATCTTGCCTGTTGAAGCAAGTCCTGACGACACCACCGCCAAGTTCTGCTCTGCTACACCCATTTGTACAAAACGTTCAGGATATTTATCAGCGAAAGCCTTCATCCGAGTTGATTCCGTAAGGTCCGCGCATAGTCCTACAATAGACTTGTCATTATCTGCAGCTTCTAGCAATCCTTCTCCGAACCCGTTCCGAACTGGTACTTGTTCGACATCATCGTCTAATATTTTTTTGTTGAGTCTTTGTGTGATATTTAACATAGGCTAATTGTTTGTTTCGTACTTCCTTTATTCATGCTCACTAACTACTCTACCACCGAGAGTACGAAGCTCTCTCAGTGCCATGTCTGCTTCTTCCTTTTTGGGTGGCTTACCATGCCAATGATAATCACGCTCAAATTCATGCACTCCCTTACCTGGAATAGTGTGTGCTATGAGTACTGACGGCTTATCATTTACTGATTGAGCTTCACCAATAGCCTCATCAAGTGCACGGAAATTATGACCATCTACCTCAATAACATGCCATCCAAAAGATTCCCATTTTGCCTTTAATGGCTCCAATGGCATTATGTCCCAAGTATATCCGTCTATCTGTATTCCATTACGATCAATTATAGCGATAAGGTTTTGTAACTTATCTCGCCCGGCAAGCATGGCACTCTCCCATATAATTCCGCAATCCATTTCACCATCACTGAGAAGAGCATATATATATTTATCAGTATTGCGTCCTTTATCCATTCTCTCTCCAATAGCCATACCAACTGCTTGACCTAATCCACTACCAAGTGGCCCTGAACTTATTTCAAGTGCGGGTAAATATTCACGGTGAGGATGCCCCTGAAGACGTGAATGAAACTTCCGAAGTGTCTTTAGCTCCTCAACAGAAAAATATCCAGCACGCGCCATAGTCGCATATTGCACGGGGCAAATATGACCATTGGAAAGTACTATTCTATCTCTATCCTCCCAAGATGGATTCTTGGGGTCATGATTCATGATATGAAAATATAGTAGGGTAAAAATATCCGCCATACCTAAAGGTCCTGCAGTGTGTCCGCTTCCAGCTTCAAGCAGCATTTCTATAATATCCTGACGAATAGTATTCGCTGTGGATTCTAACTCTTTTATTTTTGAATCAGTGAGCATGATAGGTGTTAGTGAAATCTTTCAACACATCTTCTGGATTTTCCTGTTGCATAATTGCTGAACCAATACCAAAGACATTGGCGCCAGCATCAAGTAGCGACTGGAGTGTTTCTCTATTTACACCACCGTCTACCGCTATTGTAACATCTGGATACCTTGTACGAATATCACGTATGCGTACAAGTGCACGTTCATCAAATTTCTCTCCTTGATAACCAACACGAGCGATACTCATCACTTGAACGGTAGAAACATCTCCATTTTCGATAAGTGGATCAATGACAGAAAGAGGCGTATCCAATAATAGCGCGACGCCAGTCTGTACTCCTGATTGTTTCCACTCGTTAAAAATACGAGATGCACTCCCCTCACGAAATCCTTCAATTTGTGCGACTACTCTTTTCACACCTGCTTGAATAAATTGGTGTCCCACAATTTGTGGATTCTGCACCATAAGATGTACACCAAAATTAATCGTATCTGAATACGGTATCTGTTGCTCATCAAAAGCTGTTTCGTTATATGGAAAACTTCTAGATGGTACGAAGACCCCATCCATTACATCAATTTGTATATGTGTTGCACTTTTTGCAATTTTCTCGATTTGAACAACTAGTGTCTCCCACTCATCGGCCATAATAGCTGGCTCGATTATAGGACGTGTGTCAATCATATTAGTTTTGTCGCACAGTGAGATCGAGTCCTGGCTGCGGTACTATTTCGTACGCACCAGTTTTTGGCCACAAAACAAACCCAACGACTACGGCAAGAATCCCAATGGCAATAAGTACTACTACTGCCTGCCTGGGGTCTTTTGCGAGTCCTAGTTTTAGGACAATTTTTGTAATCCACGACTGTCGTGGTCCGCGAGGACCTGAGCCGTAGTTCATTCCAGGTTCATCAAAAGTAACTTTATTATTTGGCATATCTTAATAGTAGCATTCGTGCGGCAGCTTTATTGACTATATGTGTATAGCACTGTCAATTTTTTCAATACGTCGTACGTGACGTTCTTCTTGTGGAAAATCTGTTGCAAGCCATAACTGTACTGCTTCCTTTGCTTCTTTACTGGTTACAAACCGAGCGCCAATACTAAGTACATTAGCGTCATTATGCTCTCGTGATAGTTTTACTATATCGAGATCACCTCCGTAATACACAGTAGCTCGAATGTTTGCAATTCGATTGGCTACCATTGCTTCTCCCTGTCCTGAGCCTCCTAGAATAATTGCTCGTGACTCCTTTTCATTACTCACTGCTTGTGCAGCTGGTGTCACAAAATCAGGATAATCATCAGCAGCATCGAACGAACTGGCACCAAAATCATGTACTTCATAATGAAGTTCATCACGCACAAAGGTAATCAACTCTTCTTTGAGTTCAAACCCAGCGTGGTCTGTTGCAAAATAGATTTTCATATTTAAATATGAGATCCTGACTTAGCAACATGATCAACCAGTGACTGTGCATACCCTACTTCGTTGTCGTACCAGGCAAGAACTTTTACCAAGTTACCTCCTACTACCCGTGTCATACTTAAATCTGCAATTGAAGCGTGAGTATCTCCGATTATATCCGTTGAAACTAATGGTTCATTAGTTACTGTAAACACGCTACTCCATCGCACATTTCCTGCAGCGTTCGTGAGTACTTCGTTTATTTCTTCAATACTAGTGTCGCGCTTGGCAATAAAAGTAATATCTGCGATAGAGCCACTTGGTACAGGTACCCGTATTGCGATCCCATCAAATTTATCTTTCAGTTGTTCATGTGCCTGTGTAGTAGCTTTTGCCGCACCAGTTGTAGTCGGTATCATATTAACCGCAGCAGCACGTCCACGTCGCGGATCTCCTTTTGAGGGTCCGTCGACTGTACGTTGTGTGGCTGTGTATCCATGAATAGTGTTAAGCATCGCTTTTTCAATACCTATTGATTCATCTAAGATGCCAATTACTGGACTTCCGGCGTTCGTGGTACAGGATGCATTGGAGCTTACCTGACAATTAGTAAGAGCGTCTTCGTTTACTCCCATAAGTACAGTGGCGCCAACGACACCAGCTTCTTCAGGATCATCTTTTAATGGCGCAGAAACTACTACACGTTTTGCACCTGCAGCTAAGTGTACCTTTGCTTTTTCATAGCTGGTAAAAATTCCAGTTGATTCAACTACGATATCAATATCTAAATCACTCCAAGGTAAGTTTTGAGGTTCGCGTTCTTGTAAAAATTTAACTCTACTAAATTGATTCACGATATCGTCATCCGTTTTTCCATACACAGAATCGTACCTAAGTAGATACTCAAGGTTCTCTTTATCTCCAAGGTCGTTAATCGCGACTATTTCTAAATCATCACGTCCAGATGCAAGCTTAAAAAAAGCTCGTCCAATTCTTCCAAAACCATTTATTGCTACTTTAGTCATACTATAATTTTTATTATTTCCCTATATTCTAACACTGTTTACTCTGTATTATTTTTCTTTGCAGAGATAAGTTTAGTTATTTACATTATAAAAAGCATGTTCACTATGTCTCAAATATATTGTGATACTATGCGAGCAACCTATGCTGTCCTCTACAAAAATGAATATCTCGTTCCACTGGCTATTGGCCGTATATGCCATTGTACCTATTCTTTTGGGAATAGTTTTAATTGATATATTTGTACTAGACAGGATCCTACAGCCATACACATCGGTGACATTAGTAACTGCTTTTCTCTATCTTCTTTTCTTTGAACTCCCTCATGTGTTTGCCAGCTTCTTCAGCTTTGCAGATAAGGAATACCTACGCTTCTACAAAAAGAAACTACTCCATGTTCTACCTATTATTCTGGTTGTCGGACTTGTAGTTACCTATATTAATCTGAACCTTGGAATTGTATTAATGGTTGCGGCTACTCTGTATCACGTGGTTATGCAGCAAACAGGTATTGCTACAATGATTATTGGTGTAAAGCATGTTCTCTACACACCCTGGAGCTTATCAGCCGTTACTCTCGCCATTTCAATCCAACTATACTTACTAGAATTCAATTTTATTACCAATCTACCCCCGAGTTACGTAACTATCTTTTTTACTGCAATCCTTATTTTATTTTTAGTCCTGAGTAGTATTATTTATTTGCAGACAAAGAAAGGTATCGGTCGAAAATATCTTGTAGCAACAATTTTTATGCTTCTGTCTGGAGTTCTCTTTTTCTTGCTTGGCTACGTCTTTTTTTCTATTTTCGTCCTACGCTTTACGCATGATATCACTGCCTTTATTTTCTACATCACCCACGATACTAACCGTAATGCTGATAGTATGAAGAATAATATCTACAAAGTTTTAGCTCCATTAAAAATCCCAATCATCATACTGCTCCCCGTACTTGGCATGCTCTTCGCATATACAATACGTTACGAACTGAACATCTATACAGGAATCGTATATGCAGGAATACTCATCAGCTTTCCTCATTACTATATCGAAAGCTTCATGTGGAAGCGCGAGTCACTACACCGCAAGCAGTTAGCTTTTACACAGTGAGTGTAGACCTCTTTCTATTCCACTTGATTCAGCACATCCAAGAAAGATTTCGCTGGTAGGTAGTCAGATTTTAACTCAAGACTCTTAGTAAGGACGACTCGAGCTCCTGCTTCATCTTTACCAAGATAGTAGAGTAATTGAGCTTTCCGTAGCAGAACAAGTGGATCTTTTGGTGCCAGTTCAATTGCCCTATCATAACTATCAAGACTCTTTTCGAAAGTATCGTCTGCACCCATAAGCGAGAGTTGCGTGTGCACATTTCCTAACACCATCCAGTTACGATAATCATACTTGTTTATAGTTACTGCTCGCTCTGCATTCAATAG